>NZ_JBTNDT010000009.1:0-113799 GCF_054510855.1 Arthrobacter rhamnosi | reverse complement strand
GGACGAGCGTGAAGGCACACTTCTCACCCGTGCCCTAGCCGTCGTCGGACTGGTGTCCCTTCCACTGACCGGCACCGCCACTCTTGCCATCGGATTCGGCGCGGAAGCACCAATGGTCATGACCCTCCTGATGGGGACCCTGTTCGTTATCGGGGTTTCCTCATTCGCGGTGTTCAACCACCGAAGCTGAAACTAAACCTCATCACACATCCCCGGGGAGCACCGAAAGAACACGGGTCCCCGTCCGGTACCTGTCGGCCGGGGTCGACCCCGCGGCGTCGACAGGGCCACTCATGCTCACGATGCTCGCCAGTCTTGCCGGATACGAGCGGGAACTGATCTCACTCCGCATCAACGCCGACATCGTGGCTTTAAACCGGAACGGAGCCCGCTTCGACCGGCCCGCAATAAGGTCTCAGGTCCTCGCCGACAAGCTCGTCGTCGCTTCCGATGCCCAGGCGAAGGAGCGCGCCGCTGAAGAGGCAGCCCAACTTATTGGGTGAAGCCGTGCAACGCTCTACCGCCGCCAGCAAACCCTGACAACCAATGCGCAGGCCATTACGCCCATCATGCGTCCCTTTGAAGAGGCTGTCCTTGTCGGACCGAACCTCAGGTAATCCACAGGGTTCCCGCAAGATCGGTTTGTGCCTTGCTCCTTCCGTCGACTGGTTTCTATCGTGCCCGTGGGGGTTCTATTTTGTCTCGGTCTCACTTTCGCTGGTTTTCAACGCCTTCTCCCGCGTGCCCAGAATCGTTGTCGTGCTGGCCGGCATGTCCCGCCACGTCACCGGAAGGCGCGCTGCCCAGTTGAATCGTTTGAACGGCCCCAGGCCCGTCGTTGCCCAATCGCGGGCGCGGCGCGGTGTCCGCGTTGTTGCGGCTGCGGTCGCCCTCGTGGTCGGGTTGTGCGGGTTTGGGCCTGCTGTCGCCGCGCTACCTGCTGAGGCGAGTTCGATTCCTATTCCGGCGGAATCTTCGTCGCCCCCCGAGGCCACCGAGGGTGTGGACGAGCCCTCCACGCCCTCCACATCCGTTCCGATGCCGACACCGGCTGCCGAGCAGCCGTCGGCCCAGCCAACTGTTGCCCAAGAGCCGGTTCCGGACGAACCGGAGCCCCTCATCTCCGCGCCCTCCCCCGTAGTGGAACCTATTTCGCCTTCTGAGCCGGCCACCGCCACGGATCACGACGTGCAGGGCGATGAACCTCCGACTGAATCCGATCGCGCACCACCGGCGGAGGCCGGTACGGCGGACGAATTCCGAACCTTCGCGGAGGTCGGTATCGCGGCCGCAGGGATCCCTGAGGGGCCCCGCCAGGTATGGGCCGAGTCCTTCGAGCAGGGACTGACGAACACTGCCAGCGGGCTTCCCTCCTACTCCGGCGGCAGGTACACGGCGTCCACGGGGTGGGTGAGCGGAACAAGCTGCACGGGAGTGCTGCTCAACTATGTAGCGCCCTACCCCAATACCGCGTTTTGTCCGACCCAGCAGAACGGTTTGGGCCAATCGTCCCTGGCGGCGCGTGATGTTCGACGCATGGCGGATGTGCTCGGCCAGGTACAGGCAGGTGTGTCCGGTTCCGCCTCCGCCACGTCCCCCGCCAATGGCTCGACCACCGGGACACAGGTCAACCACGCTCTCGTCTCACTGCCCTATGCGACGGTCCTGGGTGGTACGACGGTGCTGCAGTCCGCCGCCGGAATCGCCGTAACGGCTCCTGATGCCCGGTACTACGCCCTCGGGTTCAATGCCGTGGGCGCCCGTTGTGGCACGAACAACGCGTCCCTTTCCTTGAACCTCGTCTCGGATACCACGACCCTCCTGACAGGATTCCCAGCCGCCGTGGTGCCGTGCGCCAGCACGGGCAACGTCTACTACACCTCCCCGCCGCTTCGGACCCTTGGCACCATTTCCGGCATCGTCGACCCCGCCTGGTCGACATCTGTCCGTGCAGCAACCTACAACGGGTTGAACACCGCGCTCCTCACCCCCGCGCAGATCTCCGCTGCCAAGGTGCAGCTCACGAACACCGTGACAGGTACGGGCAGTGGGTTCGGCGTCGACGACATCCGCGTCCTCGACGTCACGCCCGCCCTCGACGTCGCCGTACCGGCCCAAGCCACAGCGACGGTTCCGACCACCCTGACCTACACGATCACCAACACCGCGGATCAGCTGCTGAAAGCCGACTGGCGGTTTTCCACGACGCTGCCGCAGGGCCTGAGGGTCGCCTCGAACTCGCCGGTCGCCGGGACGTGCACGAACGTCACGGGTGTTCCCTTCAGCGTCACTGCCGCAGCAGGTTCGGGCTCCATTACCGCTGTCGGCGGGGACCTCGCCGCGGGTGCGACCTCGTGCACCATCCTCGTCGACGTGATCGCCGCCGATCCCGGAACCTACTCCAGCGGCACCGTGACCCCTACGGGACTCATCGCCTCGCCCGCCATCGACCTGACCATCGAGCCCGCGACGACGATCACGGTGCGCAAGAACCTGCCGTCCCGCGCGACGCCGGCCGATCAGTTCACCCTGTCACTGCGAACGGGGGCCACCATCCTGGCATCGGCCACGACCACCGGTACAGCCACCGGCATCCAGACCGCGCAGATCTCCCGCTCGGTGGTCCAGCCCGGCTCCACCTACACGATCTCCGAAGCATCGACCAACAATGCCGGTATCGGCTACTCGAACAGCTACGAGTGCACTCGGTCCGGTACCGTCATCGCGTCCGGATCCGGCGGGTCGGCTGCAATCACCATGCCCAGTGACGTGGGAGCCGAGGTCACCTGCACCTTCACGAACACCGCGCAGCCTGTGCGCCTGTTCTGCGACACCAACCACTTCTACTCGATCCAGGCCACCGGTGCACTGGAGCAAGCGGACATCACCGCAGGAGGTTCTCCTGCCGCCGTCGGAACCTGGACGAGCGTTTCATCAGCGAACGCCCTGGGCGTCGGCGCAGGTGGGAGCGTCGCCTACGCGCTCGACCGGTCAACTGACGGAAGCGACGTGCTGTCCGTCCTCAAGTGGACGTCCAGCGGCGGTTTCGAGAAACTGACCGGCACGGCCTACGCGACAAGGACCACCAACGGCACGGAGGTACCGGGCACCATCGTTGCCGGCGCCGTCGACCTCACCAGTGGGCGCTATCTCTTCGGTAAGTTCAACAATGGGCAGTTCCACATCTGGAGCTTCACCGAGATGAACCCCACCGCCTCCCGCTTCGCCTACGTGGGCTCGTTCACCGCCGCCACTGCATCGGCGAACGGAGACATGGCTTTCGACGCCGTCGGTAACCTGTACGTGGTAGGCGCGCCCCCGACCGACACGACGTCCACCACGACCACCGCGACGATCTACACGATCGCGAAGGCCACGCTCGCTGCCGCGAACGGTGGCACGCTGGCGGTGGGCACGACGACGCCGAAGACGTTGACCGGCACGGACGCACCCTTCGCCGCCGCCAACGGCGTGGCGTTCTCGCCACGCGGTACCCTCTACCTCGGCAACGCCGGAAGCGCCTACGAGTTCGACGCCAACACGGGACGCCGTGTACCGGGCACGCCCCGCGTCGCCGTCAACTCCACCGACCTCGCAGGCTGCACGACGCCCTCGACCATCACCGTGCAGAAGAACGTGGTGGCACGCCAGGCCCCCAGCGACCAGTTCACCCTGACGGCCGCCACAGGATCGCCACTGACGACAATCGCCACGGCAACCACCTCCGGTGCTACGACCGGGCGCCAGACCGAGCAGCTGGGCCCCTTCCCCGCTTCGGCCGGGAGCACGATCACCATCTCCGAGACCATGGCTGCCAACTCCGGCTCCGCGCTCAGCAGCTACAGAAGCTCCTACGACTGCTGGGCGAACGGAGTGCGATTGAGCGCAGGTAACACCTCGACAGGCACCGTCACCATGCCAAGTGGTCTAGGCGTGAATGTGAACTGCACGTTCGTCAACTCCCCAGGTCCTGTTGCGGCCTCGAGTGTGCGGATCACGAAGACCATCCGAGAAGCCTCGGGCCTCACTCGTCCCGGCGTCGACTGGACCGTGGGCACGACGGCGACGGCGACGGCGGGCTCCGCGACGGCCCTCCCGAGTGAGGTGCCCAGACAGCAGACAGATGCTGCCGGCCAAGCTAGCTGGCAGGTGCTCTACGGGTCGACGGCGTCACGGGCAACGGTCGTGGTCTCGGAGGTCCAGCAGGAAGGTTTCGCCTTCGTCAGCGGATCCTGCACCGTGAACGGTGCTGCCGTCCCGACCACCTTCGCTCCAACCAACGCCCCGGCCGGGCAGGCCATCAGCGCCAGCCTCACCGGCATAGCTCCCGGTGCGACGATCGAATGCGCACTTGTGAATCGGCCCACCGCATTCCTGACGCTCGTGAAGGATGTGGCGTTCGGCTCCGCACTGCCGACGGACTGGACCCTCAGCGCCACAGGCCCCAGCAGCGCGCTGCCCGGCCCTTCCGGACGCTCCGGATCGGGTCCGGCCTCGAACGTGCCCGTGACCCCCGGCGTCGCCTACCGCCTGGCCGAGAGCGGTGGTCCCCTCACCTACGTGCAGACCGGCGCGTGGCAATGCCGCACCGCAACGGGTGCCACCATCACCGTCACCGCGGCGGGAGACATCACTCCGACATCCGGCGTCTCGATCACCTGCACCGTGACGAATGCAACGGCGGCCCTCACCCTGCTCAAGCAGGTCATCGACCCGCGACCGGGTTTCCAGGCCGCGGACTGGAAGGTCACAGCAACACCGGCCGTACAGGCCGGCGCTGTCCTGCCGACGGAGACCCGACCCGGCGCCGAATACGTTGCGTCGGGAAACCCCGCAAACACCTTCGACGTGCGCCCGAGCCATGGGTACACGCTCTCGGAAGCGGCCACTGACCCCACCCGGAAGCTCGCATACCAGGAACTTCGTCTCGAGCGCCTGTCCGGCTCGACGTGGGTCCCGGTGGCCTCGCGAACCATCACCGCTCCACCAGCGGGTCAGACGGCGGTCTACCGCTTCGTCAATGCCCCGGTGGAGCCGACCACCCTGCCGCTCACCGGCGGCACCAGCGCCGACGCGTTCTACATCGGAGGTGGAGTGCTGCTCATCGCGGCCCTCGTCCTCATGGTGTGGAACAGGCGTCGACGAATGCGAGGCGCCTTCCGCTGATGCGCCTACTCCCCCTCGATCGCCCCGTTCCTGCTCTTTCATGTTCGTCAACCGGTCTCACTTTCGTACCACTTCCATAGGAGATAACACGTGTCCATTCCCATCCTCCGGCGGCTGTCTGCCGCTGTCGGCGTGCTGGCGCTGAGCGCAGCGGCAGCATTCGTCGCCGTCTCACCAGCAACTGCCGTCACCCAACCGGGCAACATCGATCCGAATCAGGCCCGCACCCTGACCATCCACAAGTTCGCCCTCGGCCCGGAGAACGGCCAGAACATCGGCACCGGCCAGGAGGTCACCGTCCCGGGCACGCCCTTGGCCGGCGCCACCTTCACCGCTGCGCTGGTCCAGGGTGTCGACCTCACCACGCCGGATGGCTGGAACCAGGTGTCCGCGCTGACCCCGGCGACAGCAGCGTCCCGCGTGACCGTCGCTGACACCTTCACGGGGACGACGGGCTCCGACGGCGTCGCGGTCTTCAACACCCTGCCCATCGGGCTGTACCTCGTGACCGAGACGGTACTGCCTGCCGGAGCCACCAACCCGGCGGCGCCGTTCCTCGTCACGCTGCCCTTCCCGACCGGCCCCGGTGGAGCGCCGTCGAACCAGTGGATCTACGACGTCCACGCCTACCCGAAGAACGCGGTGACCGACCTGACGAAGACCCGCGTGCCGGCTCCGGCCAATTCGGTCGAGGCCCGGAACCCGGACCTCATCCGCTGGGCGATCAGCTCCGATGTGCCGACCCTCGCCGCGGGCGACGCCCTCGACACGTTCGTTCTGTCCGACACCCTGCCCGAGCAGCTCGAATACCTTGCGACCGGTCCCACAGGCGTCGCCCCGACCAGTGTGCGGGTCGCCAACGCTGCTGGCATCACCCAGAACTTCGTCGAGGGGACGGAGTACACGCTCGTGTACGACGGAGCGTCACGCACCCTCACGGCCACCTTCACCCCGGCAGGCCTCACCCGCCTCAGGTCGCTGCCCGCGGGGGATGTCACGCTCACCGTCCTGAGCCGCGCGGAGGCGATCCCCTCCAACGGCATTATCACGAACACCGCCTCGAGCATCGTGAACGGTGCCACCGAGACCGTGACCGGCAGCACCCCCATCGGCCAGCTCACGGTCTTCGCCTTCCAGGGCGAGAACGGGGTGCGGACACCCCTCGCGGGTGCCGTGTACCAGGTGTTCCTCAACCAAAACGACGCCAACCTGGGCCAGAATGCCGTATTCATCGACGGCCTCCAGAACTGGACGACCGGGGCGAACGGTTTCGTGGCGATTCCCATCATCACGCCGGGTAACTACTACGTCCGCGAAATCACGCCTCCGGGTGGCTTCCAGATCCCCGCGCCCAACCAGATCCAGACGCAGGTCGTCGCCGGTCCGAGCTCGATCACCGCTCCGGTTCAGAACTACGTCGAGTTCGAGCACGACCAGGTTCCGGCCTTCGCGCTCCCTCTCACGGGTGGCGACGGTGCCCTGTGGTTCACCGTGGGCGGAACCGGTCTGATCGCCATCGCCGTCGGCACGGCAATCGTCGCCGCGCGGCGTCGTGCTTCCATGGCACCAGTCACCGCGTAATCCGGCATCATGAACTCGAAGGCGGGGCGTCAGGACGGCGCCCCGCCTTCGCGTATCCCCGAGAAAGCACTCATGCACTCCTCCACCGAGCGGACGTCGACCCCCCTGCGCCACCACCGGGCAGGACGGTCGGGTTGGCGGTTATCTACGCTCCCTCTGCTGGTCGCGATGGCGATCATCACCGGTGCAGCCCTCCTCCTATATCCCGCTGCGGCCGCCTGGTTCAGCTCCGTGGAGCAGTCGCGCGAGATCGACAAGCTCACCCAGGACATCAACGATCTGGGTGCGGACACGCTGCGCGAAAGACTCGCCGAAGCGCGTGCCTACAACCAGGACCTGGGTGGGGGCGGCGCCGACGTCGCTGCGAATGAGCGACTTCCCTTGGCGAAGGATCCCGGCGCCCACGGCACCCCGACGTACGACACCATGCTCCGGGGCGATTCGGAAGGCCTGATGGCGCGCATCAGGATCCCCGCGATCACCCTCGACCTGCCCGTCTACCACGGCACCAGCAATACCGTGCTCGAGCGCGGGATCGGCCACCTCGAGGGTACGGCGCTTCCCGTCGGGGGACCGTCGACCCACTCGGTCCTCACCGGACATCGCGGCCTCGCGACGTCCGAGCTTTTTTCCAAACTGAACGAGGTCGAGGTCGACGACACGTTCACCATCGAGGTCTTCGGTGAGACCCTCGCGTACCGCGTCGTCGAGACCCTCGTCGTCGAGCCCGAGGACACCGAGAGCCTGCTCATCCAGCCGGGCAGGGATCTGATGACCCTCGTCACCTGCACCCCGCTCGGTATCAACAGCCACCGCATCCTGGTCACCGGTGAGCGGATCACCCCCACACCCCAGGCCGACATCGACGTAGCGGGCGACGCCCCCGATGTTCCCGGATTCCCCTGGTGGATGTACATCGCCGGCGGCGTCGTCGTCGCCACCGGCACCTACGTCTGGGCATCAGGACGACCACCAAGGCCAATCCGATCGAACCTCCCACAGGAGCACCAACCGCAACCGATTGAGAAGAAGGGTTCATGCACGCGATGAAAGGCCGCAGAAGACTGCTTGGCCGCCTACATGACTCAGACACCTGACCGCCGCGGCCGCCCTGTCTTCACTCCAGCAAGCACTTGGACCCGAAGGAAGATGCACAATCGGCGACAATGCAATTTGGCGCACACTCGCTGGCTTTCGAAACGATTCCATCGTGGCAAAAGCGGGCAACCAATAGGAACGCTGCCGTCATGATGCAGTCGAGGCTGTCGCCATCCCTGACCGAGTCAGGGATTCCATCGGTTCAGGCCCGCTCTGCCAGCTGTTTGATGGCGACGATCGCTTCCGACCACATCGTGCGCATGTCATCGGCCCACTCGTCGGGTACCTCGAGCTCGACGATGAGAGTCGTCACCCCACCGGCCTGGCTGAACGAGTAGCTCTCATGCAGCCCGACCGCGGGCCCTTCACGGTTCTCGACGTCATTCTCGATAGTGCCGAGGTAGCGGATCGATACGAACTCGTGGGGCCGATTTTCGGTGATGGTGCCGAAGAGGCCGCTGGCCGTGCCGTCGTCGTTTGGGCCGAGGAAGCGGATTTCGTCGCCCTCGTTCCAGCCGCCTTCGTAGGTGGATCCCTCCTGGAAGGCGCCTGTCCATTCGCGGTAGGTGTCGAGGTCAAGCATGACGTTCCAGACGTGCTGCGCGGGAGCGTCGATATCGACGCTGAATCGGAGGTCCTCCATGCGCGATTGTAGAGCCGAGGTCCTCTGGCGGCGCAAGACCACCGACAGGGCCGATTCGTGAATGGCCTTCGCAACCAGGTGATGTGAAGTACTGGAACCGCAGGACGTCCAGCGGTGAACCGCAATCAGCCCAGGTAGGCTTCGCGATCGAGGCATCCTGATGAGGTTCCTCTCCGACGGGATCGACCATGCGGCGTCGACAGGCCGGCTGATGGTGCACATGCTTGCGACTTTCGCCGAGTACGAAACCACATCACGGCTTACACAGTGGGTGAGATCTTTGCGGTCATCCCAGTTACATCCGTCGAGTCTTCGGGTAGCCGCTTGAGCAACCACCACCCGTAGGCGATAAAGCCCAGCAGGTACGCGACGCGGACGCCGAACGGCAGGTTACCCGGGCTGAGGATCTGAAGGAAGTCGCCCAGGGCGTGCACACCGACCAGAGGCCAGATCGTCTTCAAATGCCAGCGCAACGCGGCGCAGGCGAAGCCGAAGGCCGCTGCATTGATGGTGAGAAATACTATGTCGACCACAGGCCGAGAGAACCAGATACCGCTGAGCGTATGGCCTGCCCCGAACAGCAGGGCCACCCCGACTGCCGCCCGAACGGGGCCGAGCACAGCCAGGACCCGTTGCACCAGACCGCGGCTGAGCGTTTCCTCCGAGATCCCGAGCACGATGTAGAGGACGGCTGCGCTGAGCAATTCGCGGGCAGTGCCCACCACTCCGTCGAGCGAGTAACTCACCGCTACCAGCACCAGCGGCGTCAGAAGCCACCAGGACCGATCAGGACGCCGCCAAACCAGCCCTGCCGAACGGGTCCAGCCGAGCCAGATAATGAGCCCAACCGGAACCACCGCAGCACCAAGGTTGACCAGCGTGGTCCCGAGGTCGGGAAACCAGTGCGGGCGCAAAGAAGCCGTCGCTTCGGCCAGTGCGAACAGCACCACATGCCAGGCCAGGGTTAGCAGGACCGCGCTGAGGATCGGCCGCCGGGCGAGCACGACGCGCCCACGATCGGCTGCTACCGCCACATCACACCAAGTGTCTGCTCTGCCTTCATCTCAGTGGCCTCCACCAACCCGTTCATCACCAGCTGCGACCCACTATGGCACGGTGCTCCCGGATGTAGTCATGAACCGTCGAATACGACAGGCCACCGCCGGAGGCCGGCTTCAGTTGGACTACAGCAATCGGGTTGCGACGGCGACCTGAACGGCACTGAAGACCGTCAGGAGTGGAAGGAGGTATCGGCCTGACCGGCAACGACCCGAACGGCGTCCGCCTCGGTCATAGCGTCTGATTCGTCGTGCTTGGACTGTGTCATTGTTCGACGATCAGGAGGTCTCCGACTTCGCAGTCCAGCGCGCGGCAGATCGCGGTGAGCGTGGAGAAGCGGATCGCTTTCGCTCGGTCGTTCTTCAGGACAGAAAGGTTCACCAGGCTCACTCCGACCCGCTTACTGAGCTCGGTCAGGGTCATATTCCGTGCTTCCAGGAGCTCGTCGAGCCGACAGTGGATGCCTGTCACATCGTCAGCCGGCATCAGATAAGGCCCTCGGTGTCTTTCTGCAGGCGGCGGCCGAACTGGAAGACCCCGGCGACCAGGATGAGGACGATCCCGGCCACTGCGGGTGCGAAGGGAAGATCGCCCGCGAAAATGATTGTTTCTCCCGGTATGCGCTTGTTCGCCCCGATCGCTTCAGCCAGACGGCTTCGGGCGATCTGATCGAGGATCTGCCCGGTAGTGCCGGCCACGGCCAGGACAGCCCCGCAGACCCCGATGATCCACACCGATTCCGTGGTGAAGAGGTTCTCCCTGCGTAGCCGGAACGCGAGCAGAAAGAGCAGAGCAAGCACCGCCAGGACACCGATCTGGTTCAGCGCCCCTGCCCATGCCAGAAGGGCAGCTTCTGTGGAAGGAAGGCTAGGTATGGTCGCTTCAATCGATGTGAAGTGCGCCTCCACACCGTCAGGAAGACCCGTTGGAGTCTGGTTCGCGGTCGCCAGCGAAAGAGTGAGGGTGGCAGGACCCGTGGACACGGTGACGATGTGAGAGACAGTTGCCATCGTCGTGATGACAGCTGTAATGGCTGTCAGGATCATCAGGGCCCGAGCATCCCCTGTGGAAAGGATTTTCTTGCCCTCTGGTGCTGTGCGAGCCGTTCTCGTGGTGCGACGCATGATTCCTCCACTGGGTTATCGACTACCGATATTACCGATAGTCGATAAGCTAGTGGTGAAGCAATCGAAAATCAAGAGGTGATCCACGTTGGGATCCCTCCGACGTCGCGGTGTTCCTGCACGTCGTTCGACAGGGCGGCGGGCCGCCGGAACTCCAGGTCAGCTGACTCACGACGTCTCGTCCCGTTATCTACATGCGGACGTCTCCGGCGCTATGTGGCATCTGATCGCAAGCGATGCCGCGTCTACATCCCGAGCGTCGGCCATTCCCACAGCAGCGGGATTGGCTTTGCCGGCGGCAATCCATTCCTCAGCCGTGGTGCACGCGTCAACGGCGGTACTTCCAGAGCGTTTTGTTCCTCACTCGTGTAATTGCCTCGTGCGTACAGTCTGTCGTACTCCACGCGCATCACCTCGAACGCTTCAGCGCAATCCGGGGAGACGGTCGTCGTCGTGGTCCTGGTCGTATTCTTCCCCACGGCGAACCCGATGATCACAAGTGCGATCACCACCAGGACCGCAGGACCACCATATCTCCGACCCCAGGTCCTGCCTGGGAGCCTTGAACGGGCTGAGGTAAGTGCCCCCGGCTTGGTCGAGCGTGTCCCCATAATGGTCCTACTTTCAGTGATTTTGAAGTTCGCGCGTGTAAAGCCTTACACGGGCGCCCGCTCCCACTGGGATGGCACCCCTAGGACAGGACCGCATCTTGGTAATGACGCGAAGACCGGTGTTCAAATTTCCCGGACCCTACCGCATGGCGCAGCGCTCACCACTCCTCCCGACCAATGTGTAGATGCCCTTGAGCCCTCACACCGGAGTCACCACGCCTCGGATATGGATCCGCATACGGCACAGTGGGCTGAAGCTATTCAACGGATACTCAAAGGGCTTTGGTTAACTGGTCCTGACTGCCTGTCGAGTCAGAAGAGGGTTGGCGCCTCAGAGTCGATGCCGGTGAGGAGCGGCCGGATGATTGGCTCGTTCCATCCGTGCTTGAGGAGGGCTGCGCGCAGCTCGACGGAATGGGCGCGGAATTGGGTTCGGCCGACTCTGCGCCACCGGAAGGTCGAGGCGTTGGCGTGCCGGCCCTTCCGGGACCGGTCGAGCATATTCAAGGCCTGGGTGCCTGGAAGCAGGTGGGTATCTGTCCCGGTGCTGGCGTGGACGCACAGTGGAACGTCGCAGACATGCATTAGCGTGATGCCGCGGTGGAGGATTTCGCCGGTGAGTTGTTCGTAGGCGTAGCGTTGTGGCCGCAGGGCGCGTTGCCCGCCGTCGCGGGTGACCCAGAATCGTCCATAACCGTCGTCGGCTACGGCGCCGGTCCAGATCCAGCAGTCATGCGGTCGCTGGCCCTTGACGACTTTCTCCCAGAACCGGTCGGCCTCTCCCCTGCGTTGCCTCATCACCAGCTACCTCCGCCGGTACGTCATCGGACCCGGACGGGCTGGCGGACGGCCGGCCGGCGGCCCTCCATCCGCACAACACCCGCGATGATGAGCGCGGCTGCGGCGACGACCATCAGCTGACCCCACCACGGTGCTGCGGTCTCGACGACCAGAACATACAGGCCGAGAAACCAGAGTGCGATTGCCAGCCCGCCGGCCGCCTGGTGACGAATGCGTGGTGGGATGGGCAGCAGGAGCAGCGGCAGCCGGAGGATCGCGCGGACGAACAGGTAGCTGTAGCGGATGCTCGAGGTGAGCAACCAGCGGATGAGTCTGATCATCAGGTTCTCCTGATCATCGAGAATCCTCTGGTGCGAGTCTGGTCGCGATTGCTTCGCCCGTGCCGGCCTGGCTCGCCGGTGGCTTCACTCTCGGCTTTCGTCCCTTTGTGGGAGTCGCCTGATCCCGTTTGAGTGTGCGGTAGATGGTGGTCCTGCTGACACCGAGGACCTGGCCAATCTGTTCGACGGTCATGTCCTGCTGCTCATACATTCGCCTTGCGGCAGTGACTTGGTGAGCACTGAGCCGTGGTGGTCGGCCTCCTGTGCGGCCTCGAGCTCGGGCGGCCGCGAGGCCAGCGTTCGTGCGTTCCCTGATGAGGTCCCGTTCGAACTCGGCAAGAGCAGCGAAGACATGAAAGACCAAGCGCCCACCGGGCGAGGTTGTGTCGATCGTTTCCTGGAGGGACTTGAACCCAATGCCCTTGTCCTGGAACGCGGTGAGCTGGTCGATGAGGTGCCGGATGGAGCGGCCAAGCCGGTCAAGCCGCCAGACCACGAGCGTGTCCCCGGGCCGCAACTGATCCAGAAGCTTGGTGAGCTCCGGCCTTTGGTCGAGCGATCCTGAGATGGTGTCCACGAACACCCGGTAACACCCAGCAGCCTTCAAAGCGTCGACCTGCAGCGAAGCGTCCTGATCGGTCGTAGACACCCGTGCGTACCCGAGGAGGTGTCCCATGCCCTCCAATGTAGCGGAACTCATCCGTGGGCAGTAGAAGTGGCACATAGATTGTGGCACTGAGTATTGCTACGAAAACAGAACCCTCCAGGGTCCGCATCGAGGGTTGGCAGCACGTGTAGCGAAAACGTTCGTTACTGGCGCTCGTGCTCATCGAGCACTGTTCTGCCTTCGGGCCACAATGCTCCGCATGTCGGACACTCGATGCTCCACTCGTCAGAGCCCCAGATCACCCTCATCTTGCCGACGTTCTTCCTGCTGGAGCAGCACCGCTGCTCAGCGTCCTGGCTTGGCTCTGCTTTCAGGTGGACAGCCCTTCAATCGTTGGTCACGACGCTCGACGCTGTCCACCTCAAGGCCTGACGCCACTCCGCATTGCCCCGACACACCTCCATTTGCTTCTTATACCCCCTTGGGGTATACAAGAAGACGGATACCCCCCTAGGGTATTTAGATCGATGTCATCTCACAAGGAGTCCCCATGTACGCCACTTCAGCTGACCCTTCGGGCGCGCCCGTATCTACGGCAAGTAGGCGTCTTGGTCTGGCTCTGCTGGTGGTGGCCAGCGCTCAGCTGATGCTGGTATTGGACGACTCGATCGCGAACATCGCCCTGCCTTCGATTCAGAACGAGCTCGGTATCTCCTCAGCGAGCCTGCCATGGGTGATCAACGCCTACATCCTGGCGTTCGGCGGTCTGCTTTTGTTCGGGGGAAGGCTCGGTGACCTCTTCGGTCGGCGGCGGATCCTGCAGATCGGTATCGGCCTGTTCACTCTGTCCTCGCTTGTGGCCGGGCTCGCACCAGCCGGCCCGGTGCTCGTCGCAGCCCGTGCTGTCCAGGGACTGGGGGCGGCGCTGACCGCGCCGAACGCACTTGCTCTGATCGCAACGACCTTCCCCGCCGGGCAGGCTCGGAACAAGGCACTGGCCCTGTACGGGGCAATGTCCGGTCTGGGTGTGACCGTGGGACTGCTGCTAGGAGGCGTACTGACAGGGACGCTCGGCTGGCGGTGGGTGTTCTTCATCAACATCCCCATCGGACTCGCCCTGCTCGCCGGAACCCGGATCCTCATCGACGCACCCCGGCACCCCGGCCGACTCGATCTTCCCGGAGCAGTCACCGGCACCGGCGGGATCGCCGCTATCGTCTTCGCCATCATCCACGGAGGTGAACAGGGTTGGGCTGATCCGGTAACACTGATCGCGTTCGCCCTGGCCGCCATCCTGCTACCGGTCTTCGTCATCATCGAATTCCGCAGCACGGCCCCGATGCTCCCCTTGCGCCTGTTCGCCGACCGCAACCGGACCGGTTCCTACCTCGGCATGCTGTTCGTCAGTTTTGGGCCCATGGGCACCTTCTACCTGCTGACCCTCTACATGCAGCACATCCTCCAGTACGATCCCGTCCGCACCGGGCTGGCCTGGCTGCCCTTCGGCGCCGGCATCATCCTCTCCGCCGGCATCGCCTCGAAACTCGTCGCCAGGTTCGCTCCCCGCGTCGTCGCCGTCGCCGGGATCATCATCTCCACCGCCGCGATCCTGTGGCTGTCCACCATCACCCCGGATTCCGGGTACGTTCAGCACCTCATGGCCGGGATTTTCGCCGTCGCCGTAGGTTTCGGGTTGAGTTTCGTGCCCCTGACCCTCACCGCTATCACCGGCGTTCGACCGGAGGACTCCGGCATAGCCTCGGCGCTGCTCAATGCCGCCCAGCAAATCGGTGTCGCCCTTGGCATCGCCGCTCTGTCCACGATCAGCGTCACCACCACAGAAGGCCGGGTACCCAACGCCCTCACAGCCCTTCACGACGCCCGCACAGTAGGCGATACCGACGCTGTGGCGACCGCGAGCCAGGCCGTCGTCGACGGGTACACAACCGCCCTGAGCGGCGGAGCGCTCATCCTCGCTGCCGCCGCAATCATCGTCATCTTCATGGTGACTGCTCGCCCACACCAGGACCAGCACGCAACGAAAGGGACAACCCATGCATGATCACCAGGCAGATGCCCAGTACATGAAGGACCTGAAGAGAACGCGCCAGATATGGTTTCCGCGTTCTTCGCCTTCGACAAGGCGGTCTTCAGCAAGAAGACAGGCGGACTTGACCTGCTCGTTCGGGAGCTCATCGCGGTCGGTGTCGCAGTCACCACCCAGTGCCCCTTCTGCATCGAGGATCACTCTAAGCGTGCCGTTGCCGCGGGCGCTTCCACGGCCGACGTTGCGGAAGCTGTCATGGTTGCTGCCGCATTGCGTGCCGGAGGTGGAGTGACTCACGGATGGAAAGCCATGAGAAGCATCGCTGATGAAGTCTGAGTGACGCCGAATCAGGGTGCGTGAATCATCCTGAGTACGGGATTAGTTGATGAACGCGCCGAGGAAGCGGAACAGGACGCTTGCGGCGGCGGCGATGAGGACGAGAGCAGTAAGTGGCCCCGTCCATTCAGCGAGAAAACGTCGCACAGGAGCAGGCGCGGGAAATCAAAACAGCCCAACAGACAGCCCCGATAGCAGCTCGATCAAGCAGCAGTCAGGTATCCGCATCTACCCCTAAGCGTCACCGCTACCTGGAGAACGCTCAGGCGGTGGCGCGATATGAAGCGTCAGTGTTCTAGGCGTCTAAGGAGCCCGGCGGTCGATTCTCTGGGTACGAGGTGTACTGGCATCTTGTGCACGCCTGGTTTGCTGTTGCCGGCGATGGCTGATTGCAGTTCTGCTGCTACTGCTCGTCCCATCTCCTCGAGATCCATGTCGATGGTCGTCAGAGGTGGTTGTGAGGTTGTGCTGAACAGTTCCCAGTTATCGAAGCCTACGACTCCCACGTCGTGAGGAACAGAGATCTGCTCTGCCCTGAGTGCGTCCACGACCCCTCGGGCGATCTGGTCGCTTCCGCAGAAAATGCCGTCGAAGGGGACCTTGGAGTTCAGGAGCGCCCGGACGCCTTGGCGCCCCCATTGTTCGCTCCAGTCGCCGTAGAGCACCTCACCGGTGACCAATTCCAAGCCCAACGTCGCCAACGTGCCGATAGCAGCGTTTCCGCGTTCGATAGCCGCGTCGTAGCGTGGCTCTCCGTTGAGCATGGCGATGCGTGTGCGTCCCCGTGCTGCGAGATGCTCGATGGCGAGCCGGGCGCCCATCGCATTGTCGGGGGTGTAGGAGCGGTCGGTGTCGAGAACAGAGGGTGTGTAGGCGTACACCACGGGAACAGGGACATCAGCGGAAATCGATTGACGCGGGTTGGCGTCCGCGCCGAGGACGATGATGCCGTCAACTCTCTTGGCGATGAGAGTTTGAAGAATGAACTGCTCCCGCACGCGATCGTTCCGGGCGTCGCTGATGATGACCGAGGTAGAACCGGCACCGAAAGCTTCTTCCACGCCCATGAGGATCGGCAGCACGAAACGGCTGGACAGATCAGCGGTCAGTACTCCGATAGTGCCAGTGACAGAAAAGTTCAGAGCCTGCGCGAAGGGATTTGGCGTGAATTGGAGGCGCCGTGCTGCTTCCTGGACCCGTTGCCTGGTCTCAGCATTGACGTGCTGGCGACCGTTCAAAGCTTTCGATGCTGTCGCTACTGACACGCCGGCCTCGGCGGCGACGTCGGTCAGTACCGGCCGTTTACCCGCTGTGGTCATGGACTCCCCCGTTCTCGCTATGGCTCTGCCCACACCCTACACGCTGTTTTCCGAAACGTTTCTGCTCATGCGAAAACTTTCTATGAACCTGTGAAATGCCAGTCTCAAACCGTTGACCCTGAGGGGAACCGCTGATAGCTTTGCCGCCAGAAACCAGTTTCATATGTTTTCGTCTCCAGCTTATTCGTCTGCCGCTTACGGCTTAGACGTCCGTCCTGCAGTACAAGCAGTCGTGTTTCAACGAAGAAAAGGACCGTACTTCATGTCTACGAACCTGCCCAAGGTCACCCTCGCCGCGTTCGGCGCCCTCACTCTCACCTTTACTCTCGCGGCATGCTCCGCAGGGTCGGACCAGCCCGCGACGAGTGCCTCCGGTGGGAGCGGGAACGGTGGGACCTACACCGTTTGGGATCCCTACCCCCAGCACGAAGCGGACTCCGCCTGGGCCCAGCGCATCGACGCCTGCGGCGAGGAAGCGGGTGTCACCATCGAACGCACGGCCTACGACACGCAGGCCCTCACCAATCAGGCCCTGCTCGCAGCCCAGGAGGGTAGCTCCGCGGACGTCATCCTCCTCGACAACCCCGCGGTGTCCACCCTCGCCGAAACGGGTGCCCTCGTCGACATGGAAACCGTCGGACTCGACACCTCCGCCATCGAGGAGAACCTCCTGGCCGCAGGTGAACTCGACGGCGCGACCTACGGCATCCCGGTCGGAGCGAACACTTTGGCCCTCTACTACAACGCGGACATACTCACCGAAGCGGGTATCGACCCCGCGTCCATCACCGACTGGGACTCGCTCACCTCCGCACTGCAGGGCATCACCGACGCCGGGCACAAGGGCATCACCTTCGCCGGCATCGGCACCGAGGAAGGATCCTTCCAGTTCCTGCCGTTCTTCTGGGGGTCCGGCGCGGAACTTACCGCGCTGGACTCCGAGGACGCCGTCAGCGCGCTGGACCTCTGGACCGGATGGGTGAACGACGGTCTCGCCCCGAACTCGGTCATCAACAACTCGCAGAACACGGTGTGGGAGGAATTCCTCACCGGGGACTTCGGGTTCGCCGTCAACGGCACCTGGCAGGTCAACAGCGCCGCCGAAGCCGGCTTCGAGACCGGCTACATCCCCATTCCCGCGAAGGACGGCGGGGTCGCACCCGCGCCGACAGGCGGCGAGTTCATGCTCATGCCAGTCCAGGAGGACGAGGGGCGCTATGACACCTCGAAGAAGATCATCGAGTGCATGAGCACCACCGAAGGCCAGGTCGAAACTGCGACCACGTTCGCCTACTACATTCCCGCCACCACCGATGGGCAGGAGCTCCTGCTCGAGGAAACCCCTGACCTGCAGGTCTGGGTCGACGCCGTGAATGAAGCCAAGGGCCGCACCAGCGACAACCTCGGAACCGACTACCCGGTCATCTCCGAGCAGCTCTGGACCGCGGTGCAGAACGCACTCAGCGGATCGGCCTCCCCCGAAGAGGCTCTGAAGACAGCCCAGCAGGACGCTACCGCCGGACTAGGCCAGTAGACGGTCAACGGACGAGGGAAGGCGTGATGACGATGATCGACACCGAGGTGCACCGTCACCCTGGAATCGGCGACCGCCCCGAGGGCCAGGCCGATCGGCCTGTCCGACGACGCGGAAGGGAGAACTCGCGGCTGGCGGCATTCCTGTTCGCCGCGCCACTCGTGGCCTACCTGCTCGTCTTCTACGCCTTCCCTCTCATCCGCAACATCGACCTGAGCCTGCACGACTACACCCTCAGGGCGTTCGTCCGGGGCGACGCCGAGTTCGTCGGACTGGACAACTACCTCGCCGTCATCCGCAGCAGTACCTTCGGCACGGCCCTGGCGAACACAGCCACCTTCACCGCAGTATCACTGGTCTTCCAGTACGCGCTGGGACTGGCCCTCGCAGTGTTCTTCCGCTCCTCGTTCCGACTCTCTACTGTTCTCCGCGGACTGTTCCTGATCCCGTGGCTGCTCCCACTGATCGTCTCGGCGTCGGCCTGGTCATGGATGCTCAACAGCGACAACGGCATCGTCAACGCAGCCCTCGTCTCCCTCGGGCTGGAACCGCTGAACTGGCTCACCAGTCCGGGGCTCGCCCTGACGTCGGTGATCATCGCGAACATCTGGCTCGGCATTCCGTTCAACCTGGTCATCCTGTACTCGGGGCTGCAGAACATCCCGAAGGACTACTACGAGGCAGCGTCCCTCGACGGCGCTTCCGCCTGGCAGCAGTTCTGGCGCATCACCTTCCCGCTCCTCCGCCCGGTGACCGCCATCACCCTGCTGCTGGGACTGGTGTACACGCTGAAGGTCGTGGACATCATCTGGATCATGACCTCCGGCGGACCGGGCGACACCTCCACCACCTTCGCCACGTGGTCCTACCGCGAGGCCTTCGGCACAGGCACACCGGACTTCAGTCCCGCCGCGACCGTGGGGAACCTGCTGATCCTCATCGCCCTGGCCTTCGGCCTGCTGTACCTGCGACTCCAGAAGAACCAGGAGGAATCATGACCACCACACGCACCTGGTGGAAGACCGCACTGGGGCTCGTCTTCACCGCCCTGATGCTCTTCCCTGTCTACTGGATCGTCAACGTGTCCCTCACCAGGACCTCGGACCTGCGGAAGTCGCCGCCGAACCTGATACCCCTGAACCCGACACTCGACGGGTACACGGCTGCACTATCCCAGCAACTACCGAACCTCGCCACGAGCCTGGTCCTCGGGCTTGCCACCGTGGCACTGACCCTGCTCATCGCCGCTCCCGCCGGGTACGCCCTGTCACTCCTTCGGATGCCGGGACGCAATGCCCTCGGTTTCATCCTCCTCGTCGCCCAGATGATTCCCGCGGTCGTGATGGCCATGGGCTTCTACGCCATCTACCTCCGCCTGGATCTGCTCAACACCCTGTCCGGACTGATCCTCGCCAACTCCACCATCGCCATCCCCTTCGCCGTCCTGCTCTTCCGGGCCTTCATGTCCGGCATCCCCCGGGAACTGATCCAGGCCGCGCGTCTGGACGGGGCCGGTGTGTGGCGGACCTTCACTCTGATCGTCCTACCGCTGAGCCGGAACTCCATCCTCACCGTCTCCCTCTTCGCCTTCCTCTGGGCATGGTCGGACTTCATCTTCGCCTCGACCCTGAACCGCAGCGGTGACCTGATCCCCATCACCCTCGGCATCTACCAATACATCGGCAACAACACCACCCAATGGAACGCCATCATGGCAACCGCGGTCATCGCCTCGATACCCGCCGCCGTGCTCCTGGTCATCGCCCAGCGGTACGTCGCAGCCGGCGTCACCGCCGGCGCCGTCAAAGACTAGACAGTCCGCCCAGCACCAACCCACCAGCGCCTTCACCCCGGCACCGCGGGCCTGAACCTGCAACCCCACTCTTTGATCCGGAGAACCCTGTGACTATCACCAACCTGTCCTTCCTCGGCGGCCCCGTCCAGCCCACGTCCTCGGCCCTACGCCCACTGGGCTTCCACGAGGTGTCCATCACCGGGGGTTTCTGGGGCCACTACAAAACCCTGAACGCCCAGGTCATCCTCGCCCACTGCGAGGACTGGATGGAACGGATCGGGTGGACCGCGAACTTCGACAGAGCAGCCGACGAGACGGTCGCCGACAAGCACGCAGGCATCGAATTCGTCGACTCGGAGGTCTACAAGCTCCTGGAAGCAATGGCCTGGGAACTCGGCCGGAACTTCGACGGCGCACTGGCGGAGCGATACGACGCACTCGTAGCACGAGTAGCCTCGGCACAGGAAGCGGACGGCTACCTCCACACCAGCTTCGGCCGGGCCGGCCAGCGCGCCCGGTACTCGGACCTCGAATGGGGCCACGAGCTCTACTGCTTCGGGCATCTGCTGCAGGCCGCCGTCGCCCGCCTGCGCACGGGACATGTAGACCAGCTGCCTGCTGTGGCCCGGCGGCTGGTCGACCACCTCTACCGGGAGTTCGGTCCGAACGGCAGAAATGCTGTTTGCGGCCACCCCGAGGTCGAAGTCGCCCTCCTGGAATACGGGCGCGCGGTCGGTAACGCCGAAGCGATAGAGCTCGCCCGCCTCTTCATCAAGCGGCGCGGCACGGGAACCCTCAAAGACATCGAATGGGGCCAGGAGTACTTCCAGGACGACCTCCCGGTACGCGAAGCGACCGTGCTCCGCGGGCACGCAGTTCGGGCACTCTACCTTGCGGCCGGGGCCCTGGACGTAGCCACGGAGACGCACGACGAGGAACTCGCGCGCGCCGTGGAGCAGCAGTGGGCCAACACAGTTGCGCGCCGCACCTACATCACCGGCGGTATGGGATCCCACCACCAGGACGAAGCTTTCGGTTCCGACTACGAGCTGCCCCCGGACCGCGCCTACTCCGAAACCTGCGCCGGCATCGCCTCCGTGATGCTCAGCTGGCGCCTACTCCTGCGTTCCGGCGACACGAAGTACGCCGACCTGATGGAACGCACCCTTTTCAACAACATCCTCGCCTCGCCGCGGGAGGACGGCCACGGGTTCTTCTACACCAACACCCTCCACCAGCGCACCAAGGGTGAGAATCCTGACGAGACCGAAGTCAACGCACGCGCCCTCTCCACCCTTCGGGCTCCCTGGTTCGAGGTGTCCTGCTGCCCCACCAATGTCGCCCGCACGCTGGCGAGCCTGGAGCTGTACTTCGCAACGACGACCCAGGACGCGTTGCAGATCCATCAGTTCGGGGACGTCGATATCCGCACCACTCTTCCCGCTGCGGGGGACCTCGTAGTCAGCATGCGATCGGGCTACCCGTTCGATGGCCGCGTCATTGTCGAGATCGTCCAGGCACCCACGCAGGAAATCGGCATCGAGCTTCGCCTGCCCGCTTGGTCCCGGAACGCGTCCCTGACCCTGAATGGAGAGTCCCGCCTGGTAGGAGAAGAACTCAGGGCTGCGTTTGTGGCTGGAGACCGCATCGTCCTGGACCTGGACCTGGAGCCCCGCGTCACGTTCCCCCACCCTCACATCGACGCGGTCCGTGGCACCGCCGCAATCGAACAGGGCCCCCTGGTGCTCTGCGCGGAAGACGTCTGTCTGCCGGACGGGTACACGGTCAACGATTTGAGCCTTGACCTCGCCGTTCCTCCCTCCACAACCAGCGAGGGAACTGTTGCCAGCGTCATCCTCCGCCGCCTCACATCGCCGCTGTGGCCCTACTCTGACCAACGGCTCGCCCCGGATGAGGAACGGCTCGCACTGACTCTGACCCCCTACTTTGCCTGGGGTAACAACGGACCAACCACCATGCGTGTCTGGCTGCCGCTGGCGACCTGACCGCCCCACCCACCCCCTTGAACCAGCACGGGCCGGAGCCCACCGCCTCAGGTTGCGGCCCGTGCTTTCTATCCATGCCCGACGCCTGCTGGGGACGTCCGCGCAGGAAGGAGTCACCCCCAGTCCTTCCTTGGCCACCCCACCGGCCGATAACGATTCACACGCAAAGGAGCACCTGTGAAAAAGCATCCCTTCATCAAGGCGGCGTCAGCAGCCCTGCTAATCGCCGCGATGACCGCACCAGCCACCCCCGCAACGGCCGCGGGCGACACGCTCGTCGTCGACGCGGCGCAAAGCATCCGCCCCGTCACCCACGTTGGCGCCGGCGGACTCTACGCCCTCGCCACAGCCACCGACCCGGCACCGGGCCTGCTCACACCCTTGCGGATGAAGCAGCACACCCAACCGGCGCCCGGCGTCCAGCAATTAGGCAACGGCGCCACCACCCCCACCGGTGACATCCTCAAGACCGCCCCGCAGTTCACCAGGGACGGAGCCCAGTCCTACGCCCGCATGCCGGACGTATACCCCAACTTCCCCTACCGCTGGATCAGCTGGGAGGACTGGGAATCCAAAATCGACACCATGGTCAAGGCGCGCCTGGACGCCACGACCACGACCAACATCAACGGCTGGGAGCTCTGGAACGAACCCGACGGAACCTGGGATACCGCCAAAGCCGGCCCCTTCCTCGACGGCTGGACCCGCACCTTTAACCGGGTCAAACTCCAGGACACCGCCACACCGATCGTCGGCCCCAGCTACAGCCGCTACTACCCCGATCTGATGCGTGACTTCATGGCACGAGCTAAGGCCGACGGCACCCTGCCCGACGTCGTCGTCTGGCACGAACTCGAGGACGAAACCTACAACTCGGTCGATGAGCACGTCGCGGACTACCGCGCCATCGAACGCGAGCTCGGAATTTCCCCCCGACCCATCTCCATCAACGAATACGGCTCCCCCAGCCAAGTCGATACCCCGAGCGTTGCAGCCCACTACATCGCCCAGTTCGAACGCACCGGCATCAAGGACGCCGAGCGCGCCTACTGGTACGAATCCGGCACCGTCGGCGGCCTCGTCTGGAACAACAAGCCCACCGGGTCCTACTGGCTCTACAAGTGGTACGGCGAGATGGCCGGCAACATGCTCAACGTCACCCCGTCCGGAGACCTCGACGGCTTTGCCTCCTACGACTCCACCCGAAAAATCGTCAACGTCGCCTTCGGCGGGACCTTCGGCAACAACTCCGTCCAGGTCAAGGGACTGTCCCAGTTCGGCACCTCCGCGAAAGTCACCCTGAACTACACCCCGCGCTCGGGCCGCCAGACCAACGTCGACGCCCCCACCACCCTGTCCACCACCACCGTACCGATCGTCAACGGCAGCATCACCGTGCCCGTCAACAACCAGGACTACCTCGGCGCCTACCAGCTCGTCGTCACCCCAGCTGCAGGACCCACGACCTCCTACCAGCAAACCTACGAGGCCGAGAACGCCACCATCGTCAACGCCCGGACCCTGCCCTCAGGTACCGCGTCCAACGGCAGCTACGTAGGCCGCATCGACGGAAACGCCGACGCACGCCGACACAGCTTCGTCGACTTCATCGTCGAAGTACCCACTGCCGGCGCCTACTCACTCTCCGTGCGCTACGCCAACGGAGGCACCACTCCCTCCACCCAGGGACTTGCCTACAACGGCGGACCGTTCAGCACCATCAGCTATCCCTCCACCGGAGCCTGGGGCAACTTCGCCCAGAGCGCCGTCCATAGTGTGAACCTGAAGGCCGGGTTCAACACCATTCGCCTGGCCAAGGGATCGCCGAACTTTGCAGGAGGAAGTGGTTTCGCGGAAATCGATTCAGTGACACTGACCCGCTAACAGGCTCTCCAAATTTGCGGCCACCCACGCATGGCCGCAACGGCGGGCAACCGCTGACCAACGCGAAATGGTCAGCATCCGCCCGTCAGTGTAGCCCGGTCCTCTGAGTGGAGGGGACCGGGCTACACGCTTTACAGACCTGAAGGACAGCTGCACAGCCTTCCCCTACTACGAAGCAGGAACGTGCTTGCAGCTAACCCGCGCCGGGCTACTTGTCCGCACCAAGGACAGCACTCAGTAACCCGTCACTACGCTGTGATCTCACCGTGGTCTTGGTGGTCGCCTCCACTGGCTAACTGGGCGCGGTAACCTCGGCGGCAGCACCGGCGAGCATCGTATCTACCGTTCATGGACCAGACCGGAGTTGACCGGTTTTTGATCGTCTCTAAGAACTCGCAGGCGCATCCCCTGACCGTCCACCAGGCCCGCCCAGGGATCGGCTTGCGGGCTATCGACTCGAGGCTGGTACTGGGTTTAGTTCTACCCGTTTTCACGTCCAGGAAGCGGCGCTCCGTTCAGGAACGCTTCGTATGCTTCACGGGCATCCTCGACCACTGTGGGTTGTTGTGAGCTGTAACGACCGTCAGTTCGATCACGCTTCGGTCCTGAGAGCCAGTACTCATCACCCGAGTCGACATCGTAGAAGTTCGAGTCGAAGTTTGCACGAGAGGTGCCCGTCACCCGATGTAGTGTGCGTCCCTGAAAGTACGCTGTGCGCCAGGTCTTACTGAACCGCACGCGCGAGATCCAGGAAGGCCCTTTGTCCGTTCCATGACCTGTTTTCAGCTGGACGTACATGACGCGTTCATTCATCTCGCCAGAGTAGTAACACAGAGCATCGAGAGTGAAGATGGAACGCTCTCCGTACCTTCTATGAACTCTTCCAACGGTCAACGCGGCCGGGTCGGCGAAGGGACGTTTACCCGGGACGATGAAAACGGGCGCATAGGCACCACAACTGCAACAGCTGATCCGGGCGACCGGACACCGAAACGCGTCTCGTAAACCTAATGCTTTTGGGACACCCGAATAAGTCGGGTACCGCGCGATCGCTGCAAATCAGGGTCTGCGACGCGGTGTCGCGGCTGCGTGTAGCGGATACGTTCCAGTAGGAGACGCTGATAACCCCTGCTGCCAGCTGTGCCTTTTCGCGAGAGTAGTGGTCCTTTTGTGCAGTGATGGGCGGGGTCGCAGGGTGCCGCGACGTTCTACTAGAGGATTGAGGTGAGTACCCCTCCATCGGCTCGCACCGCGGCCCCATTCGTTGCCGACGACAGGGGGCTTGCAAGGTACACGGCCAGGGTGGCGATTTCGTCGGGCTCGATGAACCGCTGGAGAAGCGAGGTCTGGTTCCCACTAATGATTATTGCCTTGAGATCGTCTGTCGCGAGCTGTTGTACCTCGGCTATCTGCTCCACCGTCTGAGCTACCCCGTCGGAGTAGGTAGGTCCGCCGAGGATCGTGTTGACCGTGACCCCGGTACCACGGGTGAGTTTGGCGAGTCCGTTCCCCAGGGCGAGCATTCCGGCTTTGGTGACGCCGTAATGGATCATGTCTGAGGGGATGTTCACGCCCGATTCGCTGCTGATGAAGATGATCCGGCCCCATCCTGCGCGGATCATCTGTGGAAGTAGGGCACGTGAGAGCCGCACACCACTCATGAGGTTCACGTCGAAGTAACGTGCCCAGTCATTATCAGAGGTGTCCTCGAAGGACTTCACGTCGAAGAGCCCAACATTGTTGACGAGAATGTCGATGCCATCGAGCGACGCCACGAGGCGCTGTACCTCGGCGGGGTCACGGAAGTCGGCGGCGATGCCTGAGACGGTGCCGCCGGGTACTTCTGATTCCAGTTTCCGTACCGCATTCTCGACCCGATCCTCGGTGCGCCCGTTGATAACGACCGAGACTCCCTCATCGAGAAGGGCCTTCGCGGTTGAGTAGCCAATGCCCTGGGTGGAGCCGCTGATAAACGCTCGCTTCGTCGCCAACTGCATGTCCATGCTTCGTCGTACCTCATCTATTACTTGACTGGGAAACTAAACTCTAGGGTTCGATAGTTGCTTGGTCAAGTAAACAAGCGGCGGGTCCGGGCTGGTTCTCGTACTGTGGTCATATGACTGATACCCGCCGGCCGGAAGATCTTGCGGGGGATGACCTCGAAACGTGGGTGGGACTGGCAACAGTTCTGGAGTGGTTGCCGCCAGCGCTCGATGCGCCGTTGATGCACGACTTCGGTCTGACGCACTTCGAGCACGGCATCCTCTTCGCTCTGTCCAACGCACCCGAGCAGACCCTTCGTATGAGTGAGCTGGCCGGCTTCGCCAACAGTTCACTGTCACGACTGTCCCGCGCAGTCGCACGACTCCAGGGCCGGGGCCTGGTGCAACGCGCCCAAGACCCGAAGGACGGCAGATCAACCCGGGCAACCCTGACCGATGTCGGACATGAACTACTTGAACAGGCAACGCCGGCTCACGTCGCCACAGTGAGGAGGCTGGTCCTGGACCCGTTGACAGCCACTCAAAGACGCCAGCTCCACAACATCACTACGCGCATCCAGCGAGCCATCCGAACGGACGAGGGATGGCGGCCACCACAAACCGGCCAGGCTCCCGCTACCCCTGAGTAGAGCGGACGGCCCTGAGCTTCACCCTGAGGACTCCACCTACCTACACCCGGCTGATCCGCTAAAGGTGTTGCGCCATGTGCACCGCGCACAACAAGCTGCACAACAGGCCGCACGTAGGGCAATCAACTTCTGTCCCTTTATCGTTTCGATTACGGCGCTTCGATCAACAATCCAGGACTGCACTTGACGTGTTCGCTCTGCTTTTTTCAACACGTTCCGAGCATGGGCTCAAGCTTGTGCTGATGGAAGCTCTGGGCGGGTCAGGGGTGGTTCCAACCCAGTGCGTCTCCGACGGCTTTGATTCCTTGGAGCAGGGTGGTGTTGATGTCCACGCCGAGCTGGTTTGGGATGGTGATCATCACCATGTCCGCGGCATCGAGGGCCGCGTCGTGGCGTAGCCGTTCGACGAGCTCTTCCGGTTCACCGTAGAAGCTCGGCCCAAAGCGGCTGCTGATACCTTCCAGTTGCCCGACCCCTTCGCCTCCGGACCGTTTGCCGGCGAAGTAAGCGCGCGTGACGTCATCGACAACCGGCATAATGCTTCGGGCAACCGATACTCGTGGGGCCCAGTCCCAGCCGGTCTCGTGCCAGGCCTTCCTGAACCTGTCGATCTGCTCGAGTTGCAGGCGGTCGAACGGGATGCCCTTCTCATCCTGGATGAGGGTGGAACTCATCAGCTGCATCCCCTGCTTCGCGGTCCAGAGCGCTGAGTGGAGGTTCCCGGCGCCCCACCACACACGTTCGCGCAGGGTGTCCGATCGCGGGGTGATTGGCAGCTTCCGGCCTCCTGGGTAGAGCTGGGGATTCGGGTCGGCGATGGGTGCGCCTTCGAGGGCTGATAGCAGTTCAGCGGTCCGCTCACGAGCCATGTCGGCGTCCGAGGAACCCGGTGCCGGGACATGTCCGAAGGAGCGGTAACCGCGGTCCGCGTGTTCGGGTGAACCCCGGCTCACCCCGAGCTGCAGACGCTCCCCTGAGAGCAAATCAGTGGCTGCGGCCTGCTCCGCGAGGGAGAGCGGGTTCTCATACCTCATGTCGATCACCCCGGTGCCGACCTCCAATGTCGCGGTCCTCGCCGCGATGGAGGAAAGCAGAGGGAACGGATTCGCCTGCTGCTCGGCGAAGTGATGGACCCGGAAATACGCGCCGTTAATGCCGATCTCCTCCGCCGCCACGGCCAGATCGACCGCCTGGAACAAAGATTCCCTGGCGGAACGCACACGCGAACCCCGCTGGTCACTCCAGTAGTTGAAGGACAGGAACCCGATCTTCTTCATCATGCTCACTCCTCATCCGCTACAGGTTGTTCCGCAGCCCAGATCGCTGCAGCGTACAGAACATATAGTTGATACGTCAACTATATTCAAGAGCCTGCCGTGACCCTTCATGCAGCGCGTCGTCGGATGTGCCCGACGTCACGAACTCCTGGTCAGTCCAGGTAATTGACACATCAATTACCTGGACGTAGTGTTTGAGCATCGGCCGGAGGAAAGCTCCGACCAGAAACCTTCAGCAACAGTCATTGAGAAAGTAGGACCCCATGTCCAAGGTCATCGTCTTCGGCGCCACCGGGTACGCCGGAAGCAACATCACCATCGAGCTGGTCTCCCGCGGCCACGACGTCCAGGGCGTTGCCCGCCGTTCACCGGACACCGCCCCTGAGGGTGTCTCCTTCAGCACCGGTTCCCTGCACGACGCCGAAACGGTCCGTACCGCTGTCACCGGAGCCGACGTCGTCGTCGTGTCGCTGCCGGCCAGTGCCACCGAGGACGGCGCACCGCGTCTTGTGGATTCCATTCCTGCGGTCATCGATGCCGCCATCGCCGCCGGAGCGCGGCTCGGCGTGGTCGGTGGAGCCGGGTCCTTGAACGCCTATGACGGTGGGCCCAAGGTCATGGACCTCGAGGTCTTCCCGGCGGACTTCCGCCCCGAAGCCCAGAACCACGCGGACGTGCTCGAAGCGCTCCGCGAAGCACCGGCCGACCTCGACTGGTTCTACCTCAGCCCCGCCGGCGGTTTCGGTGCCTGGGCGCCGGGTGAGCGCACCGGCACCTTCCGCCTGGGCGGTGACGTCCTGCTCAGCGACGAGAATCACCAGTCGAATATTTCCGGTGCCGACTACGCGATCGCGTTCGTCGATGAGATCGAGCAGCCCAAGCACTCCCGTCAGCGCTTCTCCGTCGCCTACTGACGCCGGCGCAGCAGGGCGGCTCCGCTCCCCGGGGCCACCACGAACACGCACTCGGGTCATGACGTCGATCGTCTGGGATGATCGAACCTTCCCAGGAGCTGCCCATCCGGCAGCTCCTGGGCCCACCCTCGGGTCGGAAAATCGGTCCGGCGGTGTCGGGACGAGGTAGCAACAAGGAGGACAGGCATGGACGAGACAATGACCCCGGTCAGGACCAAGCGTTCACCCACTCGGGATGAACTCGCTGTCTGGCGGGACTACATCGAGACCTCCGAAGCGGTCAAACGTGCCCTCACCGCTGACTTCCAGGCAACCTCAGGCATGTCCCCGGGCGATTACGGAGTGATGCTCGCACTCAGCGAAGCGCCCGACCGGGCACTGCGCTCCTCGGACCTGGCAGAGACCATCGGATGGGAACGCAGCAGACTCTCCCACCACCTCCGCCGTATGGAGGACCGGCAGCTGATCACCCGTCACAAGGTCGATGGTGACAGCCGCGGAGCGACCATCACCCTCACCGACGCCGGGGCCGACCTGTTCCGCAGATCATCTCCCTCACACCTGCGCGTGGTCCGCGAGGTGTTCATCGACGCCTTCACCCCCGATCAACTCGACGCCATGAGGACAGCCGTTCAGGCCCTCCGCACCCACCTCCAGAACCGGCCCACCACCGGCTGCTGACCGTTCCCCTACCAACCCGAAAAACGCCCGGTCGCAAGAAAACACCCCGGGCTCACCGAGCGCTCCCGGTTCTACGAACTCCAACCTCTGGCCGTACCGGCCCGGCACGTGGCCCCTCGCCGAGTCCCTCACCCTCAGCCGAGGACGCCCCCGCCCGCCCCGAACGGCCTCTCACTACCCGACACACCCACCTGGCAGCCGCATGCCCTCATGTCTTGCGGCCCTTTTTCCTACCCTTCACCTCCACCTCGTACGTCACCTTGTACTTCTTCAGAACAGGACTGTCATGCTCATCGCTCTTTGGATCCTCGTCGCCTTGCTCACCATCGCCTTTCTCGGCGCCGGCTTCATGAAGCTCGTCAAGCCCCGCACCGCGCTGATTAACGGCGGCATGCCCTGGGCGGAGGACTTCTCCCCCACCACGATTAAACTCATCGGGCTGCTCGAGATTGTCGGCGCGCTCGGCCTGATCTTGCCTCTGGCCACCGGCATTGCCCCCGTCCTCACCCCGATCGCCGCCACCGGGCTTGCCATCGTGATGATCGGAGCTGTCGTCGTCCACCAGCGCCGACACGAGCCCGTCATCCCTCCGGCCGTCCTCGCCGTCCTATCGATCGCCACCGCCGTCCTGGGCTTCACAACCCTCAGCTAGTCCCGCCCGCTCCACCGCTCACGGCTCACAGGCCGGACCATGATCAGGAGAACACTATGCAGTACCCCATCGAGCTCGGCCTGGACACTTTCGGTGACGTCACCGAAACCACCGATGGCGTCCTTGTCAGCTACGCACAAGCCATCCGCGACGTGGTCGACCAGGCGGTCCTCGCCGACCAGCTCGGCCTGGACTTCTTCGGCCTTGGTGAGCACCATCGCATCGAATTCGCCGTCAGCGCCCCCGAAGTGGTCCTCGCCGCGATCGCCGCCCGCACCAAGAACATCCGCCTCGGATCCGCCGTCACCGTACTCAGCAGCGACGACCCCGTCCGCGTCTACCAGCGCTTCGCGTCCCTCGACGCCCTCAGCCAGGGACGCGCCGAGGTGGTCCTCGGCCGAGGATCCTTCACCGAGTCCTTTCCCCTGTTCGGCTATGACCTCGCCGACTACGAGATCCTGTTCGAGGAGAAGATCGAACTGTTCGCCGAACTGCTCAAAAATGCACCCGTGACCTGGTCGGGCACCAAGCGCGGCAGCCTCGCAAACCAGTGGGTTTATCCCCGCCCTGAATCAGGGACCATGGCCACTTGGGTAGGCGTCGGCGGCTCCCCCCAGTCCGTGGTCAGGGCAGCCCACTACGGACTGCCCCTGATGCTCGCGATCATCGGAGGCGAACCGGCACGCTTCGAACCCTACGCCGATCTCTACCGACGGGCCCTGGCAGAACTCGGCAAGCCCGAACAGCCCATCGCCATTCACTCCTCCGGCTACGTGGCCGAGACGGACGAGGAAGCACTTGAGACCATCTACCCGCACCACATGGCGTTCATGGAGAAAGCCGGCCGTGAACGGGGATGGCCGCCCTTCTCCCGGGCCCAGTACCTCCAGGGCGCTGGACCTGACGGCGTCCTCTACATCGGCTCTCCCGAAACCGTGGCTCAGAAAATCGCCAAGAACCTCCGGCTCCTCGGCGCTTCCCGCTTCGACATGCGCTACAGCATGGGCCTACTCGGACACACCCACCTCATGAACAGCATCGAGCTCTACGGAACCCAAGTAGCACCCCGCGTCCGCGAACTCATGCACGAACAGACCCTGCCCTAACCCTGATCCTTGTCCTTGTCCTTCTGATAGCCGAACCTCCCGCAAGCCGAGCAGGGAACACGTCTCACAAACCTAAAGCTTTCTAAGACAGTCCGAACGGTCCCGCATCGGAGGACTACTCCCCCGTGATTCCGGCGCCCTCGTCGTCTCGTAAAGTCGTCTCGCTGTATTTCGTCTCAGAAGTCCTCGCGGTTGGGCTTTATGAGTCAGAATGGCGGGATGAGGTATCTCGGGTATACCAGGGTCAGCACGTCGAGTCAGGACGCGCAGCTGCAGCTCGATGCGCTGATTGCTGCTGGCGTGCACAAGCGAGACGTTTTTGCTGACGTGACCTCGGGAACCAGAGCTGCGATCGAGCGCCCTGGCATGAAGAGACTGCTCGAGTACGCCGACGAAGGAGATACCGTCGTAGTGTGGCGCGTCGATCGACTCGGCCGATCACTCATTGACGTCCTCAACACCGTGAACATGCTCCGCGACCGCGGGATCCTCGTCCGGTCCCTCTCGGACGGCATTGACCCTGCTACGTCGACTGGACGCCTCATGCTAAATATGCTCGCCACCCTGGCCGAGTACGAACGCGAGCTCATCGTCGAACGCATCAACGCCGGCATCGCCGCCTCCAAGCAGAACGGCACCCGCTTCGGCCGACCCGCAGTAAACCAGAAAGTCATCGCGGACAAGCTCGCCATCGCCACCGACGCACGAGCCAAAGGACGAACTGCAGAGGAAGCTTCCCGCCTAGTTGGGTGGAGCCGAGCCACTCTCTACCGACACCAGCAGGCTCAGGCAATCAGCGACATTCCACCCGTTTGACGAGGCACCAACGCGCGCCAAGCGGTTGTGTAGCAAACCATAGGTGCACAAACGGTCGGAGCTGACCACTGGCGTGGAACGGTTGGTGCGCCTCCTGACCACATGTGCACGGCCCAAGCTCTCTACGCTCCGCTGCTTGTCCCGCACACACCTGGACAGCAGAAACCAAGGGGGCCGCCTGCGTACACCCACCACCTCTCCGACACGGAATAACTCACCTCGAGCGACCGTGACAGTAGCAGTGTCCGTCTTGCTGGCCTCCGCCCTTCTATCGGAGCACCTTACGCATGCTCGGATATCTGGAAGTCACCAGAGCCAGCGAGAACTTCTTCGATCGTCCTCCTCAAATGGTTAGCTAACGGCCCTGGTTTTGTGTGCACGATAACTTGATGTCCCTCGTCAATCAACTCCTTGACATACCGCGCTGTAACCCAGTTATCGCTCGCGTGGTCATATAGGTGACCATGGACATGCACTTGAGCGCACCCCTCGCAAGAGGCTTTGAAAATTTTTAGTTGAGTTTCATCCTTGTCGTGCAGATTAATGGCACACGGGTCGTTGGCATAGCCCAGTTTAACTGCTGAACATATCCAACGACTTAATTGATCAACAGCTTGGTGGTTGAGTGTAACCCGCCCCTGTGTCTCGCCCTCAAGCATTTTCACCGAGTCATAACCACCCCTTCCACTACTCTCAGTTAGGAGATCAGCGAGCCCATACTGTGTCGTGGATTGATATTCACAAGTGATCGTATTTGCTCGGCTGTTGATTGTAAAAAATCGAACACCCTCATGCCGATGTGCATTGAGAATGACCTCAAAAATCACATTTTCTGCGATGACCAGATCCTCCTCGGTGAATACGTGCCCTGCTCCAATGTCATCGAAGAAGTCGGATAGAATCTGCGCAATCAGGTTCTTAGTGGCTCTTTCATCCGCAAAAGTGGCAATGCTTTTTCGGTGAGAGAATAACAGGGTGGTGGTGGAATTTCCCACGCCTCCTTGCTTCTGGCGAGCTATGTCCTCCGCACGATTCTTCCATTCGTGGAGCAATCCGACGGAGTACCTTGAGTGGTTGGAGTCAACAAGAGACGCATGTTTCTTGCACAGCCAGATTCCGTTGGACGCATCAGCTCGTTGTGCAGGACTCATCTGGGGGTCATATCGGGGCCCGCCGGGTGATGCAGCGGTAATGTGTGCGGCCTCGCCCGTCCGTGCAATTCCCGTTACTCGGTCCTCAGATGGCCCAACCGTAGCTACCTGACAAGCAGGATTCGAGCAAGCATTTCCGACTCGGCTAGCAAGGGTTAGCCGAGTCTTTTCCGTGAAATCATCACGCATTTGGTTCGTGCTCCGTCCATGAAGTCCTGCTAGTAATTTAACCAGAGCGGGGAAGAGTCCCCAGCAGGCTACCTCGAGGCAGCGTACCAACTCACCCTCGCTCAGCTACTCGGACGCGATCGTGATCCCTACATGGCGACCTTGTTGCCAGCGGTCACGAGACGTCCACGTATTCCCGTCCTTACGCCGTAGCACTACTGCCTGACCCGCACCCGTTCGCCACCGCCGGCCTCTCCGACCGAACGGGCTTCGATGAGCAGTTCGTCGGTCAGGATGTCCCGATGCCGGCACTTAACGGGGTCCAGACCGTGCTTCTGCCCAACACTCATGCGTCCGGACAAGCGCCTCGCTGCGGTCACCGCGCTCGGGATCGACGGCGAGAAGCTCATGGACCTCGACCGATCAGGCATCGACTGGCGACTCGATCCGCACATACATCAAGGGAGTAATGCTCCAACTGGATTGTAACTATTCATCGGTGAAGCGCCTTGGTTGCTACTTGTGTGAAAAAGTGACGCTATTTCCACCGAGTCCATCAATGCGGACTTCGAAGGTAGGTTCAGAAGCGTCGTTGAAATTCCAGCCACTTCTCAAAGTTGAGCTTTGTCCTGGTTCAAGTTCTGCATCCCAGTAGGCTTCCACCACGTCATCCTGAACGGAGCGGACATCATAGTCTCCATCCATAGCACTGTTGGCGACTAACTGGACGTCGCTAGGTCCCAAGATGACCTCTTCGGACAAATTCTTGATAGTGATATCGAAGTAAAGGTTGTCAGCACCTTTCTCTTGTGTGCCCCCAAGGGTCACGCTAGCAATGTATGCGTCTTTCCCAGGCTTGAATTCTTGAGGTTCTTGCACCGTGATCTCCAGCAAAACCTGATCCCCACCACGTCGAGAATCTTTATATATCGCAGTTTGCCCATAAAAGCATTTGCCGAAGTTCTCATCGATGTTGCAAGTCGTGTCTTCAACATTGGCTCGTGGTTCAATAGCTGTGACCACAGGAGCAGGAGTCGGGGGCACGGCTGACGGTGTCGTTGCTTCAGCCGGCACGGTTGCTTCAGGCGGAGCGGTCTGGGCTTCGGTTCCTACAACTAAGGACGAGGCCGGCGACGGAAGCGCCTCAGCACTGCTGTGTGAACCATCCTCTCCCCCGAATGCACTGGTAATGAGCGATCCGACGACGAGGAGTGCGAGCAGACCGCCACCCGCCCCGATCAATTTCCACGGAGGCTCTGGCTTCGGGCGCCGGAAGGTCAGCTCCGACCGCATTGTCCCCTGTTCCTGAGAGACAAACTCCCAGCCCTCTTTCTCTAATTTGGCTTTAGTCCTGGCCTCCAAGCCGCGAACCGTCTTGACGGACCTCGTCTCGTACTTCACACCTGTTGCTGTCGTCATGTTGCTCCCTATTGGCCTGCACATCAAGCACTCTTCGAGAGCTTAGAGTGGCGCGACGGCGTCTCAAAAACGCCGCCATCTATCTGCATCTCACAGCGAAACTACTCCCCCGGTCAGGGCCGGTCAGGCCTCACGTAGCAAGTTGCCGCTGTAACTTGAACCCAGTCTCTACGGGGTGGCTTGTACTCCGATGACGCTGGAACGTGCCCGATAACAGCGCACATGTTCGCGGTTCCGATTTCTGCTGAATGACCCGCAACACCGGTCCAATTTGCGCCTGCGGCCGCGGTCCCTCAGCTGGGTGTCCGTCAAAGGATTCCTTTGCGGGCTGCCCCTGCGCCAAATAACGCTGCAAAAACGCCGCCACTTATCGCCGATAGTCACAGTCTCCGACGAGGCCTGGCAGCACGTGTAGCGAAACGTTCGTATACGCCACAGGCATCGACACTCATGTCGGCTCCGGCACATGCCAACTTCTCTGGGTTGGGCGAGTATTTGGACACACGCACGCGGATTGGACCAAAACTGCTCACACGAGCCGATCAGCAGTAGGTTGCACCTTAGGCGACAACACCCCAGTTCCCGTTAGCCTCCAGATACCACCGCCAGCACGGCGTCTCGCAAACGGTCATCATCCTGAGACAACCCGTTGATGACCTCACCGAGGTTGACGTCTGTCTGCACGATCCGCCCGAGGTTCTGCTGACGCGCGGCTCCAAGCGTCACGAAAACTCGCGAGTAGTCAGGGTTAGACACTAACTCGGGCGCCCGCTCGTTCTCCACGACGGCAGTGGGCCCGAACACGAGGAGGATCGTCGGCTGCGCATCAACGCGGTGGAGGGCGACGCTCCACTCCCATTTTCCGGAGAGCCTGGCCTCGACCTTCGTCACCCGTCCGCTCGCGACCGTCTCGTTCACCTGCTCTGTCAGCGTCGTCTGCGCGAAGCTCCGCAGCCCGGCCTTCACCGCGGCAAGGGTCTTGCGGCTGTCCTCCAGCTGCCGCCGCGCGTGCTCGGCGACGAGGTCGGCAAACTCCTGAGTCGCACGATCCTGCGGCCGGTACCCGTAACGTGCTGACTCCCCGGTCTCGCACATGGCCTGGATAAAGGAGATTTGGTCGTCGGGGTTCACTGCCGCTGGGCCTTTCACAAAGTGGTCAATCATCTGCTGGATGAAGAAGAGCTGATCAGGATGCCGCCGGCGCCACGATGCATCACGAGCGATGTGTGCTTGAAGATCCCCTAGAACCTCGGCGTAGGTCACGACAACAGCTTGTTCCCATCCATCTCGCTGGCGGTGAGCTACCCGCCGGCGGCAGAGCAGAACGACTGCGGCCGCTCTCCCTGTCGCAGCAGCATGGGCGAGGTACCGGCGGTAGTCGTGACCGTGTCCATCGGAGGTCCCGTAGTTCTCCACGACGACAGCGGCATCTTGTCGCAGGAGGAGGATGTCGGCGATGTCCATGCCGACCTCGCCGCCAGCGACTTCCTCGTCCCCCCTGGTGTCGACTTCCTGGACCACGCGATAGCCGGTGGAAGGCAGTTGCTTGTCGATCGGCAGCTCAGCGTTGATCCGCTCGAGGAAGACGCGCTGGAAGGCATCGCCGAGTGCGTGAGTCGCATCGGCGGCCAGCAGCCAAGAGAAGACGTTGGAAAGTTGCTTCTCGTGGGTGCCGTGGTGCATCACCCGGAAGACATTGAACCTCTCGGCCAAGCTCCGCGAGAGCATGGGCACGAGCGCAGTAACGAAGCCGCTCATGTCTGTCGGTCGGAGGGTCATAGCGTGACGCTACATGAGCGGTGGCCGAATGGAGCGGCCGACGCGGTGGGCGCCAGACCCGGTCGATCCCACATCGCCATCAACGCCTCAGATTTGATTTCAGACTTTGAACCGGACTGTGAGACACGCCGTGAGGACGCGCGGCATAGTACCAACTACCGCAGCACCAGCTTCGCTTGGGTCCGGGCCATGCCGGCGCACTGGGCGGGTCGGCGGTCGTGCAACTCAGCATTCTGCTCCAAGGTGCCGATCCTGGCGTACCCGATGCGCCTCACCCCGACGCTCCTCTCACTCATCAAAGGCCCTTTTCTAGTTTGATGCGAATAGCCGACGTAAGACACGTTGCTGAGACAAACACGAAGGCGGGAATTGCCGTAGACGCTGGACTTCCCCGCCCCCGCACCCGAGCCCTCGCCGCGTCCAGTCAAGGAATCCTTTGCTGAGATGGCCGCATCCTGCTCCGCCGCGCTCGTACCGACACCTATCGCCACTGCTGGGCGGCAGGCGAAGCAGTGCAGGTGCGCTGACCGGGTAAGACCACCATCGTTTTTTTGCCCCGGCACCGTGGAACGATGACCAAGCTGGAGTACCTTGGCGCTTTGTGAGAGCTTGGCCTCCCTCCCCCATACAATCGCAAGATAAGCACGTGCGCGAACAGTGAAGCTGCACGGCAACGGGGACCTGAGTCTGGGTGTAACAGCCACAACCGCATGACGCCCCTTTTGCCTGCAGCAAGGGAAGTGGGAACAGTGTCTGGCAACAACAACGCCAACTTGGTGTGGAGCATCGCGAACATCCTGCGGGGCACTTACAAGCCAGCCCAGTACGGCTCGGTCGTTCTCCCTTTCACCATCCTCCGCCGCCTCGACTGCGTGCTTGAAGGAACCAAGGACGCCGTCCTGGCCGAACAGGAGGCTAGAACGGACCTCAACATCCCGCTGGACACCTTCCTGCAGAAGGCCTCGGGCCACAGCTTTTTCAATACCTCGAAGTTCAATCTCGCCAAGATCCTGGATGACCCCACGAACATCAAGGCGAATATTCTCCACTACGTCCAGGGTTTTTCGGAGAACACTCGGGACATTTTCGAACGCTTCGAGTTCTACAAGACCCTCGAGAAACTGGACAGCTCGGACCTGCTCTACCACGTCACCAAAGACTTCGCCGCGATCGATCTCCATCCCGAGGCCATCAGTAACATCGAGATGGGCCTCATGTTCGAAGAGCTTATTCGCCGCTTCGCTGAAGCCTCCAACGAGACCGCTGGCGAGCACTTCACCCCCCGCGAGGTCATTCAACTCATGGTCCAGCTGCTGCTCAATTACGACGACGACATCCTCACCAAAGAGGGCATCGTGCGCAGCATCTACGACCCCACAGCCGGAACCGGCGGCATGCTCACAGTCGCCCAGGAACACCTCCACGCACTCAACCCCAGCGCCTCCCTTGTCGCCTACGGCCAGGAGATCAACGACGAGTCCTACGCCATCTGCAAATCCGACCTGCTAATCAAGGGCCAGGACATCTCCAAGATCTCCGTCGGAGACACCCTCGCCAACGATCAGAACATCGGTCAGCAGTTTGATTTCATGCTCTCGAACCCGCCATTCGGCGTGGAGTGGAAGAAGATCCAGCCACAGATCCAGAAGGAACACGAACTCCGAGGCTTCGACGGCCGCTTCGGGCCGGGCCTGCCCCGCGTCAGTGACGGCTCGCTGCTGTTCCTGCTGCATCTGATCCGTAAGATGCGCCCTGCACGCGACGGCGGCTCCCGCATTGGCATCGTCCTGAACGGTTCACCGCTGTTCACCGGTAGTGCTGGCTCGGGGGAATCCGAAATCCGCAAGTACCTGATCGAGAACGACTTCGTGGAGGCCATCATCGCGCTGCCCACGGACATGTTCTACAACACCGGCATCGCTACCTACATCTGGATCCTCTCCAACAGCAAGAAGCAAAAGCACCCCGAGCGGGTCGGCAAGATCCAGCTCATCAACGGAGCCGACTTCTTTCAGAGGATGCGCAAGAGCCTCGGCTCCAAGCGCAAGGAACTCGGACCCAAAGACATTGCCACGATCGTTAGCCTCTACGGAACCTTCGAGGAAGACGGCGAGACCTCCAAGATCTTCAACAATCAAGACTTCGGCTACTCCACCATCACGGTCGAGCGCCCGCTCAAGCTCAACTTCGCCTTCACTCCCGAGCGCATCGACGCAGTCCTGGCGCAGAATCCGGTCGAAAGGCTGTCCGACGACGCGCGGCAGCTTTTGGAAAAGGCCCTTCGCTCGCTGGCGGTTGTGCCGCCGGAGATCTATAAGAACCGCGAAGCCTTCCTTCGCGTGCTGAAGCCAGCCCTCACCCAAGTTGGTCTCAAATTGACTGCACCGGTCCTCAGGGTCGTTCTCGCCAGCCTCTCCGAGCACGATGAATCCGCCGACGTATGTAAGGGGCCGAAAGGAACACCCGAACCAGACGCTGACCTACGTGACACCGAAAATGTGCCCCTTGGCGAGAACATCGAAGCCTACTTCACACGAGAAATCCTTCCCCACGTCCCCGACGCTTGGCTTGATAATTCCAAGACCAAGGTCGGCTACGAAATCCCGTTCACACGACACTTCTACAAGTATGCTGCGCCAAGGTCCCTAGATGAGATCGACGCCGACCTCAACAACCTAATCTCCGAAATCTCGACGTTACTGGCTCAGGTTGAAAAGTGAAGGTACTGACTGAGATTGCCCCAATCGCCCTACCAACGGGCTGGCGTTTGCGGAGGGTCCGCGACGTTGCAACTCTCATAAACGGCTTCCCGTTCAAGTCCGAGGATTTTGACAGCTCAGGCGATGTTCCCCTCGTGAGAATTCGGGACTTAACTGCTTCTGATTTCGCGCTTTACGTTCCCAAATCTGTTGTTCCGCCTCAAGCGTTGCTAAGGAACGGCGACCTCGCAATCGGAATGGACGGCGACTTCAACACTGTACTCTGGAGCCGCGGGCCCGCCGCGCTCAATCAGCGCGTGTGCATACTTAGACCACGAGACGGCACAGACATACGTTTTCTAAGCTACGTCCTACCTTCTGTTCTCCAGATCATCAACGACCTAACTTATTCGACAACCGTCAAGCATCTGTCTGGCTCGGACGTACTCCAGCAGCTCGTTCCATTCCCGGACTTCAAGCAGCAACAACGCATCAGTCAGTTCCTCGACCGCGAGACCACCCAAATCGACGACTTGATCCGCAAGCAGGAACGGCTAATTCAACTCCTCGCCGAGAAGCGACAAGCCGTCATTGCCGATGCCGTCACCAAGGGCATCGACCCCACCGTCCCCACCAAGCCCTCCGGAATCCCATGGCTCGGCGATGTGCCGAAACACTGGGCACTGCCTAAGTTGAAGAACTGTTGCCAGGTAAAACGGGGCCGCTTCATGCATCGCCCCAGAAATGCCCCGCACCTATACGACGGGGAGTACCCCTTCATCCAGACGGGGTCAATCGCTCGGGCCCAAGGCAAGTACGTCACAGAGTACTCCCAAACATTGTCCGAAGCCGGCTTGGAGACCAGCGTGATAATGCCTAAAGGAACGCTTGTGATGGCGATCGCCGCCAACATCGGAGATGTAGCAATACTCTCCTTTGATAGCTGTGCCCCTGATTCGGTTCTGGGGTTTCAGCCCACGAGTCAAACTACTACCGACTTCCTTTATTATGCTTTGACGGCGAAGCGCGAGGAACTCACTAGCGAAGCTCCCGTTACTTCACAGGGCAACCTCAACGTGGAACGAGTCGGAAGTGTGACGGTGCCCCTCCCTCCCGTGCAAGAGCAGCTAGAGATCGTGAAGAAACTGGACGACAAACTCGTACAAATGTCTTACACCGCAATGAAAGCATCAGCGATGAAGCGCCTCCTTCTCGAACGGCGTTCGGCCCTCATCTCTGCTGCAGCAACCGGAGAAATCGAAGTTCAGGAAGAGGTTGCTTAAGGTGGCTTTACCTCAGTGGCATGGATTTGTCGACCCCGTCTTGAGGATTATGTCGGACGGGGAGATTCGCCGGAACGCGGAAATTCGGAATGCTGTGGCAGAACGGACTCATCTGTCGGAAGAGGACATGGCTGAGATTATGTCGTCAGGTGAGGCGCGCTGGGCCAACAGGATCAACTGGGCTGTCTTTGACTCAATGAAGGCAGGCTTGCTCGTTCGCGAAGCCCGGGGGCAGTACAAGATCAGCGAAGAAGGTCTGCGCCGAACTTTGAGCGGGCCGGTAATCACCTATCAGACCCTCATGGAGTACGAGCCCTACCGCCAGTACCAGGCTAGGTCCAAGCCCGCGAAGGCTGCACCAGCGCTAAGACCGATAGTTGCACAACCTGAGTTGCCGTCGGGTGCCGAGTCCGATCCTTCGGAGTCACTCGAACGATCAGCATCTCAGTTGAACGAAGTGGTCATCGACGAGATTTACCGAAACCTCATGGAACTGACACCCGATGCCTTTGAACGTCTCATTCCTTTTGTTGTGAAAGCGCTTGGGTACGGCACCGATCGGGAGGACAATCTAAAGCCAACGCAGCGGTCCGGTGATAAAGGCATCGACGGCATTGTTTGGCAGGACGCGCTCGGATTCGACCGTGTCTATCTCCAGGCGAAACGCTACTCTGAGGGAAACAGCGTAGGAGCACCTGAAGTTCAAGCCTTCAGTGGAGCATTAGGACAATTCCGCGCGACTAAGGGTATCTTCATCACAACGTCCACGTTTACCTCGGGAGCACGTGCTGTCGCCCGGGACACTGCTCATTACACGTTGATCCTCATTGACGGTCAGCGCCTAGCCTCGCTCATGTTCGAATACGGCGTCGGTGTTCAAGTTGATCGGACTGTGGTGGTCAAGAAGCTGGATCAGGACTTTTTCGACAGTTTCTAAGGGGAAACAGCATGGCGCAGCACAACGAGGTGGTCTTCGAGGAGGAGATTTGCGAGGCCCTCCAGGCGGAGGGCTGGATATACGAGCCGCATCGGAAAGCGAACGAGCTGTATGACGCTGGCCGCGCACTCGTTCCCGAGGATGTCTTCGCATGGCTCGCCGATACCCAGCCGGAACAACTCGGCAAGGTCTTGAAATTAACGGACTCACCAAGTCAGCAGGAGACCGCCAAGAGGCTCCTGCTTGACCGTCTCTGCAAGGTCCTGGACAAGCCTGCGACCAAGGAAGCCGGCATGCTCTCGGTTCTGCGTACCGGGTTCAAGGACGTCGCGGCCAGGTTCGACATGTGCCAGTTTAAGCCCGCGATGGGACTCAACCCAGACACTCTTGAGCGGTACAGCAAGGTGCGCCTGCGTGTCCTGCGCCAGGTGCACTACTCCACCGTCGACACCCTGAAGAGCATCGACCTGGTCCTGTTCGTCAACGGCCTTCCGGTGGCGACCATTGAGCTGAAGACGGACTTTACGCAGAACATCAATGACGCCGTCGAGCAGTACCGCAAGGACCGGCTGCCCCGGAACGGTAAGAACAAGGACGAACCATTACTGTCATTCGGCCGCCGCGCCCTGGTGCACTTCGCCGTCAGCAACGACGAGATCCAGATGACCACCGAGCTCAAAGGCAAGGACACCTACTTCCTGCCCTTCAACCTCGGTGACAACGGCCGCGCCGGCAATCCGCCCAACCCCAAGGGCTCGGCAACTAGCTACCTCTGGGACCAGGTTCTGCAACGCGACTCGTGGCTCAACATTCTCGGCAAGTTCCTGCACCTGCAGATCAGCGACAAGACCGACCCCGTCACCGGCGAACGCGAACTCCGCAAGTCCCTACTCTTCCCGCGCTACCACCAGTGGGACGTCGTCAATCAGCTCATCGACACGGCCCGCACCGAGGGGCCAGGGAACCGCTACCTCGTACAGCACTCCGCCGGGTCCGGCAAGACCAACTCCATTGCCTGGACCGCGCACCAGCTCAGTGCCCTCCACAACGCTCAGGACCAAAAACTATTCGACTCAGTGATTGTCGTGACGGACCGGACCGTGCTGGATGCCCAGCTACAGGACGCGATCTACCAGATCGAGCACAAGTCCGGCGTCGTTGTCCCCATCCGTGGCAACGCCGGCTCCAAGTCAGCCGAACTCACCGCGGCGCTAGTGGCTCGGACGCCGATCATCATTGTCACCATCCAGACCTTCCCATTCGCGCTGAAGGCCATCGCCGAATCCCAGGCGCTGAAGGGCCGGAACTTCGCGATCATCGCTGACGAGGCGCACTCCTCGCAGGCCGGTTCCACCGCCAACAAGCTCAAGAAAGTGCTCTCCGCCGAGGAGCTGGCTGACGTCAATGACGGCGGCGAGTTCGACGTCGAATCCTATCTTGCCGCCGAAATGGCGGAGCGGGCGGACGCAAAAAACATCAGCTACTTCGCGTTCACTGCCACGCCGAAGGCAAAGACCCTAGAGCTCTTTGGTCGTAAGGGACCGGACAGGCTGCCTCAGCCCTTCCACCTGTACTCCATGCAGCAGGCTATCGAGGAACGCTTCATCCTGGACGTGCTGCAGAACTACACCAGCTACAAGGTGGCGTACCGGCTGACCCACGACGGCCGGGACTACGACTCGGATGATGCCCAGGTGGAGAAGTCCGAGGCGCTGAAGTCCCTCATGAAGTGGGTAAAGCTGCACCCGTACAACATCAGCCAGAAAGTTCAGGTGATCGTGGAGCACTTCCGCGAGAATGTTGCCTGGCGCCTTGGCGGGAAGGCCAAAGCCATGGTCGTCACCGGCTCCCGCAAGGAAGCCGTGCGGTACAAGCTCGCCATCGACAAATACATCCACGACGCCGGCTACACCGGTTTGGGCACGATGGTTGCCTTCTCCGGCGAAGTGACGGACGACGAGTCCGGACCTGATCAGTTCACCGAGCTGAATATGAACAAAGGCCTTAAAGGTCGCACCCTGCCCGAGGCGTTTTCCACCGATGAGTACAAGATCATGCTGGTAGCCAATAAGTTCCAGACCGGCTTCGACCAGCCGCTGCTCGTTGCGATGTACGTGGACAAGAAACTCTCCGGCGTTTCCGCAGTTCAGACACTGTCCCGGTTGAACCGAACCGCCGTTGGCAAGGACCAGACCTTCGTGCTGGACTTCGTCAACGACCCGGCAGAGATCCTCGCCTCGTTTCAGCCGTACTTCCGCGAGGCAGCCCTCGAGGATGTTTCCAATCCCAACGTGGTGCACGACCTGCAGGCCAAGCTCGACGCCGCCCAGATTTACCTCGAGTCTGAGGTAGACGGCTTGGTGACGTCCTACGTTCTGGAAGCCGGGAACAACGCTCTGTCCAGCTGGGTAGCCCCTGCGAAGTCCCGCTTCAATACCCAGTACAACGAAGCAGTTGCCGACGCTGACAAGGCCGCACAGGACGAGCTGGACCTGTTCCGCAAGGACCTAGGTTCCTTTGTCCGTGCCTACGACTTTCTCTCCCAGATCTACGACTACGCCGACACCGACTTGGAGAAGCGCTCGATCTACTACAGGCACCTCTTGCCGGTGCTGCGGGTGAATGATGCCAAGGTGGCACTGGACCTCTCCGGCGTTGTTCTGGCGAAGTACGCACTCAAGGACAAGGGTGAGGCGCAACTCCAGCTCTCCGGTGAAGGCGAGCTACTGAAGCCATTGACGGATCCTGGAACCGGCCAAGCCAAAGGACCAGTCCTGGCCACCTGGAAGGAGGTCATTCAGCAGGCAAACCTGCCCTTCGAAGGTGAGGAACTGGACGCCGTCGCCCACTTTGTCGAAGGCGTACGGCGCGAGCTAGTCAAGAACGAAACCCTGCAAAAACAAGCCCAGAACAACTCTCGGAACCACTTCGGTAGTAGCCCTCACCTTGAAAAAGCTGTCAATGACGCAGTCACCAACTCCATGGACAGCCACTACAACCTCAGCCTGCAAGCCCTGGGAGACAAAACAAAAATGCAGGCATTGCTCAAGATGCTAAGCGAGCTGATCTACGAAGACCTGCAGAGTTGAGCAGTTACATGCTTACCACCCGCTGGGGGACGGGCCTGTCTCACCGCGGGGCGTTGACCGGTTGAGACCACCATCGTTTTGGCACCCCTACCTAGTTAGTACTGCTTGCAGTTTGTTGAGCGGTCAAGTGCTCCACCTGTCGAGCTAACTGTTCAGTCGCATCAATGTACTCAACCGCTGACTCAAAGCTCACATCGCTCTGCCCGTGAGCAGCGGCATTGCGCAGATATGCAAGCCTCCCTACTAACTTCGCCAAGTCCTTGGGTACGTTAGGCGCTCGTCGCATTGCGACGATGGGACTACCCGACCAGCCGATTCCGTGCGCCGTCAAATAGTGCCCAACCTCCCGCTCCAGCTCAATAAACGCCGCGATCACTCCAGCTGAAGGTTGGATTCGAGCGAGTTGAATTGCAATGTCAGCTTCTACTTCCTCCGGGTCCGCCTTCGTCGAAGGCTCTCCTGCCGCGCGCTCACCAACGTCCTCTGCGACCTCTTCGACTTCTCGATCCGACCACTCTGCCTCACCCCAACCCACCTTGAGCCGTGTCAACTTGCCCAGCCGCTTAGCGACTGCCTCGAGCAGCTGCGCTACTTGGGATTTGAAGATCAGGGCTAACACCACGACCACGATCGGCCAAGCTATAGTGCCTACGAAGTCGAGAAGGGCCGGCATGTCGACCCCGCTCGAGACAACGGCTTCAGCCGGAGTTGTCGACGTCGGGGCTGGAGTCGGAGTCGGAGTCACCAATCAACAGTAGCGGTGACAACCATTCCTAGACATGCGCGAGGTGAAAAGCAGGACAATCCCACCCTGCCGAGATTACTTAACCGGATTTACTAACTGGCGCCGGCCGCGGATCCTTCGACCACAACGGCACAAGTCCCCAACGGGCAACCGCCGAGGTGGCGGATCATTTCCCCCTCGCGCAACGGCTTGGACACGAACGGGATCCCCTGCATCGGAGCCACATTCCGCGACGGCTTCAACTCATCCTGACACGCCTCATCCACACTGAACACACCACGATTAATGCCCGTCTTCCCCGCAATTACGAAGCGTCCACACATGGTCCTGATTCTGCCTTAGCTCTCCGACACGGGCAGGACAGCCTGATGGGGCGGATGCGCCTCCTGTCCTCAGGTGCACGGCACAAGCTCCCTACGCTCCGCTGCTTGTCCCGCACACAGGGGGACAGCAGGAATCAAGGGCCCGCCTGCACACACCCACCACCTCACCGACACAGGTAGCTCGCCTCGAGCGAGCGGTGGCCGTGCACAGCCTATTTCTCGTGGTGAGGACCTAAAATCGACGAAACAAATTTTAAGTCACCACAGTGGGCAGGTGACCCTGCTGCGATCGGGCGCTCGGACATCGACTGGTCTTTTGGTATTTGTAACTGGTGTTTGCATCTGGTCATCGCATTGGTGATTGCATCGGAGATGTTAATAGCATCCGCTAGAACGTCGATTCACGTTGGACAGAGCCCCGAGTCGTACTTGGTCGCAGTGCTTAGATGAGTCCATGAATCAGCAACTCACAGACTCGCAAGCGAAGACGGTCAGCGCCCTGGTGGCGGCTTCCAAACGGAAGAAGAACGTCCCGATCAGGAACAGTTTCGTACAAATCAGTCGCGGCAAGAAACCCGTGCCAGGCCCACTCAGCGCCCTAGTCACCAACACCAACTGGCGCTCACTCGATCTCTACCTTCTACATCGTCTAGCCGCGTCGGCCGCACCATGGGACACCAAGCGCGACTCGGCCGTCTGGGCGAGGGCTCTCGGGCTGGGTGATGACAAGTACGGCAAGGATGCAGTGTCCAAGTGTTGGCGCAAGCTGTCGGACCTGAAGCTTGTCCTCAGGGAGCGAGAGTCGAAGCAAGCGAAGATCACCACCCTCCTTGAAGACGGCAGCGACACCGAGTACACGGCGCCGAAGGGCAACTACTTCACCCTGCCCCTGGAGTACTGGAAGGACGGCTGGTACCACCAGCTCACTAACTCCGGTAAGGCCACTCTTCTCGTTGCAAGCTCCTTGCAACCCGGCTTTTACCTTCCTGGACGTCTGGTCAAACGATGGGTCGGCATCTCAGACGACACATTCTTCGAAGGCGCCACTGACCTGCACAACCACGGCCTACTGACCTACGACGACGTGACGAAGGAGGACTACAACCGCGGCGAGGTCACCTACCAGCAGCGGCACTACTACCTCCAGAAACCCTTCGGGCAGGAAGCCAAAGGCCAAATTGACGCAGGCGTCTTCCTCAACCTCTCCACAAACGGGGGGAGGTGATCACGTGGACCAGAGTCCTACTGAGAGGCGACGGACTGAACCAATCCGCCTGTGGGTACAGACGGTGGCGTTCTTCATAGCGGCGATGTCTCCCATCATCGTGGAACTCATCCGAACAGCCGGCAACTAGCTGGCCGTCCCGAGTTTGATTGTCGGCGCATGCTCGTACTGTCCGAGGGTGGGCCAGAACAAGCACCATGCCGCCTACTACGCGAAGCGGATGGACGAGCGGATTGAGGAGTTCGTCATGCGCGAGGAACTGATCATGCTCACCGCTGCCGAGCTCGACATCGAGAACTGCCGGCCGACGAACTTCCCCGAACCACGCAGGGTGTACGCCTGGGTCCGCTACCCATCTAAGGCGATTCGTGTCCAGGCGTATGCGATCGCGTACACGTGATCAGCGGTAAAGATCCGGTTTCTCGAACCCCTCATAAAGATCCAACGCGAGGGGTGGGTCTGGCTGAACGCGGTTACCCCGGATTAGTTGCCGAGGACGGTCGGTTCAGATTGGACACATCGTTGATGATTTGCTCGATGCTGTCGTAGCGCTGCGTGGTGTCAGGATGAACGCACTTCAGGATGATGTCTCGCACTGGTCCCGGATTGCCAGGCACCCCCTTTTTTCCAGTCAGGATGTACGCCAGCACGTATCCAACTGCATGGATCTCGTTAACCAGCGAGAAGTCCTTGAATGACGTTGCCTGCGGATCACGCAGGGAGCCCTTCATGTCCGAACCAGTGTGGGTGAACGTTGATTCCTCGGTCTTGTGAAGTCCGAAGTCTGACAACTTGACCGTCATCATGTCGAACTCGTGATCACTCACGAGGACGTTGGTGTAGCTGAGGTCGCGGTGCAGTATCCGACGGCTACTCAAGTACCTTAAGGCCCAGAGGAACTGCTGCACCATCCTCATTCTCTGTCCACGCTTGAGCTTTGAGTTGTGCTTGTTCATGAACTTCTCGAGCGTGAACTCGCAGAACTCCATGGTGTAGCTGGGGCCCGCCTCGTCGTAACCGTAGACAGTCAGGATGTAGGGAAAGTTGATCGACTTTAGGACGTCGTACTCTGCTTTGAACCTGCGGAGCTCACCTTCGTCGAGGTTCGGCTTGGCCTTCTTCAGAGCGAACGTTGTCTTGTAAAAGTCGTCCTGGAATCGGTACACGTTCGCGTAGGAGCCCCCACCGATCATCTTCAGCTGGAGCGGCACGTGCTCCTTCTGTAGGACCGTGGAGAGGGAACTCTGGAAGATCGGATCGAACTCGATCAATTCGAAGTGCTCGAAGTCATCCGGAATCGCACTGCCGCCAGAACCAACCAAGAACCTCTGACAGCGCTCTAGGGTCTGCTCGTACCGTGAGTCGAGTGTGACAGTAACCCCTACCCGCCTCAACTGCCCCTTAAGGATCCCGATGTCGCGTATCAGGTCGATCAGGTCTCGGCTGGGGTCTGCGTTGTAGTGTCCTCCGCGGAGGCGCTTCTCATTCATGAAGCCGAGGAGCGAGTCCAGTTGGGAGTGCATGTAGGCGAAAGCGTCCCTAAGACGTGGGTCCTCCGACTCATATATCTCTACGTAGCGCTCTTGAGCGGGCTGATCACCGTAACGGCGCTGTACTTCAGCAAGCACCTGCTCGGGTGTCGCCATTGTCTAATCGCCTCCCTCAGCGCGTTCTAGCGCAATCATTGTGCCCCGCTCGATCTCGGTGCGGGCTTTGGCGTAGGCGCCGGTGATGTAGTCCTCGAGCTTGGTGCGTTCAATGCGCCACTGGCCGCGGCCGCCGATCTGAATGGCTGGCAAGTCCCCTGAAGCGATGAGTGCCCGGACGGTGCTGTGCTTGGTGTTCAGCTCGTCGGATACCTGCTGCAGGGTGAGGAACCGCAGCGGTCTAGGCTGCCCGTCGTCCTGGGGTTGGTCTGTCATGTACCCAGCATTCCAGCCACCAACGCTGCCCTGCTGATCGACGCCGGATCGACGCCGAAACGCGCCTTAGATGGGTGGAGACGGAGCCACACCACATGGCTCCGTCTCCGGTTTTTCCCTCGTGACGAGGAAATCTATCGAGGCCCCAAAGCGATTTGGCCTTCTCTCAAACTGTCTGCGGCTTCGACGCTTGCACGGATCTACCGGTGCTCCCAGGTCAAACGGTCGATGATGGGCGACAGCCTGCTGTAGGGCAACTCGGGGTGCGTGGCAGCCCACGCAACCAACGCAGCAGAGTAATCGCTCAGTGGACCGCCTGGGTCGGGCACACGCCTGGCTTCGGCATCCAGTTTCTGCAGTTGAAGATCGACCATTCCCAAATGATTACATGCCAGCGGTGATCAGGGAATCAAGACGGTAGCGGCCGCTGCTGCGACATCCCGGCGGCTCCGGTCGGCGTCCTTGCCCTCAATCCAGAGAATGACGTCCAGGAGCCGGAGGACCCCTGGGTCGTATCCACGCGCGGTAATACCAGAGGCGGCTTTAACGCTCTCCAGGCGCTTTGGCAGGTCCGTGTCATCGGTCATCGCGGCGTGCCAATCGTGCCAGTAGCGACCCTTGCCGATGAGTTGCCTAATGACATTATCGACAATCGGGATTAGGTTCGGTCGCTTCCGCGCAAGGATCTTGCTTCCGATGGTCTGGCTAATCCCCCACCGCACGTCACCCTTGCGCGTCACGAGATTCCAGAGTTCGTCCGCGGGGCTGCCCGGCCCGAGATGCTCCCGATAGCGGGCCTCGGTGGTGAGGTCGGTGATGCTCAGGCTGACGGGGATGTCTCGCAGCAGACGCTCGACGATGCCGTCCTCGTCACGGATGAGCGAGATCGCTGCGGCAGGTGGCACGTTGACGCTGAGAAGGGACACCGCGACGAAGTCATCAGCGGTGAACCGGTTGGCGACGTCGGGGCGGTCACCGCCACCGACCCAGGAGTCGAACTCGACACCAGTGCGTGGCTTTCCGAAGGCGACGTTGTCACGGTAGTAAGCACGTACATGCTCAGCGCAGCGCGCTTCGTCATTTAGGACCTCGTGCAGAGTCAATTGCTTCCCCTCGTTCTGCGTCGCCAGTTCACCCTGCGTCACGATAGCGGTACTCAACCATCAGTACTATGAACCATGCCTTACCAGCCTGTTGTACCCGAGGGCCAGCACCTCGGAACTTCTCATGAAGTCGATGGTGCCGTCACCGGCCATCTTTTCGATGACGTCACCAACAAGCTGACGGGACACGCCGCCTGGCAATGGGTCGACGAGCCTGAAGACGACTACATGCCGAGTTATAGACCCGAACCTCCTCCGCGTGAACTGACGCCCGAGGAGCGGGAACTGATCGCGCAAATCATTGCCCTGGTTCTCATCCACACCAGCCGAGCTGCCGCAGCGGCAACGCCCTATGTCAAGCGTTGGTGGAACGAAAAAGCCCTTCCGCCAACTAAAGCTGCATGGAAACGCGTTACCGCCCCACGTAAAGCAGACAAGCCAGCCCCTATTACTAGCTCTTCCTCTTCAAGCCGGAGGGTTTTTGTTGTCTCATCAAACGGCGTGGAGACCGCGGTCCCGAAGACCAAGATCAGCATGAAGAGCACCGAGTGGAAGCAGCGCTTTCGGGCGATGCTTGCAGCCGGTGCTTTCAGGGACGAACAACTTCGCATCCTCTCCAATGCCTGGGTCGATGATGACAATGGCCCATTGGACGAAGGAGCCACAACGGATGAACTGACGCCGCAGCAGTTTGCCGACCGGGTTCAGCTCATGCTGGAGACTCACCCCTCGTTGCTTGAGGAAGAGACATCAGCGGAACTGATCCGAGTCCTTAGCTCGCCACCAGAGCGGCTCGACGCTCTTGATAAGGCGGAATCGAAGCACCGCAGGACTTAACCATCAGAAGGCGACAACTCACTTGCACCCACCACCACGTCATCGACACGCAAAAACTCAACTCAGGCGAACGGTGGCCGTGCAGAACCTTCACGAACGCGAAGTTGGGGCGAAATCATGAGGCGGGCCCGAACGTGATTCTCGGTGCTCATGACTCGTGAATTTGTCAGGCGTCGCTAGGCATGTACCAGCCAGTCAGGGTCTGGTTGAGTCTTTGGAGTCGGTCAACGCGTAGCCGGCCCTTCCTCCACCAGGTGCGTTGCCGTCCCAACCACACGGCCAGGACCTTTTCGTCCGGGTGGCGGTCCGGGTCGTAGTACGCGAATCGGCCAGTGTTGGCCCGGAACTGCCGCACCTCCTCGAGGCGCTGCGCCCACAGCTCCTCCGGATCCCCCTTCCTGGTACCAATCCACTCCCCCAGCCTGTCCAGGGCATCCACCCTGTCCTGGGCGAGCGTGCCGGCGTCGTGCTGCCGACGCTGGGCCTCAATCCACCGGTACAGCACCCTCGCCCCCGGACTGTCGTTCTGCGCCGGCAACGCACCGCTCCGTTCACGCATGTACGCAGCTACGTCGCCGTAGTGCACCCACCACGCCTGCTCCCGGGTCTTCACATAGCGCGACGTGTTTCTGGCGGGGGCGGGTTGGTCGTGGATCCTCCAGCACCGGTCGAACCACTCCGGATGCATGCTGATCTGCTTGTCGATCGCGCGGTGGACGCGGCGGATATCGACCCTGCACCATGCGGCGATCACCGCGGCCGGCACACCCCGGGAGTACAGGAGCAGCCATTCCTGCCTGTTCTCACACGCACCCGCCGGGTACTCCCCTACCGGCAGGATCAGGTCATCAAACCTCACAGAACCTCACCGCACCTCATGCGAAGAGAAGCCCATTGGACGAGAAGCTCACCGGACCGCAAGGAGACCTCGTAAAACCTCCGCACGCGTCACAGGTCCAGCCGGCCCAGTGGGCGTTGGGGGCCGGGGTGGGCGGCCCAGAGTGGGGCGAGCTGCCCGAGGATCGCCTGCCTGTCGTCCTGGTCCCCGGCCGGCTCGTCGTTCCCGCCGACGCCCAGCCCGTGAGCCACTGATGAGGGATCAGGTGCCGCATCGACGCGCATCCGACGGGCAGTCGCTCCCCAGCATGCAGAGCTGCCGAAGTCACAGGCTTCATCGTGTCCCCACCCGTGAGGATCACCTCGTCCTCATCGACGCGGGCCAGGACGCGGGCCGGATCACCGCGGCACGCCCATCCACCAGCCCCAGAGCACCCCGAGACTCCCACCGATTGAAGAGATCCTCGGAACCTGTAGGACCTGCAGAATCTCGAGGATCTGGTGGACCGGGAGGATTCAGGGGGTGTGTCGGGGCCATGGTGAGGAGACTAGCCACAGAACACCCGGGTTGGGGTGGTTCATCCACAGGTGGACGGCCTTGAGCTCACTCCTCACGGGCTCCACCCGACCACAGGTGGATGACCCACGCTCCCCCACAACTCCCCCACGCCGACAGCCAGCCCCGCAGTTAATCGAATACGTGTTCTATTCTGGGAGCTGAACCAAGGGACAGCACGTGGTGGGGCGGAGGCCAGGGCATCGGCCAGAACCGAAGGTACACCCAGCATTACGCGCGCCTGATGGACGCCCGGATCGAGGAGCTGGTGATGCGCGAGGAACTCATCATGCTCACCGCCGCCGAACTCGACCTCGAGAACAACCAGCCCACGGACTTCCTGGCACCACGGCGGGTGTACGCGTGGATCCGCTACCCCTCCCACGCCCTCCGCATCCAGGCACACGCGATCGCGTACACGAGGACAGCGGTGAAGATCCGGTTCTTCGAACCCCTCATCATGATCCAGAGGGAAGGCTGGGTATGGCTCAATTCCGTCACCCCCGCCCCCGACAACGACGACACCGAAAACAACGGCAACGACAAGGATCGTAAATAGGGCCCGGGATTGATATCCGCCCTATAGCAGAATGCGTACTCCTGAATTGCGCGGTACAGTCATGCCCTGGGGGTTCATCGATTCGGTTTGAATAACTCAGGAGTATGAAGAAAATGGCGCAGCGCGTACAGGTTCAGTTGGTTGATGACCTCAATGGTGAGGAAGCCCAGGAAACAGTCCGGTTCGGGCTCGATGGCACGGACTACGAAATCGACCTCACCACGGACAATGCCGAGGCGCTGCGCACGGCGCTGGCTGAATACGTCGGCAGGGGCCGTAAAGCCAAGACCGGGCGGAAGGGCCAGGGCGGACAGCAGGCTTCTTCCTCGTCGACGAGCCGGGCCAAGCGTGAGGACACCCAGCAGATCCGTCAGTGGGCGCAGGACAACGGATACAACCCCAGCTCCCGTGGCAGGATCACCCAGTCGATCATCGACGCCTACAACGAAGCCCACTAACCCCACCCATGAGGCCCACGACGGGCCTGCGCGGTTAGGTGCAGTCGCCGGCGCGAGTGGCCAGGTCACACGCCAGACGTGCTGGATCCCGCACTCCCCCATTGGCCTGAATCACGGCCGCCGTAATGCCGGCGGCCACAGCGATCACAAGTCCCCGCACAGTCCAGAACCTGCTCCGGGTCACTCTGCCCCAGCGCCGGCGTCAGTGCCAGCTTCAGTGCCGACTTCAGCGCCGGTCTCGGTGATGGATCCGATGTCGCCGTGTGCGATGTCAGATTGGGCCCTGGCATAGGCGGCGGCAATGTACTCCTCGAGCTTGGAGCGTTCAATACGCCATTGCCCCCGCCCGCCAATCTGAATGGCTGGCAACTCCCCTGAGCCAATGAGTGCTCGAATGGTGCTCTGCCTGGTGTTCAGCTCCTCGGCCACCTGCGCCAGGGTAAGGAAACGCAGCGGCCGAGGCTGCCCGTTGGAGTTGTGGTCTGTCATATACCCACCATTTCAGCTACCAAGCACCGCGACGCTCATTGACGCCTTAGAAGCTAGCAACAGATCCCACACCACACAGGTGGCGCTTCCGGCTTTTCTCGTTGCAGGGAGATCTCCGGAGCTATGTACTTAGTAGTCGCAGCAGTCAGTAGCTGACCGCGGGCAATGTCACGCGGGAGCCTTGACTGGTCAAACCCAAGCAGAGCGCGCAGTGAGCGAACTTCCACGCACCAACCCTGCTCGCCCGGGACCTGGTAAATACCGGGCGAGCGAGCATTGAGGCGGCGTTGAAGCGCAACTAGCGACCGATGTGGCGCGGTTCCAGCCCCAGGCCCTGAGCTATCGCTTCCTCACTTACTCCATGAATCTCGTTCTCTCGTTGTAGGAGTAGGTCGATGGCGACGCGGATAAGAGTGTTGTCGGTGATGCGTTCACCGGCGGTGCTTCCGTTTGGTAGACGTCGTTCGCTATTGAGGCGTCTCGTGAGCATTGTGAGCGCGTCCGCTTGTTCGACATGGATACGGGCTTCACGCCTCTGCAACTGCAAATACTTCGGGACTGACGTAGTTACGGAGTCTGTTACTTCCGGGGTCGAGAACATGGAAGATTCAGGCGGCAATGCAACGGATGCTTCCTGAGCAGCAGCGGACGACCTGAGATTCTCTTCATGCTCACCAGGCGTCGACCGATTGGCTTTGATGAGTCGGTCAACGCCAGCGGCCTTGGGGACTTTGGGCGCTAGACCACTGAGGGTGCGTCGAGCTGGTTGTGTGGTCATCTAGCTCTCCGCTCCGATTGGACCAGTTGGGATCGAGGTCGCTTCACTTTCGGTGATTCGAGCGACCACTTCTTCTCCAAGTGCTTGGAAATCCTCAGCGACTCCAACCGCACTCTTGGAGCGCGGACCATCGTGTTCCTGGCCGCTCCCCCGCCGCAATTCCCACCATTTAGGGGCGGCAAGTACTGCTTCTTCCAGTTCGAAAGCGAGCAGCCCTCGTTCTCGACTCTCCTGGGCCGCGGCTTCGGCATGGCGGATGGAAGTGTTGAAGATGGGCGCACCGGAACCCAGGTCCTGACGGATCGCCTCTCGGGCGCTCTCGGACACCCGCTTGGCCGAGCGGTTGACCCCAAATAGCACGATGCCGAGGAGGTCCAAATCAGGGTTGATGGAGACGACGGCATCCAGACGCCGCGCAACATCGCGAAGTCCCTTACGGGAAGATGCGTCTGTTTTGACTGGAATTAGTGCCCATCGTGCTGCTGCGAGGGCAGCTTGCTGGAGCGTTTCCTGCCCGGGAGGACAATCAATAAAGATAAGGTCGTAGTTCTCGGCCAAACTTTCAAGGCCTTGAGCGAGGGCAGCCTTGGCTGTTGCAGGGTCTTTCTGAGCTTTGAGGGTCAGTCCCGCGGCGGCCATGTCCAGATGAGATCCGCCCATGAGGACATCCAAGTTCTCCCTGATACCGAGTGCCGGCTTCGCGTCGGACGCGAAGACGAGGGTTTGCGCAAGAGCCAACCCGTCATCGTTGACGTCGGCATCCGTGTAACCGAGTTCCTCGGCCAGGTTTCCCTGCGGGTCCATGTCGACCAACAACACCCGGTATCCACTTGCAGCCAGCATTCCCCCGATGTTTGCGGTGATCGTGGTCTTACCAACACCACCCTTGCCGTTCACTATGGCGACGACGCGATCCAGTCCTGTTGTCATGTTTCCTCCTTCAATCAATCATCCCTGCGCGGGCAGGAATAGACGGGAGCCACGCCGTTAGTCTGTGAATCCGGTACTACCGGACTCACGGACTCCGTTAGTCCGTCCTTCGTGCCGAGTCTCTTGCGGCAGTGACGTACTAACAGACTACGGAGCCTTACCAGGAACTGACCTCGACCGAAGCACGTACTAACAGACTCCGTCACTCCGTGAGACAACCGAAGGGTACAAGTACTGCAAATCCAGTACGGATTTCTGCAGCGATACTCTCAAACGAACGTAGTCACAGACACCCGTACTAACAGACTCACGCAGACCGGAAGCCCCCCGGCAAAGAACTGGTGCACCGCCGTCCGAGCGACATAAGCACCTTTTTAGGCTGCCTCTCACCAGGAGTGAATTCCGTACTATCGGACTCACGGACTCCGTCACTCCGGCTTTCGTGCTGAGTCTCTTCCGGCAGTGACGTACTAACAGACTACGGAGCCTTACCAGGAACTGACCTCCACCGAAGCACGTACTAACAGACTCCGTCACTCCGTGAGACAACCGAAGGGTACAAGTACTGCAAATCCAGTACGGATTTCTGCAGCGATACTCTCAAACGAACGTAGTCACAGACACCCGTACTAACAGACTCACGCAGACCGGAAGCCCCCCGGCAAAGAACTGGTGCACCGCCGTCCGAGCGACATAAGCACCTTTCCAGGCTGCCTCTCACCAGGAGCGAAGCGCAGGCATGCCCGGCGAAGGGCCTCCCACATGAGCCAGAGCAATCTACCCAGGGCGGATCACTGGCAAGAATCACTTCGCCCAGTCACGTACTAACAGACTCCGTAACTCCGTCGAGACAGAGTCGGGAGCAAGGCGAAGCAGCATCGAGGCGGGCGCTCTCTGCGCGATGCGAAACAATTCTTTGAAGGCTCACGCAGCTTGCCATAGCGAGCGTTGATACTCGTATTCGTGCTCAGTGGGGGGTAACCAGTATTCGTCGGTGTCCTGGTCGTAGAGCTCGTGTTCCTCGAGCTGGGGGAGTAGGTGCCGGTCGAGCCATGCGTGCCAGGCGGCGCGTTGTTTGCGGTAGCGGGTGATCTGTTCCTGGCGGTCATCGGTGGCTCCGAGTCGGTCTGCGAGGTCCAGCAACCCGGTCGTCGTCTGGATTGTCCATCGTCCGTGGTCCCGCCGGATCATCTGCAGGGCCTCCATGCGTGCGAGGTGGTCGATGAGTGCGCGACGCGAGATGCCGGTGGTGTGGACGAGGTCGGTGGTGGTGGGGGAGTGGCGTCCGCGCTCGATGGCCTCGTAGGTAAGGGCTGCGACGTCGCCCAGGACCCGGAATACCGGGCGAATTGCGTGGATCTTGCCCTTACGCCAGGTGAGGTCGCGGGCGAGCTGCTCGAACTCGGCTGGCAGCTGGACGAGGTAGGTGTCTGCGTTGCGCCCGCGGCCCCGGTCGACGCGGGTGAGGATCCCTGCTGATGCTGCCTCGAGGGCCGGCAGGAGGCGGGCGATGGTGACGTGGTCCTTGCCTAGTGCGACGGCGAATGAGCGGCACCCGATATCGAGCATGTTCGTCTGGTTGGTGCGCATGTAGGCCAGCACCGCCCGGATGAGGAACCTCAGGCTGATCCCTGCCCGCCCAAGGGCTTTGAACCTGGGGTCAAGGACTGCGTAGAGGACATTCTCCAGATCGTTCACGAGCTGGTGGATGGCCTGCTGACTGGGGTTTGGTGTGCCCCCCGTGAGTTGAGGACGGCTTGTGTTGTAGTTGTGCGCAGTCTTTCTCCCGTGGCGGGTGGCGGGTTTCGCGGCTGTCCAGGCCTGGGCTTTGGCCCATTCCAGGGGCAGGAGCCGTTCGGCTTTGTCGCCGTACAGGGAGGCGAGGCCGGCATAGGGACCGGTCATGCCGGCCTGGACCTGGTCGGCGGTCCAGTTGCAGGCGGCGAAGTGGTTCAGGACCGCCATGCGGGCCTCTGAGTCGCTGGCGTACTTGGCTGTGTCGTACAGCCCGGTCCGCGCCACTACCCGCAGCGGAGATTCACGACGACCCAGGAGCCCGTCTGGCTGATTCGTTGGTCCGCTGTCGGGCGCTGCGGGATTCTGGAAAGCCACTGCACCGGCTGGTGTTCCGGTTGTTCTGCTGGCTGCTGCGCTGGCTTGTGTGCGGGCCTGGATGCGCCGCTTCTTTTGTTCCAGCCGGTACAACTCGGGTGCGAGGGCTTTCCGCAGGGCGGCCAGTGCCGGAGCAGGGTTGCGACGGGTGAGGATGCCGTAGGCGTCCGTCAGGGGCGTCACCAGTCTCTGGTGGCCGCCGGATTTGTGCGCGGATCCGGGCACGCGGATACACCCGTCGGTGACGTTCTGGTGCGGACTGGGGTCCAGGCTTGGCGCCCGGAGCGTGAGCGCTTCCACCAGCTGGCGTGCCTCGGCCCCCGTAATGGCTTCCTGCAGGGGCACATACAGGTGCCGGCCGCCGCTGGGGGAGGAGTCCTCCACATGGGAGAGGCCCGCCGCACCGAGAATGCCGGCTAGCCGCACAGCATCCTGGTCAACGACCGCTTTGCGGGCCTTGGACGTATCCAGGTCCAGGCACAGGGTGCGGACAGTGCCGTCCACGTCATGGATCAGGACGGCCGCCGGTGCCTTCGGGACAGTGCCGGTGATGCGCAGTGGTGTCCGGGGGCGCGGGTACTGGAATCGATCGCCGATCCAACGACCGGCCCGGTACACGGGCTGGCCCGCGATCAGCGGTGCAAGGACCCATACCGCATCGCAGTGGGAATCGTCACGGCGTGGCGCGGCATTAAGAGCTGGAGGTGCTTGGAGCACGCGGTGTACACTTTCAACTAAGGGTACGACCTGAAAAGGACGCACTCGGTAGAGCTCCTCACCGGTGATCTTGCCGGAACGACGGTGTGGAGCTTGGAAACTTGAATATGAGAAGGCCCGCTACGGCGGGCCTTCTTTTTTACGAGGCTCTACTAAACTGCAGCTCCTCCTGGCTTGTGAGGTCGTCTAGGTCAATGGTTTCGAGGTAACTGTGGACGAGACGAGCGACGAGGTCGCTCCGGTTCTCGTCGGTAGCTGCAACGACGGCAGCGAGCTTTCGAGCATCAGTCATCGGCAGTCGAGCTGTGATGACGTGGCGTTCACCCTTGCTGCGCTGTGCCATGATTCCTCCTCCGGTTGAACCTACAAGACTGATCAAACCTGAATCAGATTGCATTAAGTGGGATGGTTGCGGCGTGTCGGACTCCTGTCTTTGACCCACCGGTACCTATTTTGTCGGCCTGTGCTTCTCCAAGCTACATCATCGGAACATGTTCCGAACTAGACTGGAGATCCCACTACCCGGTAGGAGACGTCTATGAACGGGCACCTGCGCTCCACTGCCTACGGAGCGTTTGAGCACTTGGACCTCCCCACCCACCTGACGATCGACCTCCTCGTCGAACACATCACTACCCTGCGCGGCCGACGGATCGTCATAGTGGAGACTCCGGAGCTGACTGGTAAGAAGATCTGCGGTTTATGGATACCTCGTGATGACGTAGACGTGATCTACCACTCGGCGACTCGAGGTCCGCTCCACAAGCAGCAAATGATTCTGCATGAGCTCTCCCACATGATCTTGCGGCATGACGAACTTGATGGCGCTACTTGGCAAGGAGTCAAGATTTTTCAACAGCTATCCGGGGAGGTGGTTGCGAAAGCACTGGCGCGTGGTGACTTTCGTTCTGAGCTTGAAGCCACTGCTGAGCTCTTGGCGGATTTGCTTGCGTCGGCGCTCCGAGGCTCCAGCGAAGAGATTTTGAACTACGAGGACTACTTCGAATGATTGCCTTTGTGGTGGCCATGTTCATGTGGGCACTGGTTTTCATACTTGCGTTGCGGGCGCGTGCTCGCCCCGACAACACCATGCTTCGAGCAGCAACCCTCATCGCCGCCTCGCTCACAACCAACATCAACGAGGTTTATCTTTGGGCCAATAATCAGCTGCCATGGTCCAATGCCCTCGACTTGACATCCAATCTCCTGCTTATCGGCGGAATCTACTACCTCTCCATTGCAATCACTCGGGGGGCCACTAGGGTAGCCGCGCTACGTGAACGTGGAACCGTCTGGATGCGCAGAGCTGCACAGTCAACGGCCGCCGTGATGGTAGTTAGCTTTGCCCTAATCGACGACCCCCAGCCCTCGACACGCTTCATGCTTGACTATGGCCATCAGCCGTCAGCTGCCATCTACTCGACCGTGCAGTATGCCTACATCTTCTCCGTGATGACCGGAACTCTCCTCACTTGCATCAAGAACGTACCGAGGATGCGTCGTCCACGCTTCCGGATTGGTTTCAGCATCATCGGGACGGGATGTTTCGTCGCGCTTCTCCTGTGTGTGACAGTGATCGCAATGGATGTGGCGAACGTCTTGGGCGCTGCTGGTTTCCTGGAGTCGGTCAGCGCCCTGTACGACGTGCTCTATCTCGCCACGGTCCTACTCCTTTGCGTTGGCCTAGCAATACCTCCAGTAGGGCGCTTGGTGGCCTCGTTGGCTCTCAAAAGACAGCTGAAAGCAATTGAGCCGGAAATTCGCCGTGTGTGGCTCACCACTGTCGCCCGATCACCAGGCGTGAGCCTGGTGGGTACGACTCCGCGAGATGTTGAGGGTCGGAGGAGTGCGGCCGGCCGGCAGAGCGTCGAGACTGTGCACCGCCTTGTCATCGAGATTCATGACTGGCTCAACGTGGAAAATGGTCCAAGTTTTGAGTTGCCCGCGCGACAAAGGAAGATTTTGGAGCGTGCGGAAAAGCTGTGCTTGCGGCAAGGGCGTGCATCTAGATGAAATTCCTACCGACTGTTGCCGCTGCCGCTGCCATCGCGGCTGCAAGCGTAGTGGTAGCTCTACCTTGGCATGTACGCCGCACTGTGACTGATGCCAGAGCCCAGCGCCGTATCGTCAAAATTCTTGAGTGCGGGTCGGACTCTATTGGCGAGTACGTATCGTTTGTCGGCGGAACTTTCGCGGACCACCCAGGGCAGTTGAGCGTGCGTGCCGAATCGGGTGGGCCGTTGGTGATACTGGGGCCACCGATACTCGGTACCAGAACCCGACGGTATGTCACGGCAGGTGACCTCCAAATGATTCGACGGGACCTGCGGGGGCAGTTCTCAGGCTTCCTTGGTGAAGACCCGTCCGATTTCGGCCTAAGCTACCGTGCTGTCGACATTGATGGCCTCCCTGCTTGGGAGATACCACCAGGGACACCGGGGCGTAGCGTATGGGTCATTCATGTACACGGACTTGGAAGCTCGAGGCAACAGTGTCTTCGTGGAGTTGCTGCCTTCGAACGCATGGGATTCACGTCGCTAATTGCTACGTACAGGTCGTCTTTGGACCTCGGCAAGCATGCCGCGACTCGCAGTGACCTGGGCCTTTCCGAGTGGCATGACATTGCTGCAGCCGCCGACTACGCCGTCAGGCACGGGGCGTCATCCGTCATTTTTGTAGGCTGGTCATTGGGCGCGTCGATAGTCCTCCGTGCCGCCAACGAAGCACCCACGATCCCCGTAGTTGGCGCTGTGCTCGTCTCCCCGGCTCTCGATTGGCCAACCATTATTGATGCTGCGCTGCGTCGAAGCGGCGTTCCGAGATGGCTGCGCCGTTGGGCAGTAATGGCCTTCGACCTGTTCAAAGATCCTGCGTCACAAAGGATCAGATGGGAGAACATGCCAGCGACGTCCTCCTTCACCGACCCGCCCTTCCCCACACTTGTATTTCACGGGTCCGCCGACCAGTCAGTGCCTGTCGATTGTTCACGGGGCTACTCAGCAAGGCATAGTCAGAAAGTTCGCTACTACGAGTTTGAAGATGCTCATCACACGTTGGAGTGGAACGCCGCTCCATCCACCTGGGAGCAGGCAGTACAGGACTGGTGCCGTTCCATCGGTCTTGTGCAGGACAATAGACCGACCGTTCATGCTTTGGAGGGGAAGTAAACGTGGCCGATGAAAGCACTGCACAACGAAACCTGAGGGAGTCTCAGGTTCTCAGCAGAAAGATCGACCTGCTGCTGGACGTCGTGGTCACTTCAGAAGGCAAGCCGTTTGAGTTCAGCGACATAGCCGCCCAGCTTGCTAGCCGCGGAGTGAAGTTGTCGCGCACCAGGTGGCACCACATCAAGGCCGGGGACTCAACCGTGAAGCACCCCTCCGAACTCATTACTGCCCTTGCACACTTTTTCCAGGTAGACCCGGATTACCTCTTGAAAGTTGATGGTGAGGTACCGGCACGGATTCAACACGAACTCGAACTGCTCGCTGCGATGCGTCGAGCAAAGGTCAAGGAGTTTGCAACCCGGACGCTAGCCGAGGTGGACAACGAAACGCTTGATGCCATCGCCGCACTGCTTGACGACTCCAAAAAGTACTAGGTTGTGCCATCCGATGCTACGGAACATGTTTGGAACATGTTCCGAAAAGCGCTAGACTGAAGGGACGCAGGGCATCACCCTGACATCGGCTTAGTAAGGACATCGGCGATGCGGTCTCAGTGTACGAGCGACACCTCAATCGCCGCCCGCCACATAAGCAAGACACTGGTCTACAAGCGTGCGCAACTTCCGCAGATTGGCCGCGTACAACACGGTCTTGCCGTGCCGGGCGCCCTTAGCGGGGTCGCCTACGATCAGGCCTACCGCCTCAAGCGACACCAAATGTTTGTTGAGGCTGGGTCGGCTCATTTTGACATGGCCCGACAGCGCGCCAATGGTGCTCGGCCCTTCAATGGCCAGGGCTCGCAGGATAGCCACCTGCGCCCGATTCCCCATGAACGCGACAGTAACCTCAACCTCCTCTGGGAGGTTGGGCTGAATTAGGCGCGGCATGCCTCTATCTTGCCCGATGCCCTCACCTTCGAGCCCATCTCACCACAACACTCTCATTAAGTTATAGAGTTGGATCGAGCGGTATCAGATTTCGGTCTAATACCTTCGCAGCCAACGGAAGAACTCATGTCACAGATGCCAGTTTTCACGGTCGGGCAGCACGACCGGGCCCTCGATCGGCTTCGCCTTAATCGCATGCAGATTTCCTCGTTGTTGTGGTGGCCTTACGGCTTATCGGTTCCCGTATTGCAGGGCGTATCGGCATCGCCTTGGGCAACTACAAATCGTTCCGGGATCCAGTTCACCCTCTCCAAAAGCTCTCGCCCTCACACCCCTGCTGGGTTGAGGCCTGCTGGGCTCGCGACTCGAGAGCAGACTCACCATCACGCAGGAACGGCTCAGGAGGAAATGTAGGTGGACGACGAGCGAAACTCCGGACCCTGGATGATCCTAGCCGTGCTCATTCCAATCCTCGCTGGCTTGCCGCTGTTGGGAATAGGTGCCGCTGCAGCCCTGACCCTGACAAAAGAGAGGTCCACGGCCTGCTCGTCCACGAGGACGGAAGTACTGGCGGGAACACCTGTCATTCCGAATGGGTGGGGTGGCTTGGTGGATGCTGCGGCGAAGACCGCTGGCCTGCCGACGAGCGTGGTTGCAGCGCAGTTGAAGCAGGAATCAAACTGGAACGAAGATGCACGGAGCCCTGCAGGGGCGCAGGGTGTGGCTCAGTTCATTCCCGGCACGTGGGCGTTGTATGGCGAGGGCGGTGATCCGTTCTCGGCGGAGGACGCGATCCCTGCCTACGGCCGCTACATGGCGGCCCTGAAAGAGCAGGTGCAGCCGCTGGCCGCCGATGATGCCGACCTGCTCGTGCGCCTGACCCTCGCGGCCTACAACGCCGGCCCAGGCGCCGTTCAGGACGCGAGGGGAATCCCGGCGTTCACGGAGACCCAGCAGTACGTGGAGAAGGTCCTGGCGTCTGGGCAGGGCGAGTTCTCCGCTGACTGCACGGCCCCGGCGGGGACGGTTGCGTGGGATGGCGACCTGGGTGACGGCGAGTGGACCACCCCGCTGCCGGGCGGGGTTTTCACCTCCGGCTATGGGCACCGCGATGTTCCGGGTCTGCCTGCGTGGGCGCAGGACCACGTGGGGGTGGACCTTTCGACCCCGGGCGCCGGTTACGGCAACGGTGGCCCGGTGATCGCGCCGACTGACCTGCGGGTCACGGGGTTCAACGACAAGGACGGGTGCGTGATTGCCAAGGAGGACGGAGACGATCCTGATTTCGGGTTCGCGTTCTGCCACCTCAACGCCTACAGCGTGGCGGTGGGGGACAGGTTGAAGCGCGGCGACGTCGTCGGCACTGAGGGCAACAGGGCCGGCCTCGGGCTGGTCGCCACGCACCTGCACGTGGAGATTTACAAGCCGGAAGCGCCGGCAGTGGTCTACCCGTACCAGGGCTGGAACCTCGACCCGGAACCGATTCTGAAAGAGAAAGGAGCGTGGGTGCGATGACCTGTCGCTCACGCACACCATTCACCGCGGCTGCGGCCTGCCTGCTGGTGTTCACCGGTTGTGCCGCTGGCGCGCCGGCGTCCGAGGGCGAGGTTGCACCCCTCTCCGCGCCGACCACCATTTACGAAGGCTCCTACACCTCTGCCCCTGCCGAGGACATCCTGGGCGCGAACACGTTCCCCTCACCGGAAGATGCCGACCGGTCCGACGTCGACTCAACCGCGCGGGTCGCGGCGCTGATGCTGCATTCCTGGTACACGACCGTCGATCGGACGGAGACGGCGGCCGCAGTCCGCGCCAAATCTCTGATGTCGGAAGAGTGGGCGGCGGACCAGGTGGAGCCCGAGCGGAACGCGAGCAACGGAGAGTGGCTGGAACCGGCCGAGCATGGCGCCTACAGCGTGCCCCGGGTGGTTCCGGCGATCGGTGACGCCGGCCATGACGTCGCCGCGGACAGGGCCATTCGGGTGCTCGACGTGACGTGGCGCTGGGTCGCCCGGGACGAGACCCCTTTGACAACCGGCGGCCACCGTCAGGTGACCGTGTACCTCGAAAAGACAGAGGACCAATGGGACATCGTCGGGCACCAGACCCGCGACATGACCGCCTCAATCACGGGGGAGGGCAAGTGACTCCGGCAGTTCATTCTTGGCCGGTCATCCGCCTTACGTTCGGGGACGGCGAGATTGTCGCTGATGTGAACGGTGACGTACTGACTTACCCGGTACTCGACGAAGCGTCCGCGGCCGACGTCGCTGCCGACGCGGCAGCCGAAGCGTGCCGCCGTCTTGGTCTGGCGGCCTGCCGGGTGCAGGGCCACACCGAGGGCGGCGAGGTGTACGAGATGGTCGTCGACGCCGACCTCGGCACCCTCGAAGAACGGGAAGAGAGCACCCCTGCCGTTGCTACCGGCACTGGCACTGCCCGTACCGGGTCGAGGACCCGATCCGGTACAAGGCGCCGGACTCCTCCACGCCGGAGGGCGATGCTGTGGGGGAGTGCGGGCGTCCTGGCGGTCACGGTCGGGTTCACTACCGTCTCCACGCTGCAGGACAGCGCGGCCGAACCCGTGGCGACGGTTTTCACGCCTCCTCCCGCGCAGCTGCCGGTCCCGGCTCCTGCCGGGTGGGACACCTACGGGGACTGGACGACGCCGATGACCGGATCCACCGCGAAGGCGATCCTGGACCCCTCGGGGCAGCCGGTGAGCGTGGACGGATCCAAACTGGTCGGCCATGACCCCCGGACGGGTGTGGAGCGATGGACGCGCACCGCACCGTTCACGGTCGCGCAGCTGGCTTTGTTCACCCTCGATGGGCAGTCGCGGGTCGCGGCCGCCGCGGCCCGCGAGCTGGTGCTGTTCGGCGACGGGGCGGCGCCGATCCGCGTCGATGTCCCCACGGACGGGACGGTCGTCCTGGATGGGGGGACGGCTCCGCGGGTGGATCTGCCGGACAAGCGGTCCCTGATCGTCGCGGCCGACGGCAGCCTATCGGCGCGTGTGGTCCCGGCGGCCGCCGAGCCCATGGAAGCCCTCGGGGATGACCTGGTGGCCGCCAATGTGCGAGCCGGACGGATCTGGCGCATCGCACAGGACTCCGCGGCCCTGCCCGCTCCCGCGACACTGCCCAAACCGTCCACGGGAGCCGACCTGATCGCGGTCCTCGGATCTGTGAATGGGCGCGTCGTCGCTGCCTGGAAGAACGGCGACGGGACCACCATTGGCTTCTACGACCTCGGTGATGCCACCGATGCCACGGAAGCCACGCAGGTCGGCCTGGCCGAGCTTGAGGGAACGGACGCCCCCATGTCCGGCATCCAAATCGACCGGGAGCACGCGTTACTGGTGGCCGGCACCGTCCTCGTCGACGTCAACGCAATGCAGGCCCACCGCCTGCCGGGGGCCGGGAAACTCGCCGCCGGCTACGCCTGGGTTGTCACAGGGGACGAGCAACTGAGGATCAACGCACGCGGCGTCACCGAGGCGACCACCGACGCGGCCCGCGCCGCGATCCCCGACGTCATTACCGGTGACGGCAAGGCGATCACCCGGGCCGAAGGCTCCTCCTCGGGCCTGCTGTACGCGCTGACGCAGGTCGCCCCCCGGCCCACGAAGGTACCCACTCCCACACACTCCCCGGGCTCTCCTCCGACTTCTACTGCGACCTCTACTGCGACTTCTACGGAGAGCCCGGGCCCGACTATTTCCCCGAAGGAGAACGCTGATGAAAATGACCGCCGTCATTGATCCGACCGGCACCCTCGAGCTGGATCTGGAGGGCGAGAAGACCACCTCCCCGTACCCCTCGGTCATGGACGCGCGACGCTCCGTGATGAGCGTGGCGACGGAGCTCGCCTCCGAGACGAGCACCGCCACCGAACTGCACATCAAGGACCCCTCCGGCACCCGGACGATCATCGTGCACACCGACGGAGACGTTCTCGAGCAATCAACGACCGAGGTTTTGGGCGGGCAGGACCAGCTTTCCGCCGAGCAGACACCACCGGTGCCGGCGGTCGAACGTGCGGTCGAGCCCGTGATGCAGCCACCCGAGGCTATGACCCCAGCGGCTGCTCCTGCTCCTGCTCGAGTGGTGCCCCAGGGCAATCCTTTCGTCAGGAAACCGGAGGTGCAGCCGGAGGAAGACCCGATCGACGACGATCCGATCCTCGGGCACCACGAGTCGATCAGGGGCCCCCGGAACATCCAGCAAGCCCTCGCCCGCGAGCCAGTCAACCCCCATGTCGACGAACCAGTCATCGAACTCGTTGGCGGGGAAGCCGAAGCTGCTGCACCCGTTCCGGTGACCAGCACGACCCTGTGGCTGGTCGGCGCGTCCGGCGGGGTCGGCACGAGCACGCTGGCGGGCCTGTGTTCGGAGAACGTCGTGGATGCATCCGAACGGCACCCGGCCTGGGCGGGACGAGCCTTGCTGATGTGCTCCAGCAGTGCGTCCTCCCTCGAGGCCGCGCAGCAGCTGGCCCGCAAGTCAGCGTCCGGGCAGCTGCCCTATGCACTGGTCGGACTGGTAATCGTCCACGACCGGCCCAGGAACCGCCTGACGAAACCGACCCGGGACTTCGCCCGCGGGGTTGCCCGGATGTTCCCGGTAGCCATGACGGCACCGTATGAACCGTCCTGGCGCGAGGTCGGCGTCACCCCCCAAGCTTCCGGCACACGACTGAAATGCGTGCTCCGGAAAATCGAAAAGATCGCCCGCTCCGGGCACTGAGAAAGGCAGAAATCCCATGTTCGGAAACACTCTGGCAGCACACACCCTGACCACCATCAACGCCCTCACTCCGGCCCGCGGGGGAGCGGTCCCCGCCCAGACCTTCACCCCGACCCAGCCTCCCGGCACGGAGGGCCTTACCCAGGTCATCGGGTGGGTCCTGTGGGGCGCGGGACTGGTCTTGTTCGTGTTCTTCATCTTCGGCCTCGTCTCAGCCGGCAGGAACCGCCGGCAGGGCAACGAGATCGAGGCACCCATCTGGCCTATGGTCTCAGCCTGCCTGCTGGGCGCATCGGGGGCAGTCTGGACTGCAATCACCTGAGCAGAAAAACACTTACCTACCCGATAGAGAGAAGGACAGACGATGAGCACACAGGACACCACCCCGGGACCGAAGGACCGCCCGAAGTGGTTCGGCGCCGCCGTGATACTGCTGGCCCTGGTGCTGGTCGGCCTCATCGCGTGGGGGGTGCGGGTATTCCTCCTCCCCGACAATGACGAACCGGCTGCGGGGCCGGCCGACCCTGCCCCGCAGACGGCAGTCCCGTCAGCGTCCGCGTCGGCACCCGGGTCAGCGACGGCGGGCCCCGCCGCAAACGCGGATGCAGCGTGGGATTGCCAGGCAGACCTCAATGAGGACACTGCGTCAGTGGCCGACAGTGCACCTACCGTCGATGAATGGGTGGCCGCCGGGTACAACGTGGTCCCGTTCTCGGACTTCGGTGGCTGCCAGAAGCAGCCCTCCGGTCTGCGCGTCGGGTACGCGCACACCGAGGCAGGGTCTCTCATGGCCGCCGCCACATACTCCGTGGCACTGGATCCTTCCGTCAGCGAGGAAGCCGCGCAGGACCTCGAGGTGGCAGTAGCAAAAGGGTCAAACCGCATCCTGCTGGGCGAAAGAGCACAGCGAATCCGGGACGGGCTTGAGCAAAGCGAAGACACCTCTGTCATCACCCGGTTGACCCTGCTCGGTTATATCCAGAACAACTACGCGGATGAAGCAGCGTCCTACCGGCTCGTCTATTCAACCCCCGATGCATCCGGCCTCGAACAGACACTCGTCGCGCAGGTCGATCTAGTGTGGGAGGACGGGGATTGGAAACTTGACCCGGCTTCAGGCAACGATTTCAGCACGTGGGCCCGCTATCAGGGCCAGCCCTACGTGCAGTGGGGGCCCAAGTCGTGATTGGGGACTTGGCAGGAAACCTTCTCGAGGGCGTTGCTGGCAGCGCGATAGAAAAGCTCATCGTGTTCCTGGCGGGGTGGGTGATGCAGGTCCTGACGGAGATGATCAACTTCGTCGGTACCTGGTGGTTGAAGATCGGCGCCCCGTCCATGGGCGCGGGGTCCGCAACTGACCGCATCCAGCAGTCGACGCTGGTCTTCGTCGGCATGGCCGGGGTCATCGGAACAGCTTTCGCGCTCATCAAACTCGCCCGGGATCAGGACCGAGCCTCGACCGAGAACCTCGTAATGGGTATGGTCCGGACCGTCCTGACGACGGCACTGGCCGTTCCGATGGTGGGCCTGCTGTTCGGGGTGACCGACGTGTTGGCTCCGTGGCTGGTGACGACGATCTCGGGTTCCGCCCAGGAGGACGGACTCGGGCAGGCCATGGGCCTGGAAGCCCTTGCGGGGACCACCATGAGCCTGCAGCTGGCCGGGATCGTCCTGTTCGTCGCACCTCTTGCCCTGCTCGGGGCGATCATCAACGCGGTCATCGTGATCTTCTCCTACGGTGCGGCGATCGCCCTGTGCGGGGTCCTGCCGATCTTCGCCGCCGCGTCGCAGACAGAACGCGGCCGGAAATCCTTCGACAAAGCCGTGGGCTGGCTGGCCGCCGTCGTGCTCTTCAAACCCGCCGCCGCCATCCTGTACGGGGCAGGGCTCGCGCTTCTGAAAGGCATCAACGGGACCGCCGAGAACGAGATCGGGAACACCATGATCGGCCTGTTGACCGGGCTCGTCATTATCTCCAGTGCCTGCGTGGCGATGCCCGCCCTGGCGAAGGTCCTCGTGCCCGCGGTCAGCGCCGGACCGCAGGGCATGGGAGCCTCCGGCTTGGCAATGGTCGGTGGTGCCGTCGCACTCGGTGCGGTGACCGGAGGCGTCGGTGCGGCCGCCGGGGCAGCAGCAGCTGGCGGTGGTGGAGCTGGAGCCGCACTCACAGGTGGAGGTGCTGCTGCAACAGGCGGAGGAGCTGCAGCAACAGGTGCAGCGAGTGCTACTGAGGCAGCCGGGACCGCTGGCACAGCAGCTGGGAGTTCTGGCAGTACGACCGGCCTGACCAGCGGAGTCGGCGGCACTGAGACCACCGGCACTGAGACCACCGGCGCTGCAGGTCCGGGCGGTGGCGGTAGCACCGGTGGCGGGGCCAGTAGCTCTGGTCCGACAGGGGCAGAGCAGAGAGCGGAACAGCCTACCGTTCCGGTATCGGATGCGGGTGGCGGGGTACCCGGAGGAACTGGTGGGGGTCCCGGTGGAGGTTCTGGTGGTCCGTCGGGTGCCGAGCAGAGACCGGAACGCTCTGGTGCGCAGACCTCCCCAGTCGTTGATGCCGGTAGTAGTACTGGCGGGAACAGCAGCGCAGGCAGGAACAGTGGGACAGGCTCGAACGGCCCAACGGGTGCGGAGCCCCAAGCAGCACGCACCAGCGCACCCCCGGAGGCACCGGCCGGTTCGGGGGGAGGCACGTCGGCAGCAGGCGGGCCGTCCGGGGCAGAGCCTGCCGCCCTGAGCGACAAAGCGCCGGCGGAAGCACCTGGTGCCGCGCCCTCGATGCCACCCGCAACCTCACCCCCAACCTCACCGTCGATGTCGCTGGCGGCGGAGGGTTACCGGGCTGGTGCGCCGTCTGGTGCAACTCGATCGGCTGATAAGTCGGCCCAGAATCAGCAACGCGTCGAGTACGCGCTGCGGGAAGCAGCAAGGGACATGGAACGCGCAGTGGAAAGTGGAGACGACAGTTGAGCACAGAGCAGACGATCATCCGGCAGTACGGCAACATCGCAGAAGACCGGACGGCCGGCCTGATGGGGTTCTCGATGGCCTCGACCGTCGTCCTGGGCGCGGGCGCGGTCGGGGTGTTCATCTTCATCATGGCCTCGCAGATCTGGGGGGCCGTCGGCATCGCCCTGGTCGCGTTCATCGCCGCCACGATCCTCGGCTCGAAGGACCGTCATGGCCGGTCCAGGCCTGAGCGGTGGCTGGCCCGCAGCCTGCACGCCAGGGGCAGGAAGGCCGGGAAGACCGTCTACAAGGCAGGTCCCGTCTCGCAGATCCCGGACGGATCATTCCGCGCACCGGGCCTGCTGGCCGCAACGGAGCTGATCGACTTCCAGGACCTCTTCGGCAACGAGGGCGTCATGCTGTGGCACCCGAAACTGAAGACCGGGACCGTGTTCTTCTCCACCAACTCCTCGGGCCTGGGCCTGCTGGACCAGGACCGCGTGAACCGGCTCGTCGGGTCATGGGCGGCGTTCCAGCGCGACGCCGGCTCCAATGCACGGGTTGAGCAGATTTCCGTGACGACGCAGTCGACCACCGATCCGGGCGAACGCCTGCCGGACGCTATCGCGGTGGCCCGGCAGCAGGCCGGGTCCCACGAGGTGCCCGCCTTTGCACGTCAGGTGATGGACGACGTGGTGAACGACCTGAACCTCGACGTGCCGAAGCTCGAGCAGTGGGTGGCCCTGACCTTCAGCGGCAAGGCCAACGACGGCGACCGCGCACCGGAACGATCCGCCGAGGAGCTGGTGGCCGATGTGAAGTCCCTCCTGCAGGGCTTCAAGGAAGAACTCGAGGACGTCGGCGCGGGCAGCGTGTCCCTCATGCGGGCCGCCGACCTCACCGACCAGACCTATGTCGCGTTCAACCCGCGCGCCGCGGCCGCGGTCGAACGCGCCCGCCTCTCCGGTGACGGGACGGGCCTCACCTGGCACGAGGTAGGACCCTCGGCCGCCCGGACGGTCGGGTACCCGGGCCGGTACGACCACGCCGGGGTGACGAGCAAGTCGTGGCAGATGTTCCGGCCGCCGGCCGGGACGTTCCGCGAGAACGCCCTGGTGGCCCTGCTGGGCCCGGACGCGAGCATGCTGCAGAAGCGCGTCACCGTGTTCTACCGCCCGCAGCCGCCGGAGAAGTCAGCGCAGCAGGTCGCCCAAGCGCTTACCAATGCGCAGTTCGCTACGAACCAGAAGGGCCGCCGTCCGACCAGCTCGCAGATCATCGCCCTCGAGAAGGCACGCAAGGCCGAGCGGGAGCAGGCCGAAGGGGCGGCGCTGGTGCGCTTCGCGATCGGTGTCACCGCGACGGTCGAAAGCCCGGGACAGTTGCAGGCGGTGGAGGCGAAGATCATGCGGAACGCGGCCACCGGCATCCAGATCCGCATGCGGGCGTGTGACTACAACGACGACGCCGCGTTCTCCTTCAACCTCGGGCTAGGGCTCGTCCCCGAGCACCTGGCCACCATCTCCTCCGACGTCAGGAAGGCCCTCTAATGTCCGCGCTCGACAGACTCGTCGACAAGGTCATGGACCGGCTTCTGGGACGGTCCGAGACGGCAGCCGCCGTCACCGCTGCGTCGTTCCCGCAGCTCACGGAGAAGGGAATGCGGGTCCGTGAGGGTGGGATGGTGACGTGGGTGGAACCGCCGCCGGAGTTCACGGCCACCTCGAACCAGACCGCCGGGCTGTGGCCGTTCTGCGTCGGTACGTCCTCCCCGCTGGTCGGCGCTGTCCTGGGCCGGAACCTGCTCAACGGCTCCGTAGTGTGCGGGGATCCCATCAGCCTGTTCCTGCACGGCATCATCTCCTCACCATCCGGATTCATCCTGGGCCTGAACGGGCGCGGGAAATCATCTGTCGCCGTCCGCATGGCCCTGGCCCTGATCGACCAGGGGTTCCTGATCCTCGTAGCGGGGGACCTCAAACCCGACTTCGCCGGCGTCGTCCTGGAAACCAACGGGCAGGTCGTACAGGTCGCCCCCGGCGTCGGGGCGATCAACCCGCTCGACGCCGGCCCGCTCTGGCGGGAACTCGAACGCCTGCCGGCCCCGATGCAGCGGCAGATGCGTGCCGAGATCCACGCACGGCGCCTGATGACCCTCACCGGGCTCATCGAACTGGTGTTCAAGGAACCGCTGGATGCGAAGAAGCAGGAACAGACTGTGCTGTCCATGGCGATCGCCATGGCCTCCGAGACGGCAGAAGGCGAGGACCGGCAGCCGCTGGTCGGCGACATCGTCGCCGCCATCAAGTCCGCGCCGCCCCAGATCCAATCGGCGCTGCTCATAGAGGAGACAAACGAGTACCTGCCGCAGGTCAAGAATCTCTTGGCGGGTCTGAACGCCCTCGGGGAGCACGGACCGTTCGGGGACGTGTTCTGCCAGCAGACAAGCAAGGAAATGAAGATCGATACCTCCGTCGACTTCGACATATCCCTCATCGACGAGTCCCAGCTGACGCTCCGCGCCGCGGTGCAGACGGTGTGCTGGTCCTACGGGCAGGCCGGCATCTCGGCCGCGAAGACCCTCGCCGATGCCGGGCTGATGGAGGAACGCCACCACCTGATGATCATGGACGAGCTGTGGCAGTCTCTGCGTGCGAGCGAACTGTTGGTGCATCAGATCGACTCCATCACCCGTCTGAACAGGACCAAGGGCCTGGGCCAGCTGATGATCACGCACTCCATGAAGGACCTGCAGCTGTCCACGGACGAGCTGACGAAGATCGCGACCGGCTTTGTGGAACGCTCTTCCGTGAAGATCCTCGGTGGGCTGGCGCAGAACGAGATGGACCTGCTGGAAACGGTGTTCCCCGTCTCGGAGCGGGAGAAGGCGATGCTGGTCGGCTGGTCGGCCGAAGGGTCGATGAACCCCAACACCAATCAGGTCTCACCGCCTCCAGGGCGGGGGCGGTTCATGCTGAAAACCGGGTCCGAACCCGGGGTGCCGTTCCGGGTGAACCTCACCGCCGGCGAACTTAGGGCCCACAACACAAACCAGGCGTGGGCTGCCGCCCAAGCGAAAGTAAGCCGATGAAGGTGACCAGACGTTGAGTGCTTTGAAGACCGAGGAGAACGGCCCCGTCATCGTGTTCTCGAGTGTGGTCGTGGCCGCGTTCGCCGCGGTTGCCCTGATCCATCTCGGGGAAGCGTTCACACCGGTTCCGACCGACCTGTCGTGGAACCCGATCACACTCGCTGTCGGTCTTGCGACGGGGGATCCGTGGCCGGCGGCCGCGAGCTGGTTGCTCGGCGCGGAAGCGGTCGTGGTCATTGCCGCTCTTGCGTGGTGGAGCACCCGCCCGGTGTCCAGGACGGCGGAAGCGTCCCGGCGGATGAGTCCCGGCGGGAGGATGCGGCCGGCGATGCTCGATGCCCGCCTCACCGAAGCGGCCCGCCTGCACCCGACCGCGGAAGGTATTGGTCCGGGCCTGACGATCGGGTACACCGGCGAGACCGGGACGAAAGCCGTGATCCAGGGCTGGAGGGAGTGCTCGACCCATGTGTGGGGGACAGGGCGGGGTAAGACGACAACGCAGGTAGTCCGTCACGCTCTAGAGGCTCCCGGCGCGTACCTCATGACCAGTAACAAGGTCGACGGCGTCGCCGAAGTCCTCGCCGCCCGATCCGACACCGGGACGGTGTGGTTGTTCGACCCGCAGCAGATCTGGCGGAACAGCGACCGTCCCGCCATGGTCTTCAACCCGCTCACCTGCGTCACTGACACGGTGAGCGCCGGCGAAGTTGCGGCGATCTTCGAAACCTCATCCGCGCCGAACGCGGGCCAGGGCAAGGGGGATGCGCAGTTCGACTCACAGGGACGCGACTTCCTCGCCTGGTGCCTCCTCGCCGCCGCCAAGAGTGACGGCACCATGAAGGAGGTCCTGCGGTGGGTGTCCTCCGCGGACTTCATGGAACCGGCCGAACTCCTCGAACGGGCAGGGCACGCGGGTCCGGCGTCGGCGTTGAAGGGCATGAGCGGCCAGCCGGAGGACACCCGAGGGTCCGTGGCCGCCAGCGCGCAGCGCATGGCCTCCGCCCTCGTGCACGACGAGCTGGTGGCGTGGTCGACGCCGACCCCCGGTGTGCCGGTGTTCGATCCGGCCCGGTTCGTCGCCGGCAATGACACGCTGATCCTGCTCTCGCAGGACGCCGCCGGTTCCGGTGCCGCGTTCGTGTCCACCCTGGTCTACGCGGTGTTCACGGCCGCGCAGCAGGCCGCCCGGCGGGCCGGAGGACGCCTGCCGGTGCCGCTGGTCGCTGACCTGGATGAGGTCGGGAATGTCGTCAAGCTCAAGCAGCTCCCCGAATGGTACTCGTTCTTCGGGTCGATGGGCATCGTCGTCAGCGCCTACTTCCAGACCCGCGGGCAGGGCATGGCCATGCTCGAGCGCACCGGGTGGGACACCCTCTGGTCCGCGGCCGCGATCAAGGTCTACGGCGGCGGATCCGACGACACACAGTTCCTCGAATCCCTCTCCAGGACCATCGGCCAGTACGACGCGAAGTTCCGCAGCAGCTCGACCTCGCGGAACGGGTCGTCCCGGTCCGTGCAGACCCAGCGGCGGGACATCATGTCCGTCTCCCAACTCTCCGAACTACCCGTTCACCGGGCATGGGTGAAGACCTCCACAGGTGGTGGGACCATCGTGCGTACCGTGCCCTGGTTCCGCGACAAGGCCATCAGAGCCCGCATCGGCGACACGGTCGAACGCATCAAGACGACGCAGGCAGGACAGCACGCATGACCGAATCAAACGACCCCGGCCCATCGGCCCTTGAACCTAACGGTTACGACGACGGGGGAGAGGACTTCGCCTTCACCCCCGAGGAGCTCGTGGACTGGGTGGAGGGCCTGGTGGCGATGCTCGAGTCCGTGGACCGGTCGCAGAACCAGTACTGGTGCTCGCAGTGGTGGAACCACCCCGAAGCCGTCGACCGCTTTAGGGGACTGTACGAACAATGGCTGGAGGCGCAGGCGAACGGTGGGATGTCGTCGTGGTGGATTGACCACTTCGATCGCCATGCGACAGTCCTCTTCGCCAGACGCGGCCCCTTCGGTGAATGCGGCACATCCCATACAAAGAAGACCGCTCGTCGCATCCTCGCCACCGAACAGCCACCTACTGCTTGGGCGTGGTGAGGGCGAAGGCCTGGCCAGTACTGCAGCGCAGAGCAGTACGCAGTAATGGTCAATCGAGGCCTCAACCTCATTGGTCTCCTGACCGACTGGACTGATTCCGCCGGGAACTTCGCCCTGGCTGCGCATCACACGCTGGCAAACCAGCGGTAACAGCCCGCGTCGCTGACACTCGAACATGACGTGTCCATCAGGGCCCGCTTTTTCGATTTGAGGAGCGACACGGGTTCGTGGTGTCAGCAGGAGTTTGTTCGCGGTCTACCGTTTAATCTTTCCGTGCTTCCGATGAGTCGAGGGGTAATACAGGTATGTGTGATCGTGCGAGTGCTTGGACTTTGGAACGAAGTGGCCCTACCGAAACGCCGGGACCTCCGTTTACAGGGAAATCCCGGCGTTTCAAGCGGACGTTCCTTAAGGGTTAGCGTCCCTTGCCAAGCCAGTCACCTGGCTGCAGGGCCACCTCCTCGTAGGTGTGCACCCCGAGGGGCCCGAACACACCGTAGTCCTGCCGTGCACCGGTCGACGGGGTCGCTGCAGGGCCGGTAATGACGCGCATACGGTTCCGCAGGGTTGTGCCGACCTCGATCGTGACCGAGTTCGTGCCCGGCTTCACGTACTCGGAGAGGTCAGCGACCGGGTTGCGCGGGTTGACCCCGGGGACCCCCGTACCGTTCACCGTGAGGCGGACAGTGTCGTAGACAGCCCCGAGGTCGAGGACGAGCCTGCCCGACTTGGACCAGTTCTTATCGACGTTCAGGGTTCCCTGGTAGGTGCCGATACCCGAGACATCCTCGAGGCCGGGGATTGCGGTCCAGGCTGGAAGCTTTCCATCTGTTCCCAGAGTGAGCGTGCGTTCGGAGCCGACCTTGGCGATGCCGTAAGGATCGGAGCCGCTGGACTGCTGCCAGGACTCGACTGCGAGCTTCCATTCCTTGCCGAGGGTGGCAGCGGGAACCTTCTTCGCCTTCGCCGTCACGATCGCGCCATTGCTAAGGCTGGCGTTCACCGGGCCGTTACGATCAGCGAGCAATGTAATCGTCTTGTCGGTGAACTCGGCACCGCCCGTGGCATCGGTTGTGACGACGCTGGGCAGCTTGTCGAGTTTGTCCGTCGACCATTCGGTGCTGATCGCAATGATCATCGTCTCGTGTCCCTCGAGGTCGACGTCGACTGTGGTGCGACCGTTGGTCTGCGTGTACTCAGCAATGGGAGTGATTTCACCCGTCCATGCATTGAGGGAGTACGGCTTGCCCTCTCCTTCAAACGCGTACTTGGTGGACAGTGGCGTCGTGGAGTTGTTGTAGAGGTAGTAGTAGTCGGCGGATTCGGTGGAGCGCCGCACGGGAACGGCCGTGGTGGGGCCGGCGGCGTCTGCGTCGGGCAGTACGGTCGCGGCTTCAAGCATTGCCGGGACCGAGGCCCGATCAGAGACCTGGAGGGCCGCCGGTGTGGCGAGGATCTTCGCGACGATGCCAGCGACATCGGCGCCGCGCTCTGCGAAGAAGGGCGACTCGGTGGGTACGTCACCGACGAAGACAACCGGCAGTCCGGCTTCGGCTACCTCGAGCAGGTGATTCGCGGCATCGACGGTCAACTTCGTGTTCTGATCGACGATGACGGCACGGTATCCGGCCCCGTCGGCGTCGAGGCGGCCATCTTCCACGGTGAACGATTCGAGGTCGAGCATCGCGGGAGAGACGAAACCGTAGGAGTATCCCGCCGACTGCAGGGCACCTGCGTCGTCGTAGTACTTCGCCGGTGTGGTGCCGCGGACCATGTCGTTGTAGCTGTGCCGGAACACTGCAACGTCCGTGACTTGGCGGCCTTCGCGGAGGACGACCTGCTCACGGCCGAGGTAGTCGGCTACAGGCTCGGCGAGCTCCCATGCGGGCTGCTTGCCGTAGTTCTCGGAGAAGGAGTTCTGGCCGAACCGGATCCAGCCCGGCCAGGTCGCGTCGGGCGACTTGTTATAGGAGTAGCCGTGGAACACGACGTTGTTGACGCCACCGGCGAAGTTCCCCTCGACGATCGGAAGGGTGTCCTGCCAGCCAAAGGCGTTCGTCCTACCAGGAGTCGCACAGCACTCAGTGGAGATGACCGGCTTGTCGGATGCATGAGCCGCAGCGGCCGTGTACCGGTAAGCGTCAATTTCGTTGCCGTTCTGGAACGACTCGGTTTCCGGGACATCGATCTCAAAAACCGCCGCCGACTGCTCCAGTGACTGGCCGTACGAGGGCTGGAACCGCAGCCCGAGATTGTACTGTGCCGCCCATTCGCGCATCGGCACGATGTGGTTCTCCACGTAAAGATCGGTCAGGGTTTGGTAGTAGTCGTTGCGGATCTTCTGGCCAACCCCAGGCGCGTACTCGAATGTACCCAGCTTGGTGTCGGCGTTCGCTCGGCCGACGAAGAAGTTGTTCAGATCCGGCACGAGAATCGTCGGAAGGTACGGTGTGAGGTCGTAGCCACGACGGGCCTTGAACTCCTCGAAGAAGTTATCAGTCCACAGCTGATAAGAGGTCAGGTGCAGCGAATCCTCAAACAGGTTGCCCCCGTTTTCGGCAAGCAGGTCGACCGCTGCCGGATCCGACAGGAGCTCGTTCTCCCACAGATCGGACCACGCTGTAGTGCCAGCAGCGCTGAGGTGATCGACAACATACGACTTCGGCTGAGTGATGTCGGCGACGACGCTCCCGCTTCCGCGGAACCAGTAGCTGGTGAGCACCCAGTCGCCTGCTCCATCGGGAGCCGTGAAGGAGATGGGCTGCGAGGGATCCGTGGGTGCTTCGAGCACGATCGTCGAGGCTTGGTCGAGGGTCACGCTGGTGTAGTTGCGGGTGCCGATCTTGGTGGGGTCGAGGGTCTGGCCCGGAGCGAGTTTCGCGGCGACCACGGCGACGAGTTGCTGGTTCTTAACGTCCGCTGCGGGTGCTTTGATGGGCGACGGCGCTGGAGCGTTGTAGGTGGTTCCTGCCTTCACCTGGACGGCGCCCCACGCGAGTTCTTTCTCGGAGCCGGGGCTGTCCGGCGATACATAGCTTGCCGGCGCCGCGGCGGGGTAATTGGCGCTGACCATGAAGTCGACCTGAAGGCCAATCTCGGGTTCGGCTGCGATTTCCAGCACTTTACGCATCGCCGTGTTCCATGCATCGCTGTCCCACCCGTTGGTCGCAGCCGTCGCACCTTGAACCGGGAAACCGCCGATCTCGACACCGCCGAAGCCCTTGTCCGCGATGTCTGTGAGCGCCCGCCGAAGTTCCGCTTCATCGATCGGGGCCAATGGCATCCACAGGCGCATGACAGCCCGGTTGGAGTTGGACGGGTCCGCGAACTCCTGGGTGAAAAGTGAGGAATCGGCGGGGGCGGTAGGTGGGGCGGCGAGCGTCATTTGCGGGGCCGCCAGGGCCGAGAGGGCAGTTGCGCTCACGAGCGACAACGCTGCCCATCGGGTGTAGCGTCTTTTGCCTTCAGTAGATCTGATAAAGGGATTGGGCACGTTTTCTCCTTATGTCGTCGTTGACAGTCATCTGCGGAGGCTGCTCGTACAGGCCCTATGAGCTGGAGTAGACGAGTGGCTAGGTGCAGCGTGAATCGAAACATCAATTTGAATCGTTTCACTAGGGTGAAGCTATGGAAAAAATCCAGCGATGTCAATAGTTCAGGCGCAGTGCACGAACCTGTCGGTGCGTGCTTCTTGGCGCCAGATGGAGTGGACGCCCTAACACCGGCCACAACCTTCCTGCATCCGTCCAAGCAGCACCAAGTGCGCCAGTCCGAGCCGGCCCACAAGTCTTGGCATCACCTTGTCTCAAAACGCGTCCAATCTCGTTAGCGCCGTGCTCACGCGGGTTCTAATCGCCGACATCCAAGTTCTATAAGCTTGCCCGCTGTGAATCGACGCTCATCCGTTGGTGAGGATTGATCGCAGGGTGGCGTTGAGGAGGGGTTGCTTCGAGGGATTAGTGGCCGTACCGGCGAGAATTATTGGTGGATTTCACGGTCAGGCGCGCGGAAGAGAGCAGCACTCGACCATGGTTTGTCAGCTCGAACAGTTGGCGGTTACCTCGGTCGCGTGCAGGTGATCGCGCAATGAGGTGCTGGCCTTCCAATCCTTTCAAGAGAGCTGGTATGCCCTGGGGCCCTGCAAAGGTAGTGCGCGCAAGGTCTGCTTGAGCCAGGGAGAGGGCTCTCGCAGCTGCTTCTACTCCCGCGCTTTGAATGCCGGTAACCAATGTGATGTCGTCAACGTTGTGCAATACCACTATCGCTGGTGCAAGGTCCGCTTGTGGTGAACTCATCGGTTGAGAACGTGACCCTAACGTCGGCGGGGATGATTTGGCGTTCATCTCCTGCGCTTTCCTGCATTGCAGGTTCAGATGCAATACCGGGTGCTGCCGACAGTGGTACGGGCACGAGGGCCTGCAGCTCCTCGAGGGTGCAGCCGAAGGTCTCGCGTACTGTGACACCGTGGGGTCCGGTGAGGAACACGGCTTTGTCGGTGTAGACCCGGGTCACGCAGGCCACCCCGGTGAGCGGGTAGGTGCAGGACTCGACGATCTTCGAGGCGCCCTCACGGGTCAGCAGGGTCATCATGACTAACACGTCCTTGGCACCGGTGGCCAGGTCCATGGCGCCACCGACGGCGGGGATGGCTCCGGGTGCACCGGTGTGCCAGTTCGCGAGGTCACCGGTGGCGGAGACCTGGAAGGCGCCGAGCACGCAGATGTCCAGGTGTCCTCCACGCATCATGGCGAAGGACTCGGCGTGATGGAAGTAGGACGCACCCGGGAGTTCAGTGACAGGGATCTTCCCGGCGTTGATGAGGTCGCCGTCGATCTCCTCTCCGGAGGCAACGGGCCCCATGCCGAGCATCCCGTTCTCGGTGTGGAGGGTGATGTCCTGTTCCTCGGTGAGGTAGTTGGAGACCAGGGTGGGCTGGCCGATGCCGAGGTTCACGAAGGAGCCGGGGGCGATGTCCGCGGCAACCAGGCGCGCCAGGTCGTTCCGCCCGAGCGGGGTGTCGGAGGTCTGGATGCCGGGGGTCCGGAGGTACTTCTCGTTGGACTGGACGCTCATGTCAGGCCACCTTTTCCGCTGTACCCGCGGTGGTGACGCGGACGATGCTGTTGACGTAGATCCCGGGGGTCACGATGGCCTCCGGGTCCAGTGACCCGACGGGCACGATGTCGGACACCTGGACGATGGTGTGCCGGGCGGCGGCGGCCATGATGGGCCCGAAGTTGCGGGCGGTCTTGCGGTAGACGAGATTGCCCTTCCGGTCGGCGGTGAGGGCCTTGATGAGTGCGACGTCGGCGGAAAGGGGTGTCTCGAACACGTGGCCCCGGCCGTCGATGATGCGGGTCTCCTTGCCCTCGGCCAGCATGGTGCCGTACCCGGTGGGTGTGAAGAACCCCCCGATGCCAGCCCCAGCGGCACGGATGCGTTCGGCGAGGTTGCCCTGCGGCACCAGCTCGAGGTCGATCTCGCCCGCCGTGTATCTCGCGTCGAAGTGCCAGGAGTCGGACTGCCGTGGGAAGGAGCAGATTATCTTTTTCACACGGCCTTCCCGAATGAGCAGCGCCAGGCCCTGGTCGCCTTGGCCTGCGTTGTTGTTCACCACGGTCAGGTCCCGGGCACCGCAGTCCAGCAGTGCGTCGATCAGCTCGAATGGCTGCCCGGCGTTGCCGAACCCGCCGATCATCACGGTGGAACCGTCCTTGATATCGGCGACGGCCGCCTCGACGGTGTCGATGAAGTCCAGCATCGCCTAGGCCTTCCCGGTTCGGTGTGCGGAGGAGGAGGTCACGTTCTCGAGGACGACGGCCAGGCCCTGACCGACGCCGATGCAGATGGCCGCGACCCCCCAGCGTTTCCCAGAGGCCTGCAGGCTGCGGCCGAGGGTGCCCAGGATCCGGGTGCCGGAGGCACCGAGCGGATGGCCCATGGCGATCGCGCCGCCGTGCCGGTTCACGATGGCCGGGTCGATGCCCCACGTGTCGATGCAGGCCAGGGCCTGCGCGGCGAACGCCTCGTTGAGTTCGACGGCGCCGACCTGGTCCCAGCCGATACCCGCCTTCGCGAGGGCCTTGTTCGCCGCTTCCACGGGTGCGTAACCGAAGTACTGCGGGTCGTTGCCGTGCGCTCCGCGTCCGGCGATGCGCGCCAGCGGATCCAGCCCGAGCAGCCCGGCGGCCCTCTCGCTGCCGATCCAGGCGGCGGAGGCGCCGTCGGACAGGGGGGATGCGTTGCCGGCGGTGACCGTTCCGCCCGCCTCGGCGCCCTCGGGGTCGTTGCGGAACACGGTCTTCAGGGCGGCCAGTTTCTCGGCGGTGGACCCGGGCCGGATGCCTTCATCCCGGACCAGATCCGTGCCGGGCACGGCTGCCACGAGGTCGTCGTAGAAGCCCTCCTCCCAGGCCGCGGCGGAGAGGTTGTGGGACTTCGCGGCGAAGTCGTCCTGCGCATGACGGCTCACGCCGTACTTCTCCCGGAGCCGTTCGGTGGCCTCACCCAGGGAGATGGTCCACTGGCTGGGCATCGCCTCGTTGACCAGGCGCCAGCCGAGCGTGGTGGACGCGAGCGTCATGTCGCCGGCGGGGTAGGGCTTGGTGGTCTTGGGCAGCACCCAGGGGGCCCGGCTCATCGACTCGGCACCACCGACGAGCATCAGGTCGGCGTCGCCGGCGTTGATCTGCCGGGAGGCGATGATCGCGGCGTCGAGCGAGGATCCGCACAGGCGGTTCACGGTGGTGCCGGGGACGGACACCGGCAGGCCAGCCAGCAGGGTGCCCATCCGGGCGAGATTGCGGTTCTCCTCGCCGGCGCCGTTGGCGTTGCCGAACACCACCTCGTCGATCCGCTCCACGTCGAGCCCGGGGGCGCGCTTCACCGATTCCCGGATCACGTGCGCCGCGAGGTCGTCCGGACGGACCCCCGCGAGACCGCCACCGTACTTTCCGAAGGGAGTGCGCACCGCGTCGTACACGAAAGCCTGGTTCATGACCTGTTATCCGTCTCTTTGTCCGTCTCTTCCCTGTCCATGTCCCCGAAGACCTGCTGCGCGGTTCGAAAGGCCGTGTTCGCGGAGGGGACCCCGCAGTAGATCGCGGTCTGCAGCAGGATCTCCTTGATCTCGTCCCGGCTCAGGCCGTTGGTGACGGCGGCCCGGATGTGCATCGCCAGTTCGTCCCAATGGCCGTGTGCCACCATGGCCGTGATGGTCACCGCGGAGCGCATCGGCCGGGACAGGCCTGGCCGGGTCCAGATCCCACCCCATGCGATCCGAGTGATCATGTCCTGGAAGTCCTCGGTGAAGGCGTCCTTCGCAGCGTTGGCCCGGTCCACGTGCGCGTCGCCCAGGACCTCGCGCCGGACCGCCATGCCGCCGTCGTAGATGTCCTGGCTGGTGGCTCCGGGCTGGACCACTCCGTTGCCGGAAGGGCCTCCGGTCGTGCTGCTCATGCGCCTGCTTCCTTCGATCCCTGGCGTGATTCCTGCTGCGATTCCGCCCAGGAGATGAGGCTCCGCATCAGTTCTGCGACGTGCGCGGGCGCCTCGGCGGGAGCAAGATGCGCCACTCCCTCCAGCGTCACGGCAGTGGCAGTACCCCCGCCGGCGGTGATCCCTGCGGCTGTCTCTTCGGCCAGCGATGGCGGCGCTACACCGTCCAGGGCACCGGCGATCAGCTGTGTGGGGACGCGGATGCCGCCCAGTTTTCTGCGGACGTCGAAGGCGGCCAGTGCCTCGCAGCAGAAGGCGTAGCTGAAGCGGTCGGCGTCCCGCAGGGCGTGCAGGAGGCGGCTGCCGAGCTCCGGTTCGCGGTCCAGGAAACCCGAGGCGAACCAGCGCTGCGTCGAGCCCTGGATCAGCACCGGTGTGCCCTGGGCGCGCACGGTCCCGGCACGTTCCAGCCAGCTCTCAGCAGTTCCGATCCGGGCCCCGCTGCACTGGACCGACAGGCTCCTGAGCCTGTCGCCGTGCTCGATCCCGAGCTGCAGTCCGGTGGCCCCGCCCAGGGAGACCCCGGCGTAGTGGAAGGAGCGGCCGGGGGCGATGGAGTCCACGAGGTGCACCACGGCGTCGGCCAGGGCGGCGACGTCGAACGCCTCCGCCGCGGCCGGCGAGACCCCGTGCCCGGGCAGGTCCCAGGCCACGACGTCGTAATCGGCGCCCAGCAGGGACGCGGCCCGCTCCCACAGGAGGGACGAGGTGCCGAGGGAAGGCCCCACCACCAGCAGGGGGTGGTCACCCAGGGGCCGCTGGGGCGAGAGCAGAACGGCCTTCAGGGCAGGTTCAGCCACGGTGCGCTCCCTTCGTATCGGCAGCGGGAAAGTCGGACGCTGAGAAGTCGGTCGCCGGGAAGTCGGTCGCGGAGGAGGGGACGGGACCCGGGGAGGCGAAGTCGGGGAAGGCAGCCAGGATACGTTGCGAGATCTCCGCAGCCTGGCCGAGGTAGCCGGCGGGATCCAGGAGATCCTCCAGCTGGAGGTCGGTCAGCAGGTCCGCCGGCACCGCGGCCCGGAGGAGTGCGCGGTAGATGGCGCCCTGTTCTGCCGGCGGCGCCTGCAGCGTCCGATCCACCACGGCCTGGAGCTGCTGCTTGCCGCTACGGCCGTCCTTCTCCTCGAGCAGGGGTGCCACGGCAGCGTGGACGCCTTCGGCCAGCAGCAGCGGACCGGCGAGGTCCAGGTTGCGGCGCATGGCGTCGGGGAAGACCTGCAGGCCTTCCGTGAGCTCCCGGACCTGGCCGGCGGCGCCAAGTGCAAGCGCCAGGAGCTGCCGCAGTGCGGGCCACTCGGCATGCCACGCGCCATCGGGCCGTTCATCGGTGAAGGTGGCGGCCGCGAGGTGCAGCTGGGCGGCCAGGTTCGGTGCCTGCAGGGCGGCGCTGCGCACCAGCACCGACAGGACGGGATTCTGCTTCTGCGGCATCGCCGAGGAGACGCCCCGGCCGCCGGAGCGCGGTTCGGCCAGCTCCGCGACCTCGGGCCTGCCGAGGAACAGCACATCCGCCGCGGTCTTGCCGAGGGCGTCCAGCACTGCCGCCAGAGCATCCCCCAGCGACGTGACCACCAGGCGGCTCGTGTGCCACGGCGCGGGGGTCGCGGCGAGGCCCAGCTGCCGGGCCAGGGCGTCTGCCAGGCCGAACGGCGTGGCGGAGGAACCGGCGGTGAGGGCGGTTCCGGCGGCGAGCGTTCCGGCGGCACCGCCGAACTGGACCGGGAGTTCCAGGCTCTCCAGTTGCCGTTCCGCGGCGGCGACGCCGTGGAACCACTGCGCGGCGCGGAGCCCGAAGGTGTAGGGCAGGGAGTGCTGCGTCAGGCTCCTGGCCACGCACAACGTCTCCCCGTGCTGTTCGGCGAGGGCCGCCAGCGCCGCCGTCGTGCCCTTCAGGTCTTTCAGGAGTGCGTCCACGGTGGTGCGGGCCACCAGCATCAGCGCTGTGTCCAGCACGTCCTGGCTGGTCAGCGAGGCGTGGACCGCCTGTCCGGCGCCGACGCCCGTGGTGTCCAGCGCTGCGACCTGTGCCCGAAGGTCCGCCACGAGGGGGATCACCGGGTTGCCGCCCGCCTGGGCACGGAGCGCAATGTCCGACACGTCGTACCGGTCCGGGTCGGCTGCAGCAGCCACGACGGCGGCGGATCCGGCGGGCACGAGGCCGGCTTCCTCCAGCACGGCGGCCCAGCCCGACTCGACGGCGAGGATGGCTGCGAGCACGGCGGTGTCCCCCGTCAGCCTCGCCACGTCAGGTGATGCGGGGACCGGGCGGAGCAGGCCGACGTCGGCCCCCTGGCCGGAAGGAGCCGCCGGCAGGGCGATGGAATCCGTAATTGGAAGGTCTGTCACTGGAAGTCCAGGAACACTGTCTCGCCCTCGCCCTGGAGACGGACGTCCCAGGTGAGGCCGCCGTCGGTGTCCCGCCGGGCGAGAAGGGTCCTGCGGCGATCGGGCTCGAGCGAGGCCAGCAGCGGGTCCCGGGCCAGTGACGCCTCGTCCTCGGGGAGGTAGATGCGGGTGAAGAGCCGGTTGGTCAGTCCGCGGGCGAAGATGGCGACCGCGATGAATGGTGCGGCCCCGGCGGAGGTGGGCCCTGGATTGACGGTGGTGAAGGTGAACACGCCGCTGTAGCCGACGGAGCTTCGGCCCCAGCCGGTGAAGGTGTAGCCGTCGCGGCGCAATGATCCTGTTCTCTGGACGATCCTGCCGTCGGCGTCCGGCTGCCAGATCTCCAGGATGGCGTCCGGTACGGTCTCTCCGGCGCCGTCGTACACGGTGCCGGAGAGGCGGATGGAGCCGGCCGAGCCGGGGGCGAGGAGTTCGTTGTCCTTCTCGAACGGCAGCGCGTAGCCGTAGAACGGGCCCACGGTCTGGCCGGGGGTGGGGATGAGCTGGGTGGTCGGGTTGCTCATGTCTGCCTATTCGCTGTCGTCGCCTGCGGTACCGAGTGCTTCGTTCTCGGTCCAGGTCCGCTTCGGTCCGGTCAGGACGATGTCCCAGTTGTATCCCAACGCCCACTCGGGCTGGGTCAGGCTGTGGTCGTAGTTCGCCACGAGCCGGTCGCGGGCGTCCTGGTCGACGATGGTCTGGTAGATGGGGTCGAGCGGGAAGAGCTGGTCACCGGGGAAGTACATCTGGGTGATGATGCGTTGGGTGAACTCGGTGCCGAACAGGGAGAAGTGGATGTGGGCCGGCCGCCACGCGTTCAGGTGGTTCTTCCAGGGGTAGGCGCCGGGCTTGATGGTGGTGAACCGGTACGAGCCGTCGGGGCCGGTGATGCAGCGGCCGATGCCGGTGAAGTTGGGATCCAGCGGCGCCGGATGCTGGTCGCGCTTGTGCATGTACCGGCCGGAGGCGTTGGCCTGCCAGATCTCCACCAGCTGGCCGGCCACGGGCCGGCCGTCGCCGTCGAGGACCTTGCCGGCCACGATGATCCGCTCACCCTGGGGTTCCCCGTTGTGCTGGATGGTCAGATCCGCTTCCAGCGCGTGCACGTCCTGGTGGCCGAAGGCGGGTGAGTGCAGCTCGATGGTCTCCGGGTCGGCGTGCTGGAGGCTCTTGGTGGGGTGCCGCAGGATGCTGCTGCGATACGGCGGATAGTCCAGCCGCGGCTGGATCTCGACCGGAGCTCCGTCCTTAAGGGCACGCGCATACGCGTCGGCCAGTCCGTCGATCTCCGTGCTGAGGTCCTGCTGGGTCTCCACGGCTGCGTCCGAGGACGCGTGTCCGGCCGCCGGTCGGGCGGGGACGGCCTCCGCTGTCGTGGGCTTGGTGTCGTGCGGCACGCCGGTTCCTTTCGGGAGTTTTTCGATGGGGTACGGGGAACAGGAGGACCTAGTGCGGATCCGGCCAGCCGGTGTAGGCCTCTGCGAGGTAGGCCATGCCGTGCCGGGAGGAGACGAGCGAGTTGAGTTCGCCGAGCTGGCGGGCGCGGGAGAAGTCGCTGGCGTCGGCCGGCGTATGGAGCAGGGTCGTCATCCAGTAGGAGAACTGCTGGGCCTTCCAAACCCGGTCCAACGCGCGGTCGCTGTAGGTCTCCAGGAGGTGGTCCGACCTGGCGTTGTAGTAGCTGTCGAATCCCTCGAAGAGGACCTGGACGTCGTGGATGGCCAGGTTGAGGCCCTTGGCTCCGGTGGGCGGCACGGTGTGCGCTGCGTCGCCGACCAGGAAGAGATTGCCGTGGCGCATAGGCGTGGAAACGAAGCTGCGGAACGGCAGCACCATCTTGCTGATGATCGGCCCCTCCTTCAATTCGAAGCCGTTCCCGTTCACCCTGCCGCGGAACTCGGCCCAGATCCTGTCGTCGTCCCAGCCGGTCACGTCCTCCCGGGGGTCGCACTGGAAGTACATCCTCTGCACCGTCTCGGTGCGCTGGCTGATCAGGGCAAAGCCGTTGGCGGAATTGGCGTAGATGAGTTCGTCGGAGCTTCTGGGCGCCTCGGCGAGGATGCCGAACCAGGCGAAAGGGTACTCGTGGAAGTACCACGTGCGCCGCGCTTCCGGGACCAGGGGTCGGCAGGAGCTGCGTGAGCCGTCCGCTCCCACTACGAAGTCGGCCCGGATCTCGAACTCTCCGCCCTCGGAGTCGGTGAACCAGACCTTCGGGCTGGCCTCCACGTCGTGCACGCTCGTGTCGGTGACGCCGTAGCGCACGTCGCCGCCGTCGGCCGCCCGCCGCGCGGCGAGATCCAGGAAGACGTCGGTCTGCGGGTAGAGCCACACCGACTCCCCGACCAGGTCCTTGAAGTCGACCCGGTGGCTCTCGCCGTGGAAACGCAGCTCGATGCCGTCGTGCCTGTCGCCCTCGAGCAGCACGCGGTCGGAGACCCCGCTATCCACCAGGAGGTTTACCGTGCCGTGCTCCAGGATGCCCGCACGGACGGTCCCGGCGATGGCCTGGTGGGTGCGGACCTCGATGACGACGGACTCGACTCCGGCACGGGCCAGCAGGTGCGACAGCATCAGCCCCGCCGGGCCGGCACCCAGAATGGCCACCTGGGTGGAGAGGATCTTTCGCGCTGCCATGGTCTGTCTCACTTCGTTGCGGGCCCGCAGGGCGTGCCGGACTGGTACGTCTGCATCCAATCTGCAGCAGGCACGGTGTCCGCCGTAACGCCGATTCCGTTCAATGGAAGGACGCGTCAGGAATAGACCAGGCTACGTACCCCAGCAATACAATGGGCGCTTGACTTGCCATCGACCATCTGGTTGAGCGAGCCTACGCCACGCCATAAGAGCGTCCTGATGGCCGCTTTGCAGCGTCGTCACAAGGGAAGTACCTGCAGCGATACGTCGGCACGCGTGCCCGCCCGCGTAGTACGGCAGCTTTGCGATCCGCGCATCGGTCCAATGAGCGGCGTGTGGGTCCGGGGTTTTACTCAGTAAGGAGTTTTCTTTGAACCGGCCCGCGACGGGGGAAGCTAGTGCATTCTGGGTGGGGTAGCCGGCGCCAACGGCTCGTCGCCAACGATGAGTCGTTGGCCCGCGGCGGTGTTAGGCCGACTGGACGACGTCGGACTGCGGATCCACGCCCGCCCGCGCGGACTGTTCACGTGCCAGGCCGCCCAACCAGCGGGCACTGTCCTTGGGAGTACGCTCCTGGGTGGCGCGGTCCACCCCGATGAGCCCGAACTTAGGCCGGTAGCCGAACACCCATTCGTAGTTGTCGAAGGCCGTCCAGGCGATGTAGCCGCGGACGTCGATGCCGTCGGTTAGGCAGTCGGCCACGCTGTCCACCGCGGCCCGGAGGTAGTCCACCCGCTGCGTGTCGTCTTCCGTGGCGAGCCCGTTCTCCGTGACGATCACCGGTATCCCTGCGATCCGTGCCGCTTCCCGAATGGTCGTCCCGAGGGCCTGCGGGTAGATTTCCTCGCCCATCTGGTTCGTCGCTGCGCCTTCCGGAACTGGCGCGATGCCGTTGGGGCTGTAAACGGTGCGCCCGTAGGTCTGGATGCCCACGAAGTCGTCGCCGCGGGACGCCTCGAGGAAACGTTCGTTGACGTCGCGGCGCACCTGGTCGGCAGTGTCGCTCCCTCCGTCGATGGACTGGATGTCCGAGTTCGCTAGGGTCCACCCCACGGGAAGTTCGGGCCTGCGGGCCTTGATGGCTGCCGTGGCGGCGCGGTGTGCTGCCAATTTCACGTCGAATCCGGCCTCGGTCGACGAGAACTGGAACGGGGCGATTGTGCTGGGGCCGACGCCGAGGCGTTCGGCGGCTGCGGCCCACACGGGCACCGATCCTCGATTCTCGGGGGCTTCGCGGCCGATGCCGAAGGACTTCAGTAGCCAGGGAAGGTTGGGTTCGTTCAGGGTGCAGGCGACGCCGACGAGGTCGCCCAGGTGCGCCATGACGCGGTCGCAGTAGCGGGCGAAGAGTGCGGCTGTGCGGGGGCCCTCCCAGCCTCCGACGGCAAGGAGCCACCGCGGGGACGTGAAGTGGTGGAAGGTGACTACGGGGGTGAGGCCGTGGTCGTGGCAGGCCTCCAGGACACGCCGGTAGTGGTTCAGCTCGGCTTCGGAGAAGAGTCCCTCCTCCGGCTCGATACGCGCCCATTCGAGTGAGAAGCGGTAGCTCGTAAATCCGAGGCTCGCGATCAGGGCGATGTCTTCGCGGTAGCGGTGGTAGTGGTCTAGGGCATCGCCGGACGGCTCGGAGAACATGGTGCCCGGCAGGTGCTCGAGGAACCACGTATCGCTGTTGACGTTGTTACCCTCCACCTGGTGCCCGGCACTGGCGACACCCCAAAGGAAGTCCTGCGGGAAGGGTGATGCGTCGGTCATGTGGATCCTTTCGGTTCAGCGCCCGGAAGGCGCAACGGGCCTCTTTGCCGTCGCTTCCAATCCTTTCCTGCCGCGTGACCGCCGCCACAATACCTTTTCAATGAATGACATTCTCATGTAAGTGCCGAATGGGGGCGGTTGATGCTTTAAGGGAGCCGGCCAGCCGCCAGCCCCGACTGACTCCCTCCGCTGTTCCCTCAAGATGCAAAGGCGCACTCCATGAAACTTCTGAACCCCTCCGTCCGTAGGAGCTCCGCCGTTCTGGCTGGAGCGCTGCTGCTGGGATCATTGACCGCGTGCGGCGGCAGCTCCAACCAGGCGACCGCCGAGGCCGATACCAGCAGCCTGACCCTGGCCATAGATAATGACGTGGCGTCATTCGGTTACGATCCGCTGCGTGTCTCGGCAGCCCAGCGTCAGTTCTTCGAGGGCCTGTACGAGAGCCTGATGACGCTCCAGCCGGACGGCTCGGCAGGTCCAGGCTTGGCGGAGAAGTTCAGCTACAACGCGGACAACACGGTCCTGACGCTGACGCTCAGGGACGATGTCACGTTCACCGACGGGTCGAAGCTCGACGCCGAGCTGGTCAAGGCGAATCTCGACCGCCGGTCCGATCCTGAGCTGAGTGCCTACTCCGCGGTCGCCAAGGGCGGGGCGCAGGAGATCACCTCCGTCGACGTCGTCAGCCCCACCCAGGTGGCCCTTACCTTCGCCACACCACAGCCCGGATTCGAGCAGAACCTCACTTCCACCACCGGCATGATCGTCGGCGAGGAAGGCGTTGAAGACACCGCGAGCCTTGCCGCGACCCCGGACGGCTCCGGCCCTTACACCTTGGACCCAAGCACCGTAAAGGGCAGCAAATATGTCTTCGTGAAGAACGAGGAGAGTGCGGAGGCCTCGGACTTCGCCTTCGACAAGGTCGTCTTCAGTGTCGTCCTTGACCCGCAAGCCCGGGCGAACGCCCTGGTGTCCGGCCAGGCTGATGTCGCCCAGCTGACCTCGTCCACCGTCGACTTCGCAAAATCCAAGGGCGCGGGAGTCTCCCAGATCGGCGGCACCGTCAACACCATGATCTCCTTCGACAAGATCGGCAAGACGGCACCCGCGTTCGCGGAGGAGAAGGTCCGACAGGCAATCCAGTACGCCATCAACCGGCAGGCCCTGGTGGACGCGCTCCACAAGGGTGACATCCCCGCATGGAACGCCCTGCCAAAGGACTCCGCCGGCTTCACGGAGGACCTTGACACCAAGTTCGCCTATGATCCGGAAAAGGCCAAGAGCCTGCTGGCGGAGGCGGGCTACCCGGACGGATTCGACTTCACCATCATCGCCAGCGCGCAGACGCAGACGGACCTGCAGGCAGTCCAGAAGGACCTCGCCGCCGTCGGGATCACCATGAACGTCAAGATGGCCGCCTCCACCGATGAAGCCTTCGCCGCCGTCGCCACCACACCGCTGGGGTACAGCCCCCTAAACTGGGACAACCCTGTCGGCGTAATGTACGGAGCCATCCTCAACGGCTTCACCAATGTGCAGAAGGCCACCGATGAAGAGTTGAGCGCAGCTACCGCCGAGCTGGCTGCCGCCAAGGACGACGCCGCTATCAAGGCAGCAGCCACCAAGCTGAACACCCGCCTAGTGGAATCCGGCTGGATGATCCCCCTGTATGAAGCCCTTGTGAACCAGGGCTACAACACCGAGAAGGTGGCACCGGTGGAGTTCGCCGGTACCAACGCCTACCCGCTCCTCTCGTCCTACAAGCCGGCCAGCTAATACCCGACCCGGCCGGGCGGACTCACCCAAAGAGCCCGCCCGGCCGGTTCCGACCGATGGAGGTCACCATGGCACTATTCATCGCCAAGCGCCTGCTGATGGCACTGGCCACAGTTCTGGTGGTCGCCGTGCTGGCATTCCTGCTGGTGCACGCCATGCCGGGCAGCCCGGGGGCTGTGTCTCTCGGGGCCGGCGCTACACAGGAAGCCATCGACGAAGTAAACCAGCGTCTGGGCTGGAACGATCCCCTTCCCGTCCAGTTCTTCAGCTGGCTCGGTGCAGCGGTCCAGGGTGACTTCGGGATCTCCCTCATCGACGGCCGGTCGGTCAGTGCGGACCTGGCCGGCAGGCTCCCGGTCACCGCATCGCTGGCTGCAGGTGCCACCGTGCTCAGCGCCGTCCTCGGTATCGCTCTGGGCGTGACCGCAGCAGTCCGCGGGGGTGTCGTGGACCGCATCATCGGGGGCGTCGCCGGCATGGCAGTAGCCCTACCAGCCTTCTGGATCGGCATCATCTTCGTCTACCTCCTGGCGGTGCAGTCCCCGGTCTTTCCGGCGACCGGTTATGTCCCGTTCGAGGTCTCTCCGCGGGACTGGGCGCTGTCCCTGGCGTTGCCGGTGATCACCCTGGCCGTGGGCGGGGCGGCGTTCATCGCCCGCCAAACCCGGGCCTCCATGCTCGAGGCGCTACAGCAGGAACACATCCGGACCCTCCGGGCCACCGCGACTCCTACCTGGAAGATCCTGTACGTCCACGCGCTGCGCTACGCCAGCCTTCCCATCGTGGCCGGCATCGCACTGCAGTTCATCCAGCTCTTCGGCGGGTCCGTCATCGCCGAGCAGTTGTTCGCTATGCCGGGTCTGGGCCAGGCCGTCCAGAACTCCGTCAGCACCCATGACGCCCCGTCCGTGCAGGGCGTGGTGGTGATCGCCACCGTCGTGGTGGTCGCCGTGAACCTGGTGCTGGAACTCGCCACCAAGTTCCTCGACCCGAAGTTGCGTGCCTCATGATTCCGAACGTCGCCCCTGCCCCTGCGGACTCTCCGGAGCCGACGTCGGCCGCGCTCCTTCCTCCGGCTCCCGCAAGGGCCGGCCGGCGGTTCTCCGCCTCCAAGCTGTTCGCCTCACCCGCCAGCACAGCCGGCGTCATCTGGCTGGCCGCGATCGTGCTCGCTTCCCTGACTGCGCCCCTCTGGCTGCCTTTCAAGACCGAGGACCAGGACTTCACCGCCGTCCTCTCCGGACCCAGCGCGGCCCACTGGCTCGGGACGGACGAACTGGGCCGGGACCTCCTGAGCCGCATCTTCGCCTCCGCCGCCGGCACCCTAGGCACATCCATGATCACCGTGATCGTCGCCGTGGGGCTGGGCACCCTCCTAGCGATGCTGGCAGCATCCGCCGGTGAACGCGTGGAGGCCGTCATCAGCCGCGTCACGGAGATCATGATGTCCCTGCCCGGCACGGTGATCATCCTGGCCGTCATCGGCGCCGTGGGAACCAATATCCCGCTGGTCATGGCCATCCTCGGCGTGCTGATCTCGGCGGGTATCTACCGGGTGATGCTGGGCCAGGCCAAGTCGCTGCAGTCCCAGCTCTATGTGGACGCAGCCAAGGTGGACGGCGTCAGCGCCGTGGGCATCAGCCTCCGCCATGTGCTGCCCGGCCTGACGAACACCATCGTGGTCCAGGCGGCCCTGATCTTCGCCGTCGGCATGCTCATCCAGGCCGGACTGGCCTTCATCGGCTTCGGACCGCCCATCCCCGAGCCCAGCTGGGGCGGGATGATCCAGAGCGCATCCCAGCACGTCTACGACGCCCCATGGCTCATGGTCCCCACCGGGGCCGTGCTCGCGCTGACGGTCCTCGCCGCCAACGCGATCGGCAACGCACTCGGCAAGGCACCCAACACGACCGCCTCCCACCTGCCCTCCGCCGCCGCCCGCCGACAGCGGGCCAGAGCCGTCGCCGCCATCGCTGCCGCCACCCCCGCCGCTCCGGAAGGCAAGGGTGAGGCCGGGACAAAGGACGCGCCAAAGAATACGCTAAGCGTGCGCAACCTCTCCGTAGGCGTGGACCCTGCAGGTACAGGTGCGGGCGATGGTGTCCGCCTGGTCACGGACGTCTCCTTCGACGTCGAACCGGGCACCGTCCTGGGCCTGGTGGGCGAATCAGGGTGCGGCAAGACCATGACGGCACTGTCACTGCTGGGCCTGCTGCCGTCCGGGGTCTCGGTGACTGGAGGCCAGATCCTCTGGAACGACAGGAACCTCGCCGCGGCGACCGACAAGGACATGGAAGGCATCCGCGGACGCGAGATCGCCCTCATCTCGCAGGAACCGATGCGTGCCCTGGACCCCATGTTCACCGTGGGCTACCAGCTCACGGCCGCCATCCGGCGGCTGCGCAGGACCGGCAGGGCCGAAGCGAAGACCGAAGCGCTGACCCTGCTGGAGAAGGTGGGCATCGTGGATGCCGCCCGCATCCTCACGGTCTACCCGCACCAGATCAGCGGCGGCATGGCCCAGCGCGTAGCCATCGCCTTAGCGCTCTCCGGCCGGCCCCGCCTGCTCGTCGCGGACGAACCCACCACGGCACTGGACGTCACCGTGCAGGCCGAGATCCTCTCACTGCTCCGCAGCCTGGCGAAGGAAACCGGGATGTCCGTGGTCATGGTCACCCATGACCTCGGCGTCGTAGCCGACCTGTGCGACCGGGTTGCCGTGATGTACGCCGGCCAGGTCGTGGAGAACGGCCGGACGGACAGCATCCTGGACAACCCACGCCACCCCTACACCCTCGCACTGCTGGCCGCGGACCCGCACGCCACCAGTGCCGCGGACATGCCCGAACGGCTGGCCACAATCAGCGGGCAAGTCCCGCAGCCCAAGGACTGGCCCAGCACGTGCCGCTTCGCCGCCCGCTGCCAGTTCGCCGGGTCCGCCTGCATGGTCCCCATCCCGCTGCTACCGTCCGGCACCGGTGACGGGACGGTCCGCTGCGTCAAAGCCGACGAACTGGCCGTCGAAGGCCTGGACTGGGTGGCCACCGATGTACCGACCCACCGCCTGCTGGACCTTGTCGAAGCACAACCTGCCGAAACACGACTGGCCGAAGCCAGGACCGCTCACCTAGAAGCACGACCCGCTGAAGAGGATTCCGCATGAGCACTTCGACCTCGATTCGCCCGGAACCGGCGTCACCCGCGCCCGTCCAGCCCCTGCTAGAAGTCAGGGACCTCGTGGTGCGGTACGGCCGCGGCCGCAAGGCAGCGGCTGCTCCGGCCGCCGTGGACGGCGTGAGCTTCAGCATCGCCCCCGGAGAGACCGTAGGCCTGGTCGGGGAATCCGGGTCCGGCAAATCGACCATCGGCAAGGCAATCCTGGGCCTGCAGAAGGTCTCCACCGGGTCCATCACCTACCAGGGCAAGGACATAACCTCCGCCGGTGCCGCCCAGCGCCGGGCCCTAGGCGGGGAACTTCGGGCAGTCTTCCAGGACCCCAACTCCTCGCTCAACCCCCGCAACACCGTCGGCTCCTCGCTCGCCGAACCGCTCCGACTCCGCGGCGTGAACCAGACCGAGGCCCGCCGGCGCGCCGAGGACATGCTGGAACGGGTCGGGCTACCCCGGGACGCCGTGGACCGGTACCCGAGCCAGTTCTCCGGCGGCCAGCGGCAGCGCATCTCCGTGGCCCGCGCCCTCATCTGTGATCCCAAGCTCGTGGTCTGCGACGAGGCCGTGAGCGCACTGGACCTCTCCACGCAGGCGCAGGTACTGAACCTGCTGGCGGACCTGCGCGACGAGCGCGGCCTGGGCTACCTGTTCATCGCCCACGACATCGCCGTGGTCCAGTTCCTGGCACAGCGCGTGGTAGTGCTCTACCGAGGGCAGGTCATGGAGACCGGCCCCGCCGCGGCCGTCACGGAGGATCCGAAGCACCCCTTCACCCAGACCCTCGTCGCGGCGTCCCCCGTGCCCCGGCCCGCCGAGCAGGCGGCCCGCAGACAAGCCCGGGAATCCCTCGGCGTCCGGACCGGCGCGGCAGCCACCCCCGCCCCCGGCGGGTGCCCCTTCCGGCTCCGCTGCCCACTGGCCACCGACCTGTGCCGGGACGAGCGGCCCGCACTCCGGCGGGTCGGCGCGTCCGACGTCGCCTGCCATTACGCGGCCTGACCGCCACCCCCTGACCTTCCCCGCCGTCACGTGCTGACGGCTAAGCAGAACGGATCCCGATGACCCAGGCACCCTGGCACGCCGCCATGATCTCACCCGACGAGGACTTCGACGGAGCCCCGCTGCTCCGCAAGGAGTTCCGGCTCGAGGAGGGCCACGGTGCCGTGCTCACGGCGACGCTGCGGGCCACCGCCTACGGTGTCTACGAGGCGCTGATCAACGGTGTCCCGGTGGGCGAGGACGTCCTCAGCCCGGGCTGGAGCTCCTACGAATGGCGGCTCCGCTACCGCAGCTACGACGTGACCGCCCTCGTGCGGCCGTCCACCGTGCTCGGCGTGGAACTCGGCAACGGCTGGTACCGCGGGCGCCTTGCTTGGCACGGCATGTCGAACCTGTACGGCAGCGAACTGGGCTTCTTTGGGCAGCTGGACATCGAGTTCTCGGACGGCCATGTCCAGTCCGTCGCCTCCGACACCACCTGGCAGTCCGGCCCCTCCGCCACCACCGCCAACGACCTCTACGACGGTCAAACCATCGACGCCCGCAGGATTGAGGCCGGGTGGGCGGAGCCGGGCTTCGACGCCGGCGCCTGGGCCGGGACCCACACCGTGGACTTCGACGTCGACCGGCTGGCGGAACCGGTGGGTCCACCGGTGGTGCGCGCCAGCGTCGTCCGGCCCGTGGAAATCTTCACCTCGCCCACCGGCAGGACGCTGGTGGACTTCGGCCAGAACCTCGTGGGGTGGCTCCGTTTCCGGATCCAGGGCGAGGAAGGGCACACCATCACGGTGCGCCACGCGGAGGTGCTGGAGGACGGCGAGCTGGGTATGCGTCCCCTGCGGTCCGCCGAGGCCACGGACACCTTCGTCCTGTCCGGGGGCGAGGACTTCTTCGAGCCGACCAGGACCTTCCATGGCTTCCGCTACGCCGAGATCACCGGCTGGCCCGGGACACTTACAGAGGAGTCCCTCGAGGCAATAGTGGTCCACTCCGAACTCGAGCGCATTGGTACCTTCGAGTGCTCCAACGAGCTGGTCAACCAGCTGCACCGCAACATCGTCTGGGGGCTGCGGGGCAATTTCCTGGACCTGCCCACCGACTGCCCGCAGCGCGACGAGCGCCTCGGCTGGACCGGCGACCTCGCGGTCTTCGCACCCACCGCAGCGTTCCTCTACGACGTCAAGGGCTTCCTCCAGGACTGGCTGCTGGACCTCGCCGCCGAGCAGAAGGCGGCGGACGGACTCGTGCCCATCACCGTCCCGGACGCCCTCAAGTACTGCCCCCAGCCCCCGGACTTCCCGGCACCGGAATCCTCGGCCCTGTGGAGCGAGGCCTCGGTCTGGGTGCCGTGGGCGCTGTGGGAAGCGTACGGCGATGTGAGCGTTCTGAGGAACCAGTACGAATCGATGACCTCGCACACCCGGCGGGTGGAGGGACTGCTGTCTCCCACCGGGCTCTGGGACTCGGGCTTCCAGTTCGGCGACTGGCTGGACCCGGATGCGGATCCGGACAAGCCCTGGGACGCCAAGGCGGACACCGGCGTCGTCGCCACGGTCTGCATGTTCCGCACGGCCACCATCACGGCCAGGACTGCCCGGCTTCTGGATCACCAGGACGACGCCGAGTACTTCGAGCAGCTGGCGGGACGGGTCCAGGCCTCCTTCCTGGAGCACTACGTAGCCACCGACGGCACCATCCGCAGCGACTGCACCACGGTCTACGCCCTCGCGATCGCCTTCGGCATCCTGCCCAGCGCCGAGCACCGCGACTTCGCCGGGGAACGCCTCGCCGAACTGGTCCGGAAGAACGGCTACCGCGTCTCCACCGGTTTCGCCGGCACCCCGTTCATCACCGGAGCCCTCGCGGACACGGGCCACAGCGAGGACGCCTACCGCCTGCTCCTGGAACAAGGCTGCCCGTCCTGGCTGTATCCCGTGACCATGGGCGCCACGACCGTGTGGGAACGCTGGGACTCGATGCTCCCCGACGGCACCATCAATTCCGGTGAGATGACCAGCTTCAACCACTACGCCCTGGGCGCCGTCGCCGACTGGCTGCACAAGGGAATCGGCGGCATCAGCCCCCTCGCACCCGGGTACAGCAGGGTCCGGGTCGCACCCGTACCCGGCGACGGCATCGACTGGGCCACAACGTCCCTCAAGACCCCGCACGGAACAATCCGCGTGGAATGGCGACTCGACGACGGCGCCCTCTCCCTCGAGGCGACGGTCCCCGAGGGGGTGGAGGCCGATGTCGAGCTTCCCGGCGGGGAACGCTTCAGTGTCCAGGTCGGCACCCATTGCTTCACCTCGCCGGCCGCGCTGATGTCCTTCGGGGTTTAGGCAGGGTTTGATGTATGTACCCCTCTCCGTGATCCGGCGCGTCTCCTTCGGGGCCTGCGCGTGACAGCAGGCAAGGCATCCCGGGAACTGCTCGTCGTGGACAACGATTTCGGTGGTGACCCTGACGGGCTCGTCGCCCTCGCGCACATCCTCCTGCGCTGCAACCCGGGGGCGACGGTCCTGGTGGCGACGTCGCCCCTAAACGCAGGACTGGCCGGAGCAGCAGGTATCGACCCGACGACTACGACCGGCCGCGGCCATCACCTCGCCAAGCGCCTCGTGCAGCTCCTCGGGCTGACGGACGTGCGGGTGGTTCCGGGTGCTGAGGCCACCGGGACCACCACGGGCGAGCTCAGCGCCGCGGCGCACGCGATCGTGCAGACGTCCGCTCGCTTCGAACGGACCACCGTTCTCTGCGGGGGACCACTGACCAACGTCGCTGATGCGCTCCGACTGGACGTGTCGCTCACGGACAGGGCAGCGCTGGTCTGGGTGGGCGGCACCAGAACCGAGGCGGGCCGGGGAGAGTACAACGCCGATACCGACCTCGGAGCGGCAAACCAGGTCCTGGCGTCAGGGATGACCCTTGAGCGGATCCCCTACGAGGAGTACACGCAGATGACCGTTGCGGTCGATGCGGTGAAGAACGAGCTCGCTGCCGCATCACCGGTAGGCTCCTGGCTGGCGGAGCGCCTGCTCAACGTCCCACCCTTCGTGGAGCTGGGCAGCACGCTTACCCTCGGCGACAGCGTTCTGGTGCCGTTCGTCCCGGTCCCCCATACGCCGGGACGGCAGACTGCCCCAGGAACGGCGCCCGGCCACCAGGTCGACAGCATGGCGCTGTGGGACGACCTGATCCGCCGCCTCGTGGTGCACGGGTAGGCGTCCCCGCGTCAGCCCTGCGAGTGGGTCCACACGTCGGAGCTGACCTCCGCCTGGTGGCCCAGGTTCCGGGAAACTGCCCGGGCGGCGGAACGCACCGCCGGGGCCAAGACGTTCGGGGGCGTGGAACCATCCGGGACCACGATGGACAGCGCGGCCGCCACGGCGCCCTGGGCGTCGAAGATGGGCGAGGCGACGGAGACTGTCCGAGAGGGCGCGGTGCGACGGATTATCGCGATGCCGGTGCGCCGCACGTCCGACAGCGTGCGCCGGACCTGGCCTTCGGGCAGGGTGGCTACTCCGGGCTCATCCTCCGGGGGTTTCCGCAGGATGGTCTCCTGGAACTGGTGGTCGGCACCGGCCAGCAGCACCAGTCCGACGGCGGTGGACCGCAGCGGCGCGCGGCCGCCCACCCGGTAGGCCACCTCGGTGGCGTCTCTGGAGGAGAGCCGCTCGATCAACACCGCCTGCTCGTTGTCCCGGACGGCCAGCAGGACGTGGTGGCGGGTGACCTCGAACAGGTCCTCGAGGTATGGCAGTGCGATCTCCCGGACGCCATGCCCGCGTGGAGAGAGGGAGGCGACTTCCCAGAGACGGACCCCGACGACGTACCGTCCGTCGTCGAGCCTCTCCAGGGCGCCCCACGCGACCAGCCGTGCGATGAGCCGCAGCGCGGTGGGGGCGGGCATGTCGGCGTGCCGGGCCAGTTCCGACAGGGTCAATGCCCGGCGCCGGTCGGAGAAGACAGCGAGCAGGCTCAGCGCGCGGTCCACCACCGGCTCGCCCTGCTTGGGCCGCTTCCCGCGAACGGGAGGGGCGTCGGTCTCCGGAGGGATGGTCATGCAGAAGGTCCTAGTGCCGAAGGGCTGTCGATATTGATGTTCCAATGCTATTCCATCCAATGAAAGAGCACTGTGGGGGCGGCCTGCGGGAAAGGAAGCTTGAACCGTAGCCACCCCACGTTCAGGAGCCTGCCGTATGACCTCCACCGTTCTCGACACCGGCGTCGAGGCATCCCGCCTGATCGCCCCCACGCGGCTGCGGGTCGACTACCTGCGGGAGGCCCTCGGGATCACCTCCGTCGCACCGCGGCTCGGCTGGACGCCGCCCGCCGGAACGATCCGCCAGACGGCCTATCAGATCACCGCTACCAACGGCTGGGACACCGGCAGGCTCCCCGCCGCCGGGCCTGGGCCGGTGCCCTATTCGGGCCCGGAACTCACGTCCCGCAGCCGGTTCGCCTGGCGCGTCCGCACCTGGAACACCGGGACCGACGGCGCCGAGACGGTGAGCGCCTGGTCCGAGTCGATGGCCGTGGAGCTGGGGCTCCTGCATCCCTCGGATTGGACCGCACAGTGGATCGGGCCGGACGAGTCGACCGTCCCCGTGCCCGGTGAGCGTCCCGGTCATGCGCTGCACACGACCTTCACCCTGGCCGCCGTCCCGGACTCCGCCCGCGCCTACGCCACCGCCCACGGCATCTACGAGCTGTTCCTTAACGGACGGCGGGTCGGGGACCAGCAGCTCACCCCCGGCTCGACCAGCTACTCCACCACCCTGCAGGTCCAGACGTTCGACGTCACGGCCCTCCTGCTCCCGGGCCCCAACACCCTCCGTGCCGTCCTCACCGACGGCTGGTACCGCGGCACCTTCGGGTACACGCGCGACGCCGACATGTACGGCGAGCAGACGGCATTCCTGGCCCAGCTGGAACTGGGATCCGGATCGGGCCGGACGATTCTCGGCACCGACGCATCCTGGCTCGCCTCACCCACCGAAATCCTCGGCGCGGACCTGATGGCGGGCCAGCGCGTCGACTTCCGGATCCTGGCCTCCTCCGGGGCCAGGCACGCCGTCGTCCGCGCCTGTAGCTTTGACACGCTGGTCGGTCCGACCGCACCACCCACCCGCGTGGTGCAGGAACTCGCCCCGGTGTCCATCACCCGCCTCCCGAACGGCCACCAGGTGGTGGATTTCGGTCAAAACATCCACGGCTGGGTGCGGCTCGGGAAGCTCGGCGCGGCAGGTGAGGCGGTCACCCTGGAGTACGGCGAGGCGCTGGACGGCGCTCCAGGCAGGGGCGACGTCACCCGGGACCACCTGCGCCCGCATGACTTCCGCACCCCCGGCACATTCCTGGACGCAGGGCAGGTGGACTCCGTCATCTCCTCGGGCGCCTCCGGGGAGGTGTTCGAGCCCCGACACACGACGCACGGCTTCCGATACGTCTCGGTCCAGGGACTCGCGCCGGACCTGGAACGGGCGGACATCACCGGCTGCCTAGTCCAGTCCGACCTGGAACGAATCGGGACCTTCACCTGCAGCGATGAGCGGCTGAACAGGCTGCACGAGATCGTGGAGTGGAGCTTCCGGGACAACTCGTGCGAGGTCCCCACCGACTGCCCGCAGCGGGAAAAGGCGGGCTGGACGGGGGACTGGCAGTTGTTCGTCCCAACCGCCGCGTATCTGTTCGACGTCGCCGGGTTCTCGCGGAAGTGGCTGAACGACGTCCGCGCCGACCAGTGGGACAGCGGGGTCATCGCTAACATCTCGCCCTCACCCGGACCGGAGGCCACCTCCGCGGACTTCATGGGCTTCGTGAACGGCTCGTCGGGCTGGGGCGATGCGATCGTGATGGTGCCGTGGGAGCTGTACCTCGCCACAGGGGACGCTGGCATCCTCGAGGAGAACTGGGCTGCGATGAACCGATGGCTGGGCTTCGTCCGGACGACCGCGGAGTCGCAACGGCACCCTTCCCGTGCTGCCGCCGGCCCTGTTCCGGCGCCGCACGAGAAGTACCTGTGGGATACGGGCTTCCATTGGGGAGAATGGATGGAACCGGACGGCCCGGAACCGGACCTCTTCGCCGCCCGTACCGCCGATTCCGGCGTCGTCGCCACCGCCTACTACCGGAACACCACCTCGCTGATGGCACGCATCGCCTCCGTCCTCGGGCAGGTGGAGGACGCGAAGGCACTGGCGGAGCTCTCGGAGCGTATCCGGGAGGCCTGGGAGATTGAATACCTCGATTCCACGGGGCAGGTCACCCCTGCGAGTCAGGCCACCTGCGTCCGCGCCCTGGCCTTCGACCTGGTCAGTGCGGAGCACCGCAGCACGGTCACCGCCCAACTGGCCTCTCTGATCCGCGACGCGGACACCCACCTGGGAACAGGCTTCCTGTCCACGCCCTACCTGCTGCCCGTGCTGGCGGACAACGGCGACCTGCAGCTGGCCTACGAGCTCCTCATGCAGGACTCCGAGCCGTCCTGGCTGGTGATGGTGGATCGCGGCGCCACCACCATGTGGGAGCTGTGGAACGGGGTGGACGCCGACAGCACCCCGCACCAGTCGCTCAACCACTACAGCAAGGGCGCCGTGGTGTCCTTCCTCCACCGCTACACCGCCGGACTACGCCAGGCCCCGGACAGCGCCGGCTACGAGCGGATCATCATCGAGCCGCGCCCCGGTGCCGGTCTGACCTCTGCGCGCACGTCCCACCGGGGCCCGAGGGGCCTCATCGAGGTGCAGTGGACACTGCACGACGGCATGCTGGCGCTCACCGCCACCGTGCCCGCCGGCACCAGCGCCGAGATACGGCTGCCCGGCAGGCCGCCCACCGTCGTCGGACCCGGCACCCATTCCTTCCTGGCCAGCGGCGGGGGAGCCCAGGAACCAGAACCAGCAAGGAGCACCTCATGACAGTTGATGAAGCTGCACTCAATCCCGCCCGGCCCGATCCTGCCCGGCCGGGCGGGGTGGACGTCCCGCCCTTTCCCGTCTTCGACGGCCCCGGGACGCCGGAGCAGGTCTCGGACGTCTCCCTGGTGCACCGCGAACTCACCTATGCGCGGGCTCTCGGCTTCCGGCCGCTGAAGCTGGACGTCTGGCTTCCACGCCAGGCTCCGGCACCGGTCCCGCTGGTCCTCTGGGTCCATGGCGGCGCCTTCCAGCTGGGGGACCGGCGCGAGTTGCCGCCCACCTTCGCACCGGACTCCGTCTTCCGCCTGCTCAACGAGGCCGGGGTCGCGTGTGCCACCGTGGACTACCGTCATGCCCTGGAGGCGCCCTTCCCGGCGCAGCTGCACGACCTCAAGGCTGCCGTCCGTTACTTGCGCGAATTCGCGGAGGACCTGGGCGTCGACCCGGGCCGGTTCGGGGCCTGGGGTGAGTCTGCAGGCGGTCACCTCGTGGCGATGCTGGGACTGACCGGGGACCGGGAAGACCTTCACGGCGGTCTCGGTGCGCAGGGGCACTCAAGCGCCATCAGCGCCGTCGTCGACTTCTACGGTGTCTCCTCCCTGGTCGACATTCCCCTTCTGGACATGCCGGACGGTCTGTTCCCCGCTGCCCTGACGGCGGGTGTCCCGGACGGGATGTCGCTGCAGCCCGAGCACATGCTGGTGGGCGGCTCCGACGACCCCGCACTCCTGGCCGCCGCCAGCCCCGTCAGCCACGTACACGCCGGGGCGCCGCCCTTCCTGCTCATCCACGGCGACAGGGACGGCCTGGTGCCGCATTCCCAGACAGACCTTCTTGCAGCAGCACTCGCGGATGCGGGCGTGGAGCATGAGGTGGTGACCATCGAAGGTGGCGATCACTGCTTCTTCGGGGCGGAGGACCAGCTGGACACCATCCTCGCCACCGCCGTCTCCTACTTCTCGCGGAAGCTGGGGAGCTCGTGACGTCCCGCCGGACGGGACCCTTCGCTCCCGGAGCTCCCGCAGCAGGCAGCGGCCCGGATGCCGGCTTCGCCGAGTACCTGGCCTCCCCGGAAGGGCCACGCGTCCTCAACGCGGACGCCGTCCGGTCCCCGGGGCCTGACGTCCCCGTCCGCACCGTCTCCGCCGAGGGCCGACACGGCCCGGTAAGGATACGGATCTACGGCGAACCGGCGTCGCCCGGCAGCGCCGCGCTGGTGTGGCTGCACGGCGGGGGGTTCGTCAGTGGCGGCCTGGACATGCTGGAATCGGACTACCTCGCCCGTGTGCTAGCCGACGCCGGGACACCGGTGCTCTCCGTCGACTACCGGCTGGCCCGGAATGGAGTGTGCTTCCCGGTGCCCCACGAGGACGCCCTCACCGGCTGGTTCTGGGCACGGAAGAACGCGGAGTCCCTAGGGCTGGACCCGGACCTGCTGTGCCTGGGCGGGGCGGGCGCCGGCGGCAACCTTGCGGTGGGCGCAGCGCTCTACCTGATCGATGCCGGGAAGCCGGTGCCGGCGAAGCTCCTGCTGGCCTATCCCTTCCTGTATGCGGAACTGCCGCCACCGGCCCAAGGCCTCGACGACGAGGTGATGGCCCGACTGCCCCGACATCTGCGGTTCACCCCGGAGGACTGTGTCCGGCAGGCGGAGAACTACGTGGGCGGCCCGGTGAGCATGGCGTCGTCGTACGCAATGCCCGGCTACGCCGACCCGACAGGGCTTCCGCCCACTGCGCTGCTCGCGTGTGAGTACGACGACGCGCGCGGCTCGTCCGAGCTGTTCGCCTCGACCCTCCAACAGGCCGGCGTGCCGCTGACGTACTTCCTCGCGGAGGGGGCATTCCACGGGCACCTGAACCACACCGCCGGGCTGCCCGAAGGGCAGGCGGCCCTGGACTTCCTGGCACGGGAACTGGCTGCGGTGCGCGAGCAGTGAAGAGCTCGACGCCCGTCATCCCGGGGTTCTTTCCCGACCCCACCATCTGCAGGGTGGGCGAGGACTTCTACCTGGCCACCTCCAGCTTCGAATACTTCCCCGGAGCGCCGATCTTCCATAGCCGCGACCTCGTGCAGTGGGAGCAGATCGGAAACATCCTGACCCGGCGAACCCAGTTCGCCGCGGGAGACGGGCGCGCGTCCGGAGGGATCTTCGGCTCCACCCTCCGCCACCACGAAGGGGAGTTCTGGTTCGTCACCACGAACATGAGCGACTTCGGTGGGGGACACCTGCTGTTCCGGGCGGACGATCCTGCGGGACCGTGGAGCGAACCCTGGCAGATCGCCGGGACTCTCGGCATCGACCCGGATATCGCCTGGGACCGGGACGGGACCTGCTACCTCACGTGGGTCGGGTTCGGCCCCGGCGAGGACGCCTCGGGCATCGTCCAGGCACGTCTTGATCCGTCGACCGGGAAACTGCTGGAGGCACCGAGGAAGCTCTGGCAGGGATCGGGCCTTGCCTACCCGGAAGGCCCGCACCTGTATTCCGCGAACGGCTGGTGGTATCTGATGCTCGCCGAAGGCGGCACCGACCGGGGCCACGTCGTGTCCATCAGCCGCGGCACCTCGCCGTCCGGGCCCTTCGAGCCGTGCCCCCACAATCCGGTCTTCACCCACCGGAGTCTGGCCACGCCGGTACAGAATGCGGGGCACGCGGACCTGGTGGAGGGCGCGGACGGGACGTGGGCGGCCGTCTACCTCGCCGTGCGGAGCCGCGGTTCCACACCGGGCTACCACGTGCTGGGGCGCGAGACGTTCCTGGCAGGCATCACCTGGGAGGACGGCTGGCCCCGATTCGACGACGACCGGTACCCGGTGCTGGCAGCGGACACCTCGTTCACGGACGACTTCACCTCGCCGGAGCTGCACCTGCGCTGGATATCGCCCGGCGCGGAACCGGCGTCGTTCACCCGGCCCGCCGGTCCCGGCCACCTGGGGGCACCGGGAGGACTGGTCCTGACCCCGAACGGGCAGGAGGAGTCCCCGCTCCTGGCCACGCGCATCCGGAACGAGGCCTGGACCGCGACGGCCACCGTGAGTTCGGTGGAAGGGACAGCGCGACTGGTGCTCAGGATCGACGGATCCCACTGGTACGCGGTCCAGGTCCACGGGGACACCGTGCGGGCAGTCGCCAGGATCGGACCGCTGGAGCAGGACGTGGGGAAGGCACAGCGTCACGGAGCGAGACCCCTGCAACTTGAGATCAGCGCATCCCCGTCGGGGCAGCAGCCGGGCGTGAACTCCGGGCCGGACGACGTGGTCCTCGGCTTCCGCATGGCGGGGCAGTTCACGGAACTCGCCCGGCTCGACGGCCGCTACCTCTCCACCGAGGTAGCCGGCGGATTCACCGGCAGGGTCATCGGCGTGTCAGCAGTTGGCGGCAGGACGGTGCTGGAGCGCTTCGAGTACGCGCAACGGACCCCGTCACCCCGCGCTGATCCAGCCGGTGGCCTGATCAAAGGACCCGGGCAGACGTGACCGAAGCCACACGAACTTTCCATTCAGTGAAACCGGCCGCGCACATGGGCGGCCCGATGCCCGACAGTTGACTCAGGACGCGGTTCGAACGACAGAACGGCGCATGGCGGAGAACCACGGGAAGAACGGCGCGGTACACATGGAGTCGACGATGACGGCAGGGCCGATCCTTCAAGGGATCGAGTTCGCACACCCCGAGGGTTCGGCCCCGTTGCTGCTGGATCTCTACCGGCCCCCCGGCGCATCCGCCGGTACCACCTTCCCCGCTGTCGTCCACTTCCATGGCGGTGGATGGCGAACCGGTACGCGGTCCTCCCTGGGACCTACGGTCGACGGGTTCGGCCTCAGCCCGATCGAGCAGCTGGTGGACGCGGGCTTCGTGGTTGCGTCCGCCGACTACCGCCTGAGCGGGGTGGCCACCTTCCCGGCCCAGGTGCTGGACGCCAAGGCAGCGGTGCGGTGGCTGCGGGCACACTCCGCCGACTACGGGGTGGACCCGGACCGCATCTACGCGTGGGGTGATTCAGCCGGTGGGCACCTCGCCAGCCTGGTCGGCCTGACCGGCGGGGTGGAGCAGTTCGGGGAACCAGCCACCACCGAGGACGCCGTCGCGGCGGTCGCTGCCTGGTATCCGCCCACCGACCTGGTGCGGATGGGCGTCCAGGCCCGGCCGGACGCCGTGGCCCGCGCCGATGACCCAAAATCACGGGAGGCGCTCCTTCTTGGCGCCCAGCCGTCGGAGGCACCGGACAAGGCCGCCGCAGCTAGCCCCGTCACGTACGTGCATGCCGGCGCTCCGCCCTTCTTCCTGGCTCATGGCACCGCCGACCGCTTCGTACCTGCACCCCAGTCCGCCGTGCTCGCCGAGGCGCTGAAAGGCGCAGGTGCCGCCGTCGAACTCCTCCTGATCGAGGAGGCAGACCACATGTGGGCGCAGCCCGACGGTGGTACCACGGCCGCTGCGCAGGCGACCGCCGCGACCATCGATTTCTTCCGCCGGCAGGCCGGCTCCTGAGTCGGATCCTGCCCTGCACCATGCCCTGACACACTTGAAAGGCTTTTCATGCAGTTCATCGGAATCCTCCACGTCGGCCAACCATGGGCAGCGGCCCTGGTGGACTCGCGTGTCTTCCCGCTCGCGCCCGTTCCCGACTTCTGGGCCGACCCGGACGGCTGGCAGGACAAGTCCACCTCGCTGGTAGCGGACGCTTCCGGCGCCGCCAGGTCCGTGGAGCGCGGCAGCGTTCCCGAAGTGCCGCTCGTCCCCGCCTCGGCGCGGGTCATCTGCGTGGGGCTGAACTATCGGGCCCATGCCGCCGAGGGCAGTTTCAAGAACCAGGAACTCCCGCCGTACCCGACCCTGTTCGGCCGCTGGACGGCCTCCCTCTCCGTGGGCGACGTCCCCGTCCCCGTGCCTGCCGGCGAGGCGGGCCTGGACTGGGAAGGCGAAGTGGCGGCCTACATCGGCCGACGCGTGGAATCGGCGGACGAGGCGACCGCGGCCGAGGCCGTCTTCGGCTACTCGACCTTCAACGACATCACCTCCCGCAAGGCCCAGAAGCTCACCTCGCAGTGGACGCTGGGCAAGAACGGGGACTTCAGCGGGCCGCTGGGCCCGCTCGTGTCCCGCGACGAGGTGGGTGACCTCCGCGACGGACTGCAGGTCCGGACCCGCGTGAACGGCATCGAGGCGCAGAACGGCAACACGCGGGACATGATCTTCTCCGTGCCCGCGATCATCTCGCTGATCAGCGAGACCTTCACCCTCCACCCGGGCGACATCATCGCCACCGGCACCCCGGAGGGCGTCGGCTACGCGCGCACACCGCAGTGGCTGCTCCAGCCCGGCGACACCGTCGAGGTGGAGATCGAGAAGCTCGGCACCCTGACCACCCCCGTCGGCGAACCATCACTCCGGAGCCGGGCCTGATGGCAGCCCTCCCTGCCTTTCCCGCAGCCGAGTTACCGGAACAGGCAGAGGTCCTGATCTCCGGCGGCGGCCCCAGTGGACTGTTCCTGGCGCTGGATCTGGCGACGCGCGGCATCCCCAGCACCGTCATCGAGCCCCGGGCCGCCGTGGACCCCACCCGACCGCGGGCCAAGACCACGAATGCACGGACCATGACGCACCTGCGCCGGCTGGGACTGGCCGACGCGCTGCGTGCCGCCTCGCCGCTCCCGGTCGCCTACGCGCAGGACGTCATCTTCTGCACCGGCCTCACCGGGGAGGCCGCCCACGAGCTGCGCCGGTTCCGGAACGCCTTCCAGCTGGTCCCCGGACGCTACGGCCCCCAGCCGGAATGCGGCCAGCAGGTTCCGCAGCCGGTCCTGGAGGAGACCCTCCGCGCCGCCGTCGCGGAGAACCCGCTCGTCACCTTCGCGACGGGCTGGAGCGTGGCCGAGATCCACGGGGCGGAGGCACCCCACGGCGTCGTCATCTCCGACGCGTCCGGCGCCACCCGGACCATCACCGCGGACTTCGTGATCGGGGCCGACGGCGGATCATCCGTCGTCCGGCGCAGCCTGGGCATCCGCCTCGAAGGAGGGTCCGCGGCGCTGTCCAACATCAGCATCCTCTTCCGCTCGGCGGACCTCGCCTCGGCGGTCGCCCTCGACCCTGCCGTCCAGTACTGGGTGGTGGGATCGGACACGGCAGGCATGGTAGGACCCCTGGACGGCACGGACACCTGGTGGGCCATTATCCAGGGCGTGGATCCCGACGCGGTGGTCAGCACCGAGGATGCCGGCGCATTGGTCCGCTCGCTGGTCGGCTCGGACGTGGACGTCGACGTGCTGGCCACGGACCCCTGGACGGCCCGCATGCTGCTGGCCCCCGAGTACAGCCGCGGCAGCATCTTCCTGGTGGGCGACGCCGCACACCTGAACCCGCCCTGGGGCGGTCATGGCTTCAACACGTGTATCGGCGATGCGGCCAACCTTGCCTGGAAACTCGCCGCCGCCATTGACGGCTGGGGCGGGCCCGCGCTTTTGGCCAGCTACGGCGAGGAACGTCGGCCCGTCGCCGCCCGCACCATCCGCGATGCCGCAGCCAATGGCAAGGCTCTGGCCTACCACTTCGCCGATCCCGACCTGGCCGCCGCAGATGCCACCGGGGACACCGCGCGGCAGGCAGCGTACGAAGCACTCGCCGTGAAGCAGAGCGAGTTCGACTCCCTGGGCCTGGTGCTCGGTTACGCCTACGGAGATTCCCCCCTGATAGTGCGGGACGGCTCACCCGTGCCGGCCGAGGACCCCATCGGCTATGTCCCCTCCGCCAGCCCCGGGTCCCTGCTCCCGCACACCTGGCTGGAGGACGGGACCTCCGTGTACGACCGCCTTGGCCAGGGCTTCACGCTGCTCGCCGACGCCGGCGCGCTCGGCGGAGTGCCCGCAGAGCAGCTCTTCGCCGCCGTACTGGACGCTGGCCGCCGACAGGGGATTCCGGTAACCGTCGTCGCTGTCGGGCCGTCCGAGGACGGCATCGCTCTCTCTGAGGCATGGGGAGCTCGAGCCCTGCTCGTCCGCCCCGACCAGCACGTGGCATGGCGGGGCAACTTCACCGGCCCCGCCGCCAAAGCCTTGTCCGTCGCAGTCGGCTGGACGCAGACCTCCGCCGACGAACCCAGGAGCACCCGTGCCGACGCCGTCATTTCGTAACTTCCTCTTCGCCCCGGACCACCCCCGCATCGCAGAAATCCGCGGCCTGAACGCCCGTGAGTACGCCAAGGCTGCCACCACCGACTCCTTCGCCGGCCCCATGATCAAAGGCTGGAAAAAGCTCTACCCCCAGCCGTTCACCGGAATCACCAGCGACGGGAACCGCCGCAAGGGGTTATATCCGATCACGCTCGCACAAAGCGGCGAAGAGGCACCGACAGCGGACATGATCACCGCCGCCGGCAAGCTCCTCAGTACGCTCACCCCAGGGCAGGAACGGAAACTTCGGTATGCGGTGGACGCGCCCGAATGGCAGAGCTGGGCAAACCCCGAGTTCCTGCAGCATGACACAGGACTCCGGCTGGACGAACTAAACCGTGCCGCGCGCGACGCTGTGCTGGCCGTCGTCGAGGCGAGCCTGAGCACCGAGGGCTTCGAACTGGTCCGGAATCTCATGCGCATCAACGGTTTTCTAGGCGATTTGGTGGACCTGCCGCTGCTTCTGAACGAGTTCAGCTACAACTTCGCACTGTACGGCGAGCCATCGGAGTCCGAGCCCTGGGGCTGGCAGCTCTTCGGCCACCACGCGGCGCTGAACTGCCTCGTCGTCGGGACGCAGCTGGTCGTCTCGCCCGTGTTCCTCGGTGCCGAACCGGACAGGATCGACGACGGACCCTACAGGGGCGTTACGGTGTTCAAGGAACGCATCCGCCTGGCCCGGCAACTGATGGGGGCCCTCCCCGGGACCCTGCGGGCCGAAGCCACGGTCTACGAGGCGATGGTGGACCCGGCCATGCCGGAAGGCCGGATCCACCCCGGCGACGAACGACACCTAGGTGGCTGTTTCCAGGACAACCGGGTCATCCCGTACGAGGGCATCCGCGTTCCGGACATGCCCGCCGAGGCGCGCGGGGTGCTGGATGCCCTGGTCGAGGACTTCATCGCGTACCTGCCCCAGGGTCCGCGTGCCGCCCGCCGCCGGGAGATCCAGGAGAACTACAGCGAGACTTTCTTCAGCTGGATCGGCGGCTGGAAGGACGAGGAACCGTTCTACTTCAGGCTGCAGAGCCCAGTGGTGGTGCTGGAGCTGGACCACCACACCGGCGTCTTCCTCAGCAATGACGAGCCCGCGCCCTTCCACATGCACACCGTGGTGCGCACCCCCAACGGGAACGACTACGGACGGGAACTGGTAAAGCAGTACCCGGCGGTCGCCCCGTGACGCCGGCATGACCCTGGCCACCACGTCCGCAGGAATCGTCCGCGGCACCGCAGCACGAGTGGACGGCCGACGCGTCAGGTCCTTCCACGGCATCCCATATGCGGGCTCTCCCGCAGGAGAGCACCGGTTCCTCCCTCCGGTCCCCGCCGTCGGCTGGACCGGCATCCGGGACTGCACGGTCCCGGGGCCCGCGGCGCCACAGAATCCGGAGATCCCCGCTCCGCCCGGCCGAAAGCCCCGGACCTGGAGCGAAAGCGGCTGCCTGAACCTGAACGTCTGGACGCCGGACAGCGGGTCCCGACTGCCGGTTCTGGTGTGGATCCATGGCGGTGCGTACCTGTCCGGTTCCGGCAGCGATGCCCTGTACAACGGCGCCCGCCTCGCGGCTGCAACCGGCACAGTCGTGGTCACCATCAACTACCGGCTGGGTGTGCTGGGCTTCCTCCATCTGGGGGAGCGGCTGGGCGCTGACTATGCCGACTCCTCCAACCTCGCTCTTCTCGACCAGCTCGAGGCACTGCGCTGGGTCAGCAGAAACATCGAGGCCTTCGGCGGGGACCCCGGCAACATGACGGTCTTCGGTGAGTCCGCCGGTGCTGCTGCGGTGGGCACATTGCTGGGGATGCCTGCCTCCCGCGGGCTGTTCCGGCGGGCGATCATGCAGAGTGGCACGGCTGAGAGGTACCGCAGCGCGGAGGACTCCTCGCGCATCACCCTCGAGTTCCTCGAGCTGTGTGGGCTGGACCGCGCTCACGCTGCGGAGCTGCTGACGGTTCCAGTGGAGCACCTGCTCGAGGCCCAAGAGAAGCTGGTACAGCGCGCCGGGGCACGGACGTTCGCCGTTCCGCTGCCGTTCCAGCCCACCGTCGGAACGCCGTCGCTTCCGGCGCCGCCGTTGGAGTCGGTACAGAATGGCACCAACTCCGACGTCGACCTGCTGATCGGGACGAACCTGAACGAGGGATCGTTCGCTGTGCAGATGCGCCCGGCAAATCCGTTGGACCCGTCCTACGCGGAGCGCGCTGCAGCCGTGCTGGCGGACGGCGGGGCTGACCCGGGACGGGAGGAGGAGTACGCCCGGGCGCTGCAATCCGCAGTTGGCTCCGTCCCCAGCGGCACGGAACTCCTGGAAGCGGCCATCTCCGACGCCGTATACCGGCAGCCCAGCAACTGTCTCCTGAACGCCCGGCACGGCTCCTCGGGGCAGACCTTCTCCTACCTGTTCAGCTGGCGCAGCCCTGCCATGGGCGGGAGGCTGGGCGCCTGCCACGCCCTCGACGTTCCGTTCGTGTTCCGGCAGCTGGGCTCGCCCGAGGCGGCGTTCCTTACCGGAGAGGCCCCTCCGCACGGGCTGAGCGCCATGATGAGCGCAGCATGGGCTGCATTCGCGCGCACCGGCCGGCCCGCCGCGGAAGAGCTGCCCGCCTGGCCGCCCTACGCGCCGGGACGCAGGACGATGGTCCTGGACGAGGTGCCACGCGTGGCAGATGACCCACGCCGGGAACTCCGCGAGTTCTGGGACGTGCCGCCGGCAGGGTGATTCCCGGCGGTTGCGCCGTAACACCCGGTCGAGGCTCGGGAAGGCATTTCGGAACGGCCCGCAGGGAGGGCCCGGACGTCCTCTCGGAGGCCCGGCCCCTTCGCTGTCGGTCAGAAGCTGGCTGCCTGCCGTCAGGAGATGTCGAGTGCCGCCCGGCGCTGCGGCGGGGGACCGACGACGGTGAGGTCCATCTCGGCCTGGGCGCGGCCGAAGCCTTCCATGTCCATGAAGGGCTGCCCGCCCTCCGTGTACATGTAGTCCTCGGTGGGCTTGTTGAAGTACTCGAAGAACCCATTGAAGACCGACGGCGTCAGGAAACCCACCATCTGGGTATTGTGCGCATCGAAGGCGAACGAGTGGATCGTGCCCGCCGGGGCGTGGACGAAATCACCCTTGGTCAGCAGCATCTCCCGGCCGTTGGCGTAGAGCCACATCCGGCCCTCCGTGCACAGGAAGTTTTCCGTGTGCTGCGAGTGGAAGTGCAGCGGGATGTAGGGCGACTTGGCGCCCTTGGTGTGGACAGCGAAGTAGTTGGAGCCGGTGTTCGCGGGCCGGGACAGGTAGGTGAACATGGTCTGGTAGCTCACCAGGCGCTCGCCCTCGCCCGCACTGAGGAAGTAGGGGCTCTGCACAGGAGGCAGGCCGGCGTCGTGCCGGAAGGAGGGCGCCACGCGCTCGACATCCGGGAACGAGATGCCGAATTCAGCGCCCACCGCGGCCTGCTCCTCGAGGCTGGGCTTGCGGCCGGCACGGACCGGCGGCACGTGGGAGTCGATGGGGGTGCCGACACGCTCGTAGTAGGCTTCCGCACCGCCGGGTGTCATCCAGTTCAGGAAGCGGGTGTAGTGGCTGGCCATGCGGTAGGCATGCGGGGTGTTCGGCGGGATGACGACCGAATCGCCCGGAGTGAGGATCCGGCTCTCGCCCGGCAGCCAGACGTGCAGGATGCCGTCGAAGACGTAAAGGGTCTTGTGTTCCACCGTGTGGGTGACGAACGGCGACTCGGCTCCCATGCCCCCGGAGATGTAGGCAGCACTGAAGATTCCCCCGGTGTCGGCGGCACGCGCGATGACCGTCATCAGCTGGCCGTCGAGCTCGTAGCGGGCGCCCTCGCCCGAGGCCATGTAATAGGGAACAGCCTCACCGGGCAGCACATTGGCAAGCGGGAGCTGCGTGTTCATTTCCTCAACGCTGAGGGACATAGTTTCCTTCTTTCCAAACGGCTGGCTGCACTACGGTGTGATCCTAATCCTCAGCTGGCACAGGGGCTCCTGAACATCCATTTCCATTAGTTGAAAGCAATTTGTTAACCCACGACGTTGGCACCGCAATGGGGGCCGCCTTCCTGCATGGCGTTAGGTCAGGCGGAAAACCAAGCGGACCAGGTCCACCTGCTTCAGCAGGTCAGGAGGCCGGTGCCGCAGCGAGGTTGCGTAGGTGCCTAGACAACGCGGACCGTCCCAGTGAGGAGCACCCTCGCCGGTGCAGCTGCTGGACCTTCACGGCACCATGTATAGGCAGCCCCTGTCTTAGAGCAACTTTGCGCCGCCGATAATTGACCTTATGTCAACCTGAACAGTGATTATTGCATGTGATGCAATACCCCCTCCCCGGCTTCGGCCCCTTGGCGGCGGGACTTCGTGGACCGGCAAAAGAGTCGCTGAGCTGCAGAAATGCTTCCCTG
>NZ_JBTNDT010000008.1:0-185494 GCF_054510855.1 Arthrobacter rhamnosi | reverse complement strand
GTATCAACAAACTTGGCACACTATTGAGTTCTCAAACAACAGGAGCTACCGGCACCAAACACAACCAAACCGCTGTGTCCTCGCTCCGAAGCAACTTTTCAAGCCTACCCCGCTTCTTCCGTTTCTCCAAATCGGCCGGTTCCCGCTTCCCTCGGCCCTCGATCCCGTCCATGCGGATAGAAGGTGAGCCTTGGTTCTGTGGTTGTCGGCCGATCAGATGTCTTCATCAGCGCGGATATAAACAGTAGCACCGGTGGGTCCGGAATGTAAAACAGCGGCGGACCCCCTCGTGGAAGGGGGTCCGCCGCCGGGCCTACCGGCCGCCGGTCAGGAGGCTGCGGGCTTCAGGTAGAGCACTCCGAGAGGCGGAACCCGCACGTCGCCGTATGCCGGCTGGCCGTTGTGCGCGCCTTCCTGGGCTGTCACGAGGCCGCGGTTCCCGACGCCCGACCCGCCGAATTCCTCGGAGTCGGTGTTCAGGACCTCGGTCCATTCCCCCGCCCAGGGCAGTCCGACCCGGAAGCCCTCGTGCGGGCCACCGGCGAAGTTGGCGATGCACACGAGCGGGTTCCCCTGGTGGTCCCAGCGGATGAAGGACAGCGTGTTGTGCTCGCCGTCGTTCTCGTCGATCCACTGGAAACCGGCAGGTTCGTTGTCCCGCGCGTACAGCGCCGGGGTCTCCTTGTAGATCGCGTTGAGGGTGCGGACGAGCTCCTGGACACCCTTGTGCGACGGCGTGTCGGTGAGCCACCAGTCGAGGCTGTGGTGCTCGGCCCACTCGGATTCCTGGGCGAACTCCGATCCCATGAAGATGAGCTGCTTCCCGGGGTGGGCCCACTGGAACGCGAGGTACGCGCGAACGTTGGCCAGCTGCTGCCACCGGTCGCCCGGCATCTTGCGCAGCAGGGAACCCTTGCCGTGCACGACTTCGTCGTGGCTGATGGGGAGCATGAAATTCTCGGTGTAGGCGTACACCATGGAGAACGTCGCCTTGCCGTGGTGGTGCACCCGGTTGATCGGGTCCTCCGAGATGTACTGCAGGGTGTCGTGCATCCACCCCATGTTCCACTTGATGCCGAAGCCGAGGCCTCCCGAGCTGGTGGGCCTGGTCACGCCGTCGAACGCCGTCGACTCCTCCGCGATCATCACGATGCCCGGCGCCCTCTTGTAGGCGGTCGCGTTGACCTCCTGCAGGAAGGAGATGGCCTCGAGGTTCTCGCGGCCGCCGAACCTGTTCGGGCGCCACTGGCCTTCCTCACGGGAGTAGTCGAGGTAGAGCATCGACGCGACGGCATCGACACGCAGCCCGTCGATGTGGAATTCCTCCAGCCAGTAGAGCGCGTTCGCAACGAGGAAGTTGCGGACCTCACGGCGGCCGAAGTCGAAGATCAGCGTGCCCCAGTCCTGGTGCTCCCCGAGGAACGGGTCCCCGTGCTCGTACAGGGTGCCGCCGTCGAAGTTGGCCAGCGCCCACGCGTCCTTCGGGAAGTGGGCAGGAACCCAGTCCATGATGACGCCGATGCCGGCCTGGTGCAGCCTGTCGATCAGGTACTTGAAGTCGTCGGGCGAACCGAAGCGCGAGGTCGGCGCGAAGTAGGACGTCACCTGGTAGCCCCACGAGCCGCCGAAGGGATGCTCGGCGACCGGCATGAGCTCGACGTGCGTGAAGCCCTGCCAGGACACGTATTCCACGAGCTGCTCGGCGAGCTCCCGGTAGCCCAGCCCCTGGCGCCAGGACCCGAGGTGCACTTCGTAGACGCTCATCGGGCCGTTGTGGGGATCGCCGGCGGCACGCGCCTCCATCCACTCGTCGTCACCGAAGACGTAGGTCGACTCGACGACCTTCGACCCGGTGAGGGGAGGGACCTCGGTGCCCCGCGCCATCGGGTCGGCCTTCTCGCGCCACTGCCCGTCGTTGCCGAGGATCTCGAACTTGTAGCAGGTGCCCGCCCCTGCCCCGGGGATGAAGATCTCCCAGATGCCGGAGCTGCCGAGGGCGCGCATGGCGTTGACGGTTCCGTCCCAGCCGTTGAAGTCGCCCATGACGCGCACGGCGCGGGCGTTCGGGGCCCAGACCGCGAAGGACACTCCGTCGATGTCGCCCAGGACGGACGAGTAGTGGCGGACATGCGCACCGAGCGCGGTCCACAGTGTCTCGTGCCGGCCTTCACCGATCAGGTGCATGTCGATCTCGCCGAGTGTCGGCAGGAACCGGTACGGGTCGTCGACGATGTCCGGTTCGCCGCCGTAGGCCACCTCGAGCCGGTAGTCGGGGACATGTCCGGGGTTCTCGGCGGGGAGGGCTCCGACCCAGATGCCGTTGTGCTCGTGGTGCAGCTCGGTACGCCCGGAAGCGGTGATGACGGTGACGGAGCGGGCCAGGCGGCGCAGTGTCCGGATGGTCACGACGTCGTCGTTGCCGAGGTGCGCGCCCAGCACGGCGTGCGGCTGGTAGTAGCTGCCTTCCGAGACCTGGTGGAGGACGGACGGGTCGACCGGGACGGGGGTCAGGTCCGCCGCTGCGGAGCCGGTGGAGGTGTCGGGGACGTCGTCCTGGTCGGAAGAGGCCACTGCCTCCTTCGCCTTCACGGCCAGTCCTGCCGTTGCGCTCTTCGCCTTGCCGGCCACGGCCTTCGCCGTATCCGCGACGGCCTTGGCCGCCTTGCCTGTGATGGTCTCTTCGCCTGTGCCCTCGTCCGGGCCGGAGTTCTTCGGGGGGTTCATGTCAGCTGCTTTCGTAGCGTCCGCTCCGGGCTGTGCACCCAGCGCGCGTCGGACATCCCGGACGGGCATCTCTACCCAGTCCGGCCTGTTGCGGATCTCGTAGACGACTTCGTACAGGGCCTTGTCGAGCCAGAGGGCGCGGAACAGCGGACCTGCCGTGTCGACGGGCGCTCCGGCCTCCTCCGCGTACCCCGCCAGGAAGGCATCGCGCGCGGCGTCCGACCACTGTTCGGTCTCGGCGGCCTCGGGGGAACCGACCGGAGCAGCCCCGCGGGAGGCCGCGGCGTACTCCAGGGAGCGGACCATGCCGACGACGTCGCGCAGTGGGACGTCGGGGACGCTCCGCTCCGCGGTGGGCCGGAGGGGCTCCCCCTCGAAGTCGATGATGAGCCATGTGCCGTCGGGGGCCTGGAGGACCTGACCCAGGTGGAGGTCGGCGTGGATGCGCTGCAGGGGCGGGATGTCCCCGAGGCTTTCGACGTCGCGGATGATGCGGTCGACCTCGGCGCCCCGGGGCCCGACGGCGTTCCCCGCTTCCTCCCAGGCCCAGCGGATGCGCTGTACGAGCGCGTCCTTGAACTCCTTCTCCTCGGTGTCGCTCGCCCTGCGGCTGCCGAAGGCGCCCTCGAGCTGCCGGTGGATCCGGGCGACGGCCTGGCCGAGACCTCGTGCCTCGGTGGTGAAGTCCGTTGCGGAGGACGCCGCGAGCGACGCCGTGCGCCACGCATCGGTGCTTCCCTCGACGAAGTCGCGCAGGACGCTGACGTGGCCCGTCACATGGTGGCCGGGTTCCCCGTGCGGTTCCTGCCAGGTGCCCGTGATCCACCCGAAGGTGTCCGGGGTATCCGTGGACCCTTCGGCGGTGAGCCCTGCGCTGATGTACACGTCGGGGCTCTCACCGGCGGCGAGGACGCGGAAGAATTTCACGATCATGGACCCCGCGCCGGTGCCGTACACGACCGAGGTGTTCGACTGCTCACCCTGGAGCACCTTCACGGGCTGCGCCGTGCCCGGCTCCTGGTGGGCGGGCGCCTTGATGACGACGCCCGAGAGCCTCCCGTCGGGGGTGCTGCTGCCGCGCAGGAGGAAGTCGACCCACAGGCGCACGAAGTCGGCGTCGTGGGTCGCGTCGTAGGCCCACTGCGGGCCGAGGTCGGGATGCTCGACTTGGCCGATGAGCCCGGACGCGGCGTCGTCGAGCGGTTCACTGCGGTAGCTGATCGGCACACTGACGACGTCGGTCCGCCGTCCGGAGTCGACGGCCAGGAAATGCACCTCGAAGCCCGCGGCACCGGCGGGATCCTCCAGGACCGTTCCGCCGACGACCGTCAGGGCCGCCGACGGTTCCTTCGCGGGAAACCACCGCTGGGACGGAAGCCATTCCGTGAGGATCTCCGGGATGAAGGGGGTGTGCGTCATGATCGGATCGCCTCCGGCAGGGGGATGACGGGCATCGCTTCCGTGTGCGGGGACGACGTGTTGGAGCTCGCGGACCGCACGCGCAGCCAGAAGAAGTCGTGGCTGCCGAGCGTCAGCGTGTTCTCGCCGTCCTCGGCGAAGGCCGGGAAGATCGCCCCGCCGAAGAGGTCCCGCAGGCCACGGCCCGCGAATTCCGGGAGGCGCATCTTCACTGCCACCGGATGCTGCGACAGGTTGAAGATGCACAGCACCGACTCTGCGGGCTCGCCTTCGGCATTGCCCGACTCGACCTCGCGGAGGAACGCCAGGACGTGCTCCGAGTCGACGGGGACGTTGCGGTAGGTGCCGAGCCCGAACGCAGGATGGGCCTTGCGCACCGCGAGCATCTGCCGGACCCAGTGCAGGAGCGAACTCGAGGTCGCCATCTGCGCTTCGACGTTCACGTGGTTGTAGTGGTACACCAGCGACTGCACGACCGGGAGGTACAGCTTGCCGGGGTCCACCGGGGAGAAGCCCGCGTTGCGGTCCGGGTTCCACTGCATCGGGGTGCGGGACGCATCACGGTCCTCGAGCCAAATGTTGTCGCCCATGCCGATCTCATCGCCGTAGTAGAGGAACGGGCTGCCGGGCAGGGACAGCAGCAGGGCGTGGATCAGCTCCACTTCGGCCCGCGAGTTGTCGAGCAGTGGGGACAGCCGCCGGCGGATGCCGATGTTCGCACGCATGCGGGGATCCGGCGCGTACCAGCCGAGCATCGCCTCGCGCTCCTCGCTGGTGACCATCTCGAGGGTGAGCTCGTCGTGGTTGCGGAGGAACGTGCCCCACTGGGCGCCGGCCGGGATGTCCGGGGTCTCCTTCATCGTCTCGATGATGGGGGCGGCCTTCTGGTCGCGCAGCGCGTAGAAGAGCCTCGGCATGATCGGGAAGTGGAAGGACATGTGGCACTCGGGGCTGTCCTCGTCGCCGAAGTACTCGACGACCTCGTCCGGCATCTGGTTCGCCTCGGCGATGATGACCCGGCCCGGGTAGTTCTCGTCCACCATGGCGCGAAGGCGCTTGAGGAACTCGTGCGTCTTCGGCAGGTTCTCGCAGTTGGTGCCCTCCTCCTCGAAGAGGTAGGGGATGGCATCCGCGCGGAAGCCGTCGATGCCCTGGTCGAGCCAGAACCTCACGACGTCGAAGATGGCCTCCTGCACCTTGGGATTCTCGAAGTTGAGGTCCGGCTGGTGGCTGAAGAACCGGTGCCAGAAGAACTGTCGGCGCACCGGGTCGAACGTCCAGTTCGATTCCTCGGTGTCCACGAAGATGATGCGCGCGTCCTGGTACTTCTCGTCCGTGTCGCTCCAGACGTAGAAGTCGCCGTACGGGCCCTCGGGGTCCCGGCGGGACTCCTGGAACCAGTGGTGCTGCTCCGAGGTGTGGTTGAAGGGCAGGTCGATTATGACCCGCACGCCGCGCGCATGAGCCTCGGCGACGAGCCGCTTGAAGTCGCCCAGCGAGCCGAACTCGTCGAGGACATCGTAGTAGTCCGAGATGTCGTAGCCGCCGTCGCGCAGCGGGGACTTGAAGAACGGTGGCAGCCACAGGCAGTCGACGCCGAGCCACTGGAGGTAGTCCAGCTTGTCGATCAGGCCCGAGAGGTCGCCGGAGCCGTCCCCGTTCGCATCGGCGAATCCGCGGACCAGGACCTCGTAGAAGACCGCCTTGCGGTACCAGTGGGGGTCATGGGCCAGTCCGGGTGCGTTGAGCTGGAAGGGGTTGGGCACTAGCGCTGCCTCCTGATCGAGAGAATGTGGGCGGGCTCCACGTGGGGATCGAGCCGGACGTAATTATGCTCGCCCCAGGTGAAGGTCTGACCGGTGATGAGGTCGTCCACCAGGAACGTACCGTTCTCGTCGAAGTCGGCGGCGTCCAGCCCCAGCTGGCTGAGGTTCAGGGACACCGTGCTCTCCCGCGTGCTGTGCGGGTCGACGTTGACGACGACGATGACCGTGTCCTTGCCCTCCGCCGTCTGCTTGTGCTTGGCGAAGACCACGGTGGCGGTGTCGGTGCTGCCGTGGACGGTGAGGTTCTCGAGGTCTCCCAGTGCCGGGTGCGCCCGGCGGATCGCATTGAGCCTGGTGATGAACGGCGTGAGGGAGCGTCCCTCCGCCTCGGCGGCGGCATAGTCCCGCGGCCGGTACTGGAACTTCTCGTTGTCGATGTACTCCTCGGCACCCGGACGGGCGACGTGCTCGTACAGCTCGTAGCCCGAGTAGACGCCCCACAGCGGACTGGCCATGGAAGCGAGCACCGCCCGGATCTTGAAGGCGGCCGGCCCGCCGTACTGGAGGTACTCGGTGAGGATGTCGGGGGTGTTGACGAAGAAGTTGGGCCGGAAGTAGGCGGGCGAGACCTGGCTGATCTCGGTGAAGTACTCCTCGAGCTCGGTCTTGGTGTTGCGCCACGTGAAGTAGGAGTACGACTGCTGGAACCCTGCCCGGCCGAGCGCATGCATCATCGGCGGCCGGGTGAAGGCCTCGGCGAGGAAGATGACGTCCGGGTGCTTCTTGTTCACGCGGGCGATCAGCCACTCCCAGAACTGCACCGGCTTGGTGTGCGGGTTGTCGACCCGGAAGATCTTCACGCCGTGCTGGATCCACATGAGGACGATCCGGAGGACCTCCTTCGACAGGCCCTTCGGATCGTTGTCGAAGTTGATCGGGTAGATGTCCTGGTACTTCTTCGGGGGGTTCTCGGCGTAGGCGATGGAGCCGTCGACACGGGTGGTGAACCACTCGGGATGCGAGGTCACCCAGGGGTGGTCGGGGGAGGCCTGCAGCGCGAGGTCGAGGGCGACCTCGAGGTTCAGTTCGTTGGCACGGGCCACGAAGGCGTCGAAATCGTCGAACGTCCCCAGGTCCGGGTGGATCGCGTCGTGGCCTCCGGCCTCGGAGCCGATGGCCCAGGGTGATCCGGGATCGCCGGGGCCGGCGGTCAGGGTGTTGTTCGGGCCCTTGCGGTGCGTCCGCCCGATGGGGTGGATCGGTGGGAGGTACACGACGTCGAAGTTCATGGCCGCGACCGCGTCGAGGCGTTTGGTGGCCTCGCGGAACGTGCCGGACGTCCACTCGGCCGTCTCGGGGTTGTAGGTGGCTCCCTCGGATCGGGGGAAGAACTCGTACCAGGCGGCACGGCCGGCCAGTTCGCGCTCCACGTTGATCGGGTACGCCTGCGACGCGGTGACCAGCGACCGGATGGGCTGGCGTGCGATCGCCTCGTGGATCTGCGGGGACAATCCGGCGGCGAGGCGCGCCTCGACACTCTGGGACGTGTCCGCGAGGGCGTCCGCCGCACGGCGGAAGAGTACGGCGTCGCGCGCCGAGCGCTCCCCGGCGGCCCGCGTGAAGAGCGCGGCTCCCTCTGCCAGCATCAGCTCGACGTCGACCCCTGCGGCGATCTTGATGGTCGCATCGTGCTCCCAGGTGCCGAAGAGATCGGACCATCCCTCGATGGTGAAGGTGTGCAGGCCCTTGGCGCGCGGGGTCAGCGTGCCGGCCCAGCGGTCCAGCCCGGACCCCACCGGCGTCATGCGGACGCGCTGCACCTCCTTGCCACGGGGGTCGTAGAGGACGGCTGACACGCCCAGCTGGTCGTGGCCCTCCCGGAACACGGTCGCGCCCACGGCGATGTCAGAGCCGGGGATCCCCTTGGCGGGAAAGCGGCCGTCCTCGATGACAGGCGTCACGGCCGTGATGGGGATACGGCCAAAACGGAGTCCCTCGGGATACTGGACATTTCGGTTCTGCTCGGTAGTGGTCGTCACCCGTAAGACGTTAGCGAGTAATGAGCCGAAATGCTAAGGGGGCTTTGTGTAGCGGCGTCCGAGGCCGCGTATTACGTAAGCGATTGCGCGGTGTGCCCTCCCGTGCAACGGGGCAAGTGCGCTAGCGTAACCGGGGTGAAGGCAATCCGCAGATTTACTGTCCGAACCGTCCTCCCCGAGAACATCGCGCCCCTCGGCAAACTGGCGGGAAACCTGCGCTGGTCGTGGCACCTGCCGACCTGGCGTCTCTTCGAGGAGATCGACCGCGCCGCCTGGGAGGAGAGCGACCACGATCCCGTGTCCTTCCTCGGCTCCGTCACCCGGGAGAAACTGCACCAGCTCGCCGCCGACGAGAAGCTGGTGCAGCGCATCCAGGAGCTCGGCGCGGACCTCGACGACTACCTGACGGCACCGCGCTGGTACCAGGGACTCGGCGACGACGCCCCCCGCAGCATCGCCTACTTCTCTCCCGAGTACGGCATCAGCGCCGTCCTCCCCCAGTACTCGGGCGGCCTGGGCATCCTGGCCGGCGACCACCTGAAGTCCGCTTCCGACCTCGGTGTGCCCCTCATCGGCGTCGGCCTGCTCTACCAGGCCGGCTACTTCAAGCAGTCCCTCTCCCGTGATGCCTGGCAGCAGGAGACCTATCCCGTCCTCGACCCCGACGGCCTGCCGCTGACCCTGCTCCGCGAGGAGGACGGCTCCGCCGCGAAGGTGGTGCTGCCCCTGCCGAACGGCCGGCAGCTGTCCGCGCACATCTGGCGCGCCGACGTCGGCCGTGTCCCCCTCCTGCTCCTCGACTCCAACGTCTCCGAGAACGACGAGGCGGCCCGCAACGTCACGGACCGCCTCTACGGCGGCGGCGGGGACCAGCGCCTGCAGCAGGAACTCCTCCTCGGCATGGGCGGCGTCAAGGCACTCCGCATCTTCGAGCGGCTCACCGGCACGCCCGCTCCCGAGGTGTTCCACACCAACGAGGGCCACGCAGGCTTCCTCGGCATCGAGCGCATCCGTGAACTGATGGACCCCTCGAACGAGTCACCCATGAGCTGGGAGGAGGCGCTCGCGGCAGGCCGCGCGTCGACGGTGTTCACCACGCACACGCCGGTCCCGGCGGGCATCGACCGCTTCGACCGGTCCCAGATCGAGCACTTCTTCCACGCCGGCCTGGCGCCGTCCGTGCCCACGGACCGCGTCCTGGCCCTCGGTGCCGAGAACTACGCCGACGGCGATCCGTCGAAGTTCAACATGGCGGTGATGGGCCTGCGCCTCGCACAGCGCGCCAACGGCGTGGCGAAGCTGCACGGCGAGGTCTCGCGCGGCATGTTCTCCGGTCTCTGGCCGGGATTCGACACGCGCGAGGTCCCGATCACCTCCGTCACCAACGGTGTGCACGTCCCGAGCTGGGTCGACCCGCAGATCGCCGACTTCGCCCTCGCCAACTTCGGGGCCGAATCGGTCCTCGATCCCCAGTGGAGCAAGGTCTACGACGTCCCGGACAAGGACATCTGGGCCCTGCGCCGGAGCCTGCGCTCCAACCTGGTCGACGACGTGCGCCAGCGCCTGCGTGCCTCCTGGAAGAAGCGCGGCGCCGCCGACGCCGAGCTGGCCTGGACGGACTCGGTGCTGGACCCGGACGTCCTCACCATCGGCTTCGCCCGCCGCGTGCCGACCTACAAGCGGCTGACGCTCATGCTGCGCAACCCTGCCCGCCTCAAGGCGCTGCTCCTGCACCCGGAGCACCCGATCCAGCTCGTGATCGCCGGCAAGTCGCACCCGGCCGATGAGCAGGGCAAGCGCATGATCCAGGACCTCGTCCGCTTCACGGACGACCCCGAGGTGCGCCACCGCATCGTCTTCCTGCCCAACTACGACATCGCCATGGCCCGCACGCTCTTCCCCGGCTGCGACGTCTGGCTGAACAATCCGCTGCGACCGCTCGAGGCGTGCGGCACGTCCGGGATGAAGGCCGCCATCAACGGTGGCCTGAACCTGTCCGTCCTCGACGGCTGGTGGGACGAGATGTACGACGGCGACAACGGCTGGGCGATCCCGACCGCCAACAACGGCGCCTCGGCCGACGAGCGCGACGACATTGAGGCGGCGGCGCTGTACGACCTCCTCGAGACCCAAGTGGGCCCGCGCTTCTACTCGCTGGTGCCTGCGGAGGGAGCTGGAGCCGCCGGCCCGTCGGAGCCCTCCCGCGACGGGGTCCCGCACCAGTGGATCGCCATGATCAAGCACACGATGGCGACCCTCGGCCCCGCCGTGTCGGCGGAGCGCATGCTGCAGGACTACGTCGAGAAGCTGTACCGTCCGGCTTGGCGCTCCGGACAGGCTGCCACGGCCGACTCCTTCGCGCTCGCGAAGAGGACCGCCGCGTGGCGTTCACGCGTCCAGGGCAGCTGGCCCGCCGTCCAGGTGGAACACGTCGACTCCATGGGCGTCTCGGAGGACCCGCAGATCGGCGACTCGCTCACGGTCAACGCCTACGTGGCGCTCGGCGGGCTGAACCCCGACGACGTCTCGGTCGAGGTGGCGTACGGCCGGGCCCTCGACAGCGACGAGCTGAGCGACGTCACGGTCGAGGACCTGGACGTCGCCGAGAACCTCGGCAGCGGGCGCTACCTCTTCACAGGCGGCATCCGCATCGACCACTCCGGGTCCTTCGGCTACACGGTGCGGGTGCTGCCGAAGCATGCGACCCTCGCGACGAAGGCCGAGCTCGGGCTCGTCGTCAACGCCTGATCGTCCGCCGCCCCCGGCGGGGGCGGCGGATACGCATGAAGCCCGGGTCCGTGCGGTCCCGGGCTTCATGCGTACCGACCGCGTGCGGGTCAGCAGCGGTAGATACGGACCGAGACACCCGCTACGGTGTCGGCGTCGCCCGACCGCAACCGGGCACCCTCCGACGGCTCGCGACCGGCCGAGTCGAAGGTCTGGCTGAACCGGCGTGGCTGCTCCCCCTCGACGCCCTGCCCCTGCAGGATCCAGGCCGACGGGAGATGGATGCGCGCCTCGCGGGGTGAGCCATTGATCACGACGAGTCCGTTGATCGTCCCGCCCGTGGAACCGAGGAGCAGCTGGACGGTCCGCGTGCCTGGATCGTTCCACTCGTGGGCTGTCATCGGGAGCCCGGCGGCATTGAACCAGAGCAGCATCGACTGCTCTCCGCGGGACGGGAACGTGGCGGGCTGCCCCGCAAGGAAGTCCCGGCGGATGGACAGCAGCGTGCGCGTCGCGTCCAGCATGCGCCGGGACGATGCATCATGGGGCCAGTGCATCCAGGCGAGTTCATTGTCCTGGCAGTACACATTGTTGTTGCCGTGCTGTGTCCTGCCGAACTCGTCCCCCGCCGTGATCATCGGAACACCGAGCGAGATCAGCAGCGATGCCATGAGGTTGCGGGCGCTCTTCTCGCGCGCACCGAGGATGACCTCGTCCTCGGTGCGCCCCTCAGCGCCGTGGTTGTAGCTGTGGTTGTCGTTGGAGCCGTCCCGGTTGCTCTCGCCATTGGCTTCATTGTGCTTCCGCTCGTACGCCGTGAGGTCGGCGAGCGTGAAGCCGTCGTGGGCCGTGACCAGGTTGATCGAGGCCAGCGGGCTCCGTCCGGACGCGGCGAATGTCTCTGCCGACCCGGCGAGGCTGCCGGCCAGCCGCGCAGGTGAGGACCCCGTGCCGCCGGCCGCGATCGACTCCACGTCCCGCAGCCAGAAGTCGCGGACCGTGTCCCGGAAGCCGTCGTTCCAGTCCGCCCAACCGACCGGGAACCGCCCTGTCTGCCAGCCATCTGGCCCGAGATCCCAGGGCTCCGCGAGGAGCTTGGTCCCGCGCAGCGCCTTGGAGGCGCCGGCGGCGACGAGGAAGGGGTGCCGCGGCGTGAAGGTGTTGTGCTCGTCCCGTGCGAGGGTGACCGCGAGGTCGAAGCGGAACCCGTCGATCTGGCATTCCTCGACCCAATACCGCAGCGAATCAAGCGCGAACTCCACGACCCTCGGCTGCGAGAAGTCCAGGCTGTTGCCGCAGCCGGTGGTGTCGATGTACCGGCCTGCGTCGTCGTGCCGGTAGTAGTCCCTGTCCCCCAGCCCGCGCCAGCACAGGGCAGGACGGCCCTGCGGGCCCTCCGCTGTGTGGTTGTACACGACGTCGAGGAGAACCTCGAGGCCCGCTTCGTGGAGTGCGCGGACCATGCCCTTGAACTCGTCGAGCACGGCCGCCGGTCCTGCCGCCTGTGCTGCCGCCGTGGCGTAGCCGGTGTGCGCCGAGAAGAATCCGAGGGTGTTGTAGCCCCAGTAGTTGGTGAGTCCGAGGGGCTCGAGGTGCGGCTCATCGATCGAGAAGTGGATGGGCAGGAGTTCGACGGCGGTGATCCCGAGCTCCCGGAGGTACGCGATCATGGCCGGGTGTCCCAGTCCCGCGTAGGTGCCGCGGAGGTCCTCCGGCACGTCGGGATGGAGTTTCGTCAGGCCCTTCACATGGGCCTCGTAGATGACGGTGTCGCGCCAGGGCGTGAACGGGCGCTCGCTCGTCCCCCAGTCGAACACATGCTGGAGGAAGACGGAGTAGTAGGCGCGCGAGGGCGGCTCGTCGGTCCCGGAGGCGGTGTCGATGGTCTCCACTGCCCTCGCGTACGGATCCAGGAGCAGTTGTACCTCCCCGACCGTGCCCGGGAGTTCCCTGCCCGTCGGCCAGAACGCGTAGAGGGCACCCGGCGCGATGGGCCCCACGACGCCATGGTGCACGCCGCCGTCGAGCCCTACCAGTGTCTCGGAGATCCACGAACCATCGGCCCGCTGCCAGTGGACGTCCATGGAGTCGATCGCGGGAGCCCAGACGGCGGCGTTGGCGTGCGCGTCCCGGATCCAGGTCCCCTTCGTGGCGTGGAGCCCGAGCGGGAACTCGCGGGAGTCGGGCGGCAGCGCCTGCGCGGGCTGTGTCACGCCGACCGCTGGCGGGACACCTCGTACAGCGTGATTCCCACCGCCATCGACGCGTTGAGCGATTCCATGGCGGAGTCGATGGGGATGGAGACGATCTGGTCGCAGTTCTCGCGCACGAGCCGGGAGAGGCCCTTGCCCTCCGAACCGACGACGATGCAGATCGGGTCGCGCCCGAGGGACAGCGCGGGGAGCGAGACGTCGCCGTCGCCGTCGAGCCCGAGGACGAAGATCCCCTTGTCCTTGAAGGACTTCAGCGCCGAGTTGAGGTTGCCGACGCGCGCGACGGGGACGCGGACGGCCGCACCGGCGCTGGTCTTCCAGGCCGACGCCGTCACTCCGACCGAGCGGCGCTCCGGCACGATGACGCCGTGGCTGCTGAACGCGGACGCCGAACGGATGATGGCCCCGAGGTTGCGGGGGTCGGTGATGCCGTCGAGGGCCACGAAGAGCGGCGCGTTCCCGATGTGTCCCCGCTTGTACCGGTCGATCGTCTCGTCGACGAGGTCCAGCGCGTCGGCGTACTCGTAGGGTGGGATCTGCAGCATGAGGCCCTGGTGCACGGCACCGTCCGTCATGCGGTCCAGCTCCGGCTTGCCGGTCTCCATCACGGGGATGCCGCGCTCGGCGGCCATCTTCAGCGACTCGCGCACGCGGTCGTCCATCTCGATGCGGATGGCGACGTGGAGGGCCTTGGCCGGGATACCCGCGCGGAGAGCCTCGACGACGGAGTTGCGCCCGGTGACGACCTCTTCGGCGGCCTTGCCCTTGGTGCGGCCCGTCCCGGCGCTCTTGCCGCCGGCACGCTTGGCGGCCGAGCGCTCCGACAGCTCCTTGTTCTTGAACGCCTTGTGGTACGGGCGGTCCTCCGCCTTGGGAGTGGGGCCCTTGCCCTCGAGCGACTTGCGTCCGTGTCCGCCGGTGCCGATGGTGGGGCCCTTTTTCGTTTTGCGAACCGCGCCTGGACGTCCGTGACTGGCCATGGAAGAACACCTTTATATAGAAGAAGAATCTCACCCAGTTTACGCGGAGCCGATGCCGTCTCTCGGCAACGGCCGGAATACCGGCGCCACGGGCGGACGGAGCGGGGCAGGCGCCCGGCGTGCTAGTCGCCGGAGAGTGCCCAGCGCGCGCCCTCCGCAGAGTCCTCGATGGTGATTCCGGCGGCGGCGAGGGCGTCGCGGATCGCGTCCGCCCTCGCCCAGTCCCGGGCGCTCCGGGCCTCGCTGCGTTCGGCCAGCCGGTCTCCGATGAGCGCGTCGAGCGCCTTTCCGACTCCCGCTTCCGCCGCGCTCGCCGTGGCCACCGGATCCCCGGCGTCGTCGAGCCCGAGGACAGCGGTCATCGCGAGGACGGCGGCGAGGCTGCTGCGGACGGCATCGTCATCGCCCGCCGCGAGGGCCGTGTTGCCGCTGCGCACCGTGGTGTGGAGCACCGCGAGGGCCTGCGGCACGTTGAGGTCGTCATCCATCGCCTCGGCGAAGGCCTGCGGCAGGTCGGCCGCGCCCGCCGGTCCGAGGGCGGAGGAAAGTCCCGCGAGACGGGCGGAGGCCTTGGCGATGAACCCGTCGATCCGCGACACGGCGGCGCCCGCTTCCTGCAGCGACGTCTCCCGGTAGTCGAGCACCGACCGGTAGTGGGCCTGCCCGAGGTAGTAGCGCACCACCCGGGGGCCGGCGGCGTCGATCATCTCCTGCGGGCTCACGGTGTTGCCGATCGACTTCGACATCTTCTCGCCGCCGTACGTCACCATGCCGTTGTGCATCCAGAATCGCGCAAAGGCATGTCCCGCAGCCTGGGACTGGGCCATCTCGTTCTCGTGGTGGGGGAACCGCAGGTCCAGGCCCCCGCCGTGGATGTCGAACTCGGTGCCGAGGTACTTGGTGACCATGCTGGAGCATTCGAGGTGCCAGCCCGGACGACCGGCGCCCCAGGGGCTGGTCCACGATGCCGTGGCCGGGTCCGTGTCCTTCGACCCCTTCCACAGCGCGAAGTCGCGCGGATCCTTCTTGCCCCGGGGGTCGGCGTCGGGCGCGGCCTGCATGTCGTCGATGTCCTGCCGGGTCAGGCTGCCGTAGGCGGGCCAGGACCGCACGTCGAAGTAGACGTCCCCCGAGTCGTCCAGCGCCGGGTACGCATGGCCGCGGTCGATCAGGAGCTGGATGAGGGCGTGCATCTCGGGGATGTGGCCGGTGGCCCGGGGCTCGTAGGTGGGCGGGCGGACGCCGAGGGTGGTGTAGGCGCGCTGGAACTCCTGCTCGAACCGATAGGCCAGGGCCCACCACTGCTCCTCCGGCACCACCGACGGGTCACGCTCGGCGGCACCCTCGCGGAACGAGTCGGAGGACTTGGCGAGGATCTTGTCGTCGATGTCCGTCACGTTGCGGACGACGGTGACGCGCAGGCCCCGCGCCTCCAGCCAGCGGGTCAGCTGGTCGAAGGCGATCGCGGACCGCACGTGCCCGACGTGCGGCATGCCCTGCACGGTGGCGCCGCAGTAGTAGAGGCTCGCCCTGCCCGGTTCCAGTGGCTCGAAGGGGCGCACCTCGGCGCGGGCGGTGTCATAGAATCGCAGGCTCACCGCTCCAGATTACCCGGCGGGTTCCGTCAGCCTTCCGGCAGTGCGGGCGTCGCCGGGGACGAGGACCGCACGACGACGGCGGTCGCGATCGCTGCGACACCCTCCCCCCGGCCGGTGAGCCCGAGTCCGTCGGTGGTGGTGGCCGAGATGCTGACCGGTGCCTGCGCGGCGTCGGACAGGACTGCCTCCGCCTCGGCGCGGCGGGGCGCGAACTTCGGGCGGTTGCCGATGAGCTGGACCGCGATGTTGCCGATGTCGAATCCGGCGTCCCGCACGATCGCGGCGGCCGACGACAGCAGGGTGGAGCCTGAGGCGCCGGCGTACTCGGGCCGGGCGGTGCCGAAGTGCGTACCGAGGTCTCCCACGCCCGCAGCGGAGAACAGCGCATCGGCTGCCGCATGCGCGACGGCGTCGCCGTCGGAGTGGCCCGACAGCCCGCGCTCCCCCTCCCACAGCAGGCCCGCGAGCCACAGCGGTGCGGGATCCCCGTCGGGTGCGTAGGCGTGGACGTCCACGCCGATCCCGGTGCGGGGAAGGTGGAGGTGGTCACTGAGGTACACGGCTGCTCCTGCTGGTCGGCGGTGGGAGTGGGGGCGTGGGGATGCCGAGGGCTGCGTGGCGGGGGCTGTATCCCGGGCTATGTCCCGGGCGGGGTTCCGGGGTGCGCCCCGGCCTGCCGGGCGGCGAGGACCGCCTCGGCGACGACGAGGTCCAGGGGCGTGGTGACCTTGAAGGCGAGGGCGTCCCCCTCGACGACGCGCACCGTGGCGCCCTGGGCCTCCAGGAGCATGGCATCGTCCGTGATGCCGGGATCGGATGCCGTGGCACTCGCATGAGCTGCCCGCAGTGCGCGGGCGTCGAACCCCTGGGGGGTCTGCACGGCGCGCAGGACGGCGCGGTCGGGCGTCGCCGTGACGACGTCGCCCGTCACGACCTTCACCGTGTCCACCACGGGCAGCACCGGGATGACCGCGGGCGCCCCTGCACCGACGGCGGCGACGACGCGCTGGAAGACCGCAGGCGGGGTGAGCGCACGGGCGGCGTCGTGGACCAGGACGACGGCGGCCGACGAAGGCAGCGCGTCGAGGCCCGCACGGACGGAGGCGGCCCGGGTCGCCCCGCCGGCCACCGCCGTGATCCGCACCGTCCGAACGCCTGCGGCACCTGCCTGGTCGACGACGGCGGACAGCACGGCGTCGCCTGCGGGGAGGACCACGACCACGGACGCCGCGATACCCGACGCGACGACGGACTCCAGCGAGTGCTCGAGGAGGGTCCGCCCACCGCACAGCACGCGCGCCTTCGGAATGCCCTGCCCGAGCCGCTGTCCGGATCCGGCGGCGACCAGGACGACGCCGACCTCGGCTCGGACGGACTGCGAATTCTTCTCGGACACTCCGTCACCCTATGACAGGGCAACAAAAAAGAGGGACCCGGGGGTCCCTCTTTCGCGTCGTGCCCGTCTCCTAGGAGGCGAGGACCTCGTCGAGAACGCTTGCGGCCTTCTCTTCGTCGGTCTTCTCGGCCAGGGCGAGCTCGGAGATCAGGATCTGCCGGGCTTTCGCGAGCATCCTCTTCTCACCGGCCGACAGGCCGCGGTCGTGGTCGCGGCGCCAGAGGTCGCGGACCACTTCTGCGACCTTGATGACATCGCCCGAGGCGAGCTTCTCGAGGTTCGCCTTGTAGCGGCGCGACCAGTTCGTGGGCTCTTCCGTGAATTCGGCCCGCAGGACGTCGAACACGTGCTCGAGGCCCTCCTTGCCGACTACGTCACGAACCCCTACGAGGTCAACGTTCTCTGCTGGTACTTCTATCGTCAGATCACCCTGTGCCACCTTGAGCTTGAGATACATCTTCTCTTCGCCCTTGATGACGCGCATCTTGATCTCTTCGATCTTCGCTGCGCCGTGGTGAGGGTAAACAACTGTTTCGCCGACCTCAAAAACCATGTGGACTTTCCCCTTTCCCGTCAATCAGTTTATCACGGCAACGACACGCCCGACGATGCGTTTTCGCAGGTCAGAGGGCCGAATCAAGCTCAATTGGCTATCATTCGCCTCTTGACGGCGAGAGCTTTTGGTGATCCGCCCGCTCCCGGGCCGACGAAACCAACACCACGGTTCCGCGGCATTGCCGATAGTCTGTTGGGTAGGTCCGCACCGGATCACACCCTTGTCCCGCCTGTTGAACCCCAGGAGTTTGTGCTGTGAATTGTGCACCGAAGAACCGAGCGCAGCAGGCCGTTGCTGCCGGCGCCGTGCTGCTGATGCTGGGTGTCTCCGGCTGCAGCTTCACCGCGGAGCAGTCGACGACGACGCGGTACGCCGCGTCGGACGGCATCGTGAAGGACCTCGGGCCGGTGCAGCTGCGCAACGTCCTGGTGGTCGGTCGCGACGACGAGACCACGGGCCGCCTGGTGGGCACCGTGTTCAACACGAGCGACGAGCCGGTCGACCTCTCCATCCAGGCCGGCGGCGCAGCCACCAGCGTCACGATCGAGGGCCAGGGCGAGTTCACGTTCGAGGACGAGACGACGGACGACGCCACGCTCGAGGGACTTCCCGACACCCCGGGCTCGCTGATCGACGTCGACTTCACGGTCCAGGGCGACGAGGCGACCTTCGAGGTACCGGTGCTCGACGGGACGCTGGAGGAATACCGCGAGTACGTGCCCGGCGGCTACACCCCGCGGCCGAGCGAGCCCGCCGCGACCGAGGAAGCCGCCGAGGGAGCGCACGAGGGCTAGGCCCGCCAGCACCTCCACCGATGGACATGCCCGCCTCCGATCGATCGGAGGCGGGCATTCCTGTCTCCCGAGGGGAGCGCCGGGTGCGGGGGCGGCTCAGGGCTCGTACTTGTAGCCGAGGCCGCGGACCGTGATGAGGTAGCGGGGGTTCGAGGGGTCCGGCTCCAGCTTGCTGCGCAACCGCTTGACGTGCACGTCGAGGGTCTTCGTGTCCCCCACGTAGTCCGACCCCCAGACGCGGTCGATCAGCTGACCGCGCGTCAGGACCCTGCCCGAGTTCCTGAGCAGCATCTCCAGCAGCTCGAACTCCTTGAGCGGGAGGGCTACCTGCTCGCCGTCGACACTCACCACATGGCGTTCGATGTCCATCCGGACAGGCCCGGCCTGGACGGTGGTGGAGACGAGCTCCTCGGGTTCGCCCTGGCGCCGGAGCACCGCCCGGACGCGGGCCACGAGCTCGCGCGACGAGTACGGCTTGGTGACGTAGTCGTCGGCACCGAGCTCCAGCCCCACCACCTTGTCGATCTCGGCGTCCTTCGCGGTGAGCATGATGACCGGGACGTTGGAGCGCTGGCGCAGCTGGCGGCAGACCTCCGTGCCGGACAGTCCCGGAAGCTGGAGGTCCAGCAGCACGAGGTCCGCGCCCGCGCGGTCGAACTCGGTGACGGCGTCGAGGCCGTTGTCCACCACGGACACCTCGAAGCCTTCCTTGCCGAGGAGGTAGGACAGCGGGTCGCTGAACGACTCCTCGTCCTCGACGATCAGAATGCGGCTCACGCCTTGACTCCCTGCTCCTGGACAGCGGTGCTGCCCCTCTTGACGGTCTTCCGGTCGGACTGCTGCCCTGTCGACCCCGTTGCGCCGTCCTCGGGGGCGCTCTCCATCTCGGGCAGGCGGACGGTGAAGGTGCTTCCCTGGCCGGCCTGCGACCACACCGTCACCTCGCCGCCGTGGTTGGACACGACGTGCTTGACGATGCTGAGGCCCAGGCCGGTGCCGCCGGTCTGGCGGGACCGCGCGGCGTCGATGCGGTAGAACCGTTCGAAGATGCGTTCCTGTTCCTCGGGCGTGATCCCCGGGCCCTGGTCGGTGACGGAGACCTGGACGAGGCCGTCCCGGGACCGGACGCCCACGCCGACGCGGGTACCCTCCGGCGAGTAGCGGATGGCGTTGTCGATGAGGTTGCGGAAGGCCGTCATCAGGAGATCGTGATCGCCGTACACGGGCAGGGAGACCGAGCCGCCGACGACGATGTCGATCTGCTTGCTCTCGGCGGGCAGCTTGTTGCGGTCCACGGCCTCGACGATGACCGAGTTGATGTCCACGGGCTTCCCCCGGCGCACGACGTCGGCGCCCTGCAGGCGGGAGAGCTCGATGATGTCCTGGACGAGGGCGGACAGGCGGCCGGACTCCTTGTGCATGCGCTGGGCGAAGCGGCGCACGGCCACCTCGTCCTCGGCGGCGTCGTCGATGGCCTCCGCGAGGAGGGAGATCGCGCCCACCGGTGTCTTCAGCTCGTGGGACACGTTGGCGACGAAGTCGTTGCGGATCTCCTCGCTACGGGTGATCTCCGTGCGATCGTCGGCGAGGATCAGGATGTATTCGGTGCCGAGGGCGGCGACACGGACCTGCACCACGATGGACCCCTGTCCAAAGGGGCCGCGGGGGAGCTCGAGCTGTTCCTGCTCGATGACGCCGTCGCGCCGGACGCGTGCCGTGAGGTCGAGCAGTTCGGAGTGGACCACGGTGTGCCCGCGGACGAGGCCGAAGGCGTAGGCGGCGGGACTCGCCCGCACGACGCCGTCGATCGCGTCCACGATGACGTAGGCGCGCCCGATGATCGAGAGCACCTCGGCGGCGCCGTCGGGCAGGGAGGGTTCGTCCTCGTAGCGGAGCCGGAGCCGCTGCGCCTCGCTCGCACGGAAGGCTGCCATGCCGCCCACGCCGAGGGCCAGGCCTACCAGCCCGGCCACGAGCGTCAGGAGAAGGGGGTCCACGGACCTAGCTTATGCTCTGCGATTTCGGGCCCGGGCCCCTCCGGTGGCAATAGGTAAGGGGTTCAACTAACGTTCACGTAAAGCGGGGAAACAGTTCACCGCTGGCTGGAATGCTCGTCGGCAGAACTGTGACAACGGTTGAACCGATACTTCCAGGGAAGGACGCCCACGTGCGCAAGGTTTTTCAGGCCGAGCTACACCAGATCGGCGAGGAGTTGATCGAGATCTCGCAGCTGGTGTCCGAGGCCATCCAGAAAGCCAACAGCGCTTTCCAGGGTGCCGACACCGAGCTCGCGCAGGAGGTCATCGCCGCCGACGCGCGGATCGACTTCCTGCAGAACTCCCTCGACGAGCGGGCGATCGACATCCTCGCCCTCCAGGGGCCCGTGGCCTCCGACCTCCGCATGATCGTGGGTGCGCTGAGGATGAGCGCGTCGCTCGAGCGCATGGGCGACCTGGCCCGGCACGTGGCGCAGCTCGCGCGCCTGCGGTACCCCGCGAACGTGATCCCGGAGAGCATCCGACCCACGTTCGACGAACTCGCCGACCTCGACGTGCAGATCGCCGCGAAGGTCACCGAACTCCTGGAGACCCGGAACCTCGAGCTGAGCAACGAGATCGACACCGCGAACATCCGCGTGAACGAACTGCACGCCAGTGTCTTCAGGGCCGTCGCCGCGGAGGACTGGAACGAGACCGCGCCGACGACCGTCGACGTCACCCTCGCCAGCCGCTACTACGAGCGCTTCGCGGACCACGGCGTCTCGGTGGCCCGCAAGGTGGCGTACCTCGTCACCGGCGAGTGGCAGCCCAGCGCTCCGCTGAACTGACCGCTGCCGGGCCTGCGGGCCCGCAGGATCGGAACGGCGGCGGTCCCCTCGGGGGCCGCCGCCGTTCCTGTTCGTCCGTGCTCCGACGCGGAAGGGCTAGTGCTTGCCCTGGTTCGCCACGGCCTCGATGGCGGCGGCTGCCGCCTCGGCGTCGAGGTAGGTACCGCCGGCCTTGACGGGCTTGAGGTCCTCGTCGAGCTCGTACACGAGCGGGATGCCGGTGGGGATGTTCAGCGCCGCGATGTCCTTGTCGCTGATCCCGTCGAGGTGCTTCACGAGGGCGCGGAGGGAGTTGCCGTGGGCGGCGATCAGCACGGTCCTGCCGGCCCTGATGTCCGCGGTGATGTCCGACTCCCAGTACGGCAGGAAGCGGTCGAGGACGTCCTTGAGGCACTCGGTGCGCGGGACGTCGTCGCCGAGGTCCGCGTAGCGCGGGTCGTTGGCCTGCGAGTACTCGCTGGCGTCGTCGAGGGGCGGCGGCGGGGTGTCGTAGGACCGGCGCCATTCCATGAACTGCTGCTCGCCGTACTCAGCGAGGGTCTGTGCCTTGTCCTTGCCCTGCAGCGCGCCGTAGTGGCGCTCGTTGAGGCGCCAGTTGCGCTTGACGTCGATCCAGCTGCGGTCGGCGGCCTCCAGCGCGAGATTCGCGGTGATGATGGCGCGCTTCTGCCGGGACGTGTAGACGATGTCGGGAAGGATGCCGGCCTCGGTCAGGAGATGGCCGCCGCGGGTGGCTTCCTCGCGGCCCTTCTCCGTGAGGGCGACGTCCACCCAGCCGGTGAAGAGGTTCTTCTCGTTCCATTCGCTCTGCCCGTGGCGCAGCAGGATCAGTGTGTAGGTCATGGCTCCTAGTCTGCCGTATCGCGCTGCGCCGGTCATTCCGGCCCGCCCCTGGTCCGCCAGTGTTAAGCGGGGCCGTCGGCAGTGCGGTCGGGCGCGTGCCCTAGCCTTGATGGGTGCCCCCGCGTCCCCGTCCCCCGAAGCCGCTCGGGACCATCACCCGCGGCACCACCAACCCGAACCGGCTCCGCCGGGTGGACCGCTGGCTCGCCGGCCCGCAGGGGCACCGGCTCCGCCGGGCCGCCGATCCGCTCGTGGTCGACCTTGGGTACGGCGCGGCTCCGGTCACCGCCGTCGAACTGTTCACCCGCCTGCGGTCCGTGCGGGACGACGTCGAGGTGGTCGGCATCGAGATCGACCCGGCGCGCGTGGCCGCGGCCGAACCCCTCGCCCGGCCCGGGCTCACGTTCCGTCAGGGCGGCTTCGAGCTTCCGCTGGATGGCCGGCTGCCGGTCTTCGTGCGCGCGTTCAACGTGCTGCGTCAGTACGGCGAGGACGAGTACGCGGCGTACTGGGACGAGGTCCGCTCCCGGCTTGCACCCGACGGGCTGTTCGTCGACGGGACGTGCGACGAGATCGGGCGGCGGTCCACCTGGGCTGCCCTGGACACCGGCGGACCTGTGTCGCTGAGCATCTCGCTGCGGTTCGGGGCGTTCACCGTCCCCTCCGACGTGGCGGAACGGCTGCCCAAGGCACTGATCCACCGCAACGTGGAGGGCGAGCCGGTCCACGCCTACCTTCGGGCCCTGGACCGGGCCTGGCTCGACGCCGCAGCGCTCGCGTCCTTCGGCCATCGGCAGCGGTGGGTGGCGATGTGCGGCGCCCTGAAGGCGGCTGGCTGGCCGCTGCTGGACGGCGCATCACGCTGGCGCCTCGGGGAGATCACCGTGGCGTGGGAGGCCGTGAGGCCCGGCTAGGGTCCTACCAGGGACCGTAGGGGCCGTAGCTCCCGCCGCGGCCCGAGGTCTGGCTGACGGCCGGCTTCACGTCCGCGAGGTACACGCACGCCGCCACGATGGCGACGAGCTGGAAGAGGTTGAAGCCGCCCCGACCGCTGAGTGCGGACAGCAGGCCGACAACGACGGCACCGCCGGTGAGGGCGAGCCAGAAACCCTTGGTGCGCTTGAAGGCGGCTTCGAAGGCCGTCCCGGGACGGCGCAGGCAGTCGGAGAAGGCCCATACCTCGATGCCCAGGGCGATCAGGCCGAGCACGAGGTACAGGTAACGCTGGATTTCGAAGACGAGAGCCACGGACCCAGCTTAGCGGCCCTGCCTGCGGCCGCGCACCGGCGATGTCGACCAGCGCGAACGGGCCTATCCGCGCTTCCGGGAGGTCAGAGCCCGCCGTCGCGCGGGCCGGCCGCGACGCGCAGCGCGGAGTCGAGGTCCGCCCACAGGTCCTCGGGGTTCTCGATGCCGACGGACAGGCGCACGAGGGCCTCCGGTACCGTGACCGGTTCGGCGGGCTGCCGCCGCCGTCGTTCGATCAGCGATTCCACTCCGCCGAGCGACGTGGCCGGCAGCCACAGGCGGACGGCGGCGACGAGGGCGTCGGCCGTGGCGACGTCGTCGAGCTCGATGCTGACGATGCCACCGAAGCCGTTGAACTGCGCGGCGGCGCGCTCGTGCCCCGGGTCCGTGGGGAGGCCCGGGTAGCGCACGCGGCGGACGGCGGGGTGGTCCGCGAGCCGCAGTGCCAGCGAGGCCGCGGTCCCCTGACTCCGTTCCATGCGCAGGGCGAGGGTGCGCAGTCCGCGCAGGGCGAGCCACACCTCGAACGGGCCCGCGATGGCGCCGTGCAGGGTCCGGTGTGCCAGGAGCCGGTCGCGGAGCGCCGCGTCCGAGGTGATCAGCGCCCCGAGGACGACGTCGGAGTGGCCGGCGAGCCACTTGGTGACCGAGTGGAGCACGACGTCGACCCCGGCTTCGAGCGGCCGGTGGACGATGGGCGTGTTGAAGGTGTTGTCCGCGACGACGACGGCGCCGGTCGCATGGGCGGCGTCGGTCAGGACGGACAGCTCGGCGACCTCGAGCATCGGATTGGTGGGGCTCTCGAGCCACAGCATCACCGAGCCGGCGTCGAACCGGGCGGCGAGCGCGTCGAGTTCCGCGAGGACGGCCGGGGTGTCCGCGATGTCCACGATGCGCAGTTCGAAGCGGCCCTGGGCGGCGAGGTCGGCGGCGAGGCTGATCGATCCGGCATAGGCGTGGCGCGGCATGACGACCGCACCGCCGGTGGGCACGAGGGACAGTGCGGCTGCGGCCGCGCCGAGTCCCGACCCGAAGACGAGCGCCGGCAGGTCGGCGCCCTCGAGGGCGCCGAGTGCCTCCTCGAACGGGTCCCACGTGGGGTTGGAGCCGCGCGCGTAGATACGGTCGCCTGCCTCCGGTGCGCGGGTCTCGTGGTACGTCGTCGAGAGGATGAGGGGTGGGTTGACGGGCGCATCGTGCTCGCGGGGAGGACGTCCTGCGGCGACGGTGAGGGTGTCCGGGGCGAGGGCGGAGCGCTCAAGTTCCATGGCACGAGCCTAGTGCGGGGCCGGACGGCCCCTGCAAGTGTTACCGGGAAAGGTCGCCACCACTCGGTAGGCTGGGCCCGTGACCTTTCCCCTCCCGCACGGGCTTCCTGGGCTCTTTCTCGCACTCGAGGGCGGCGACGGTGCCGGCAAGTCCACGCAGGCGGCACTGCTGTGCCGCGCTCTCGAGGACACCGGCCGCACCGTGGTGCGCACGCGCGAGCCCGGCGGCACCCCGATCGGGGAGACGCTGCGCTCGCTCGTGCTCGAGCACGGGCACGGCGATATCGATGCCCGGACCGAAGCCCTGATGTTCGCGGCCTCGCGTGCGGCGCACGTCCACCAGGTGATCGTTCCCGCCCTGCAGCGCGGCGAGGTCGTGGTGTGCGACCGCTACATCGATTCCTCCGTCGCGTACCAGGGAGCGGGCCGCGGGCTCGGACCGCAGGCCGTCCTCGACGTGAACCTCTGGGCCACCGACGGCCTCCGCCCCGACCTCACCGTGCTGCTCGACGTCGACCCGGCGGAGGGCCGCAGCCGCCGCACCGTGGGTGCCGCCCCGGAGGACCGCCTCGAGTCCGAGCCCGACGGCTTCCACGCCAGTATCCGGTCCGCCTTTCTGGACCTCGCGCGCCAGGAGCCGGGACGCTACCTCGTGCTGGCCGCGTCCGCTCCACCCGAGGAGCTCCACCGCGCCATCCTCGACGCCCTGCCCCGGGTCACCGCATGAGCGTTGTGGCGCACGGCCTTCCCGCGACGGGCGTGTGGGCGGAGCTGCGCGGGCAGGAGCAGGTCGTGGAGCAGCTGCGCCGCGCCACCCAGTCCGGTGCCCCCACCCATGCCTGGCTCTTCACCGGCCCGCCGGGCTCCGGGCGCTCCAACGCGGCCCGCGCCTTCGCCGCGGCGCTCCTCTGCGAGCGCGAGGAGCTCGGCGAGCGCGGCTGCGGCACCTGCAAGGCCTGCCACACCGTCCTCTCCGGCACGCACGCCGACCTCACCAACGTCACCACGGAGAAGGTGACCATCAGCATCGACGAGGCCCGTGAACTCGTCCGCAAGGCACAGGACAAGCCCTCGACGGGGCGCTGGCGCATCATCATCGTCGAGGACGCCGACCGCATGCAGGAGCGCAGCACCAATGTGCTGCTCAAGGCCATCGAGGAGCCGCCGCCGCGGACCATCTGGCTGCTCTGCGCCCCCAGCCCGGGCGACGTGCTCGTCACCATCCGGTCCCGCTGCCGGTCGGTGGGCCTCCGGCTGCCGCCCGTCCAGGATGTCGCGGACCTGCTCGTGGCCCGCGACGGCATCGACCCCGCGACGGCGGAAGCGGCCGCGCGTGCGGCCCAGAGCCACATCGGGGTGGCGAAGAGGCTTGCCACCGATGAGGGCGCGCGGGAACGGCGCAACCAGATCGTCCGGCTGCCGCTGACGTTGCGCTCCGTGGCGGGTGCCATGCGCGCGGCGGCGGACCTGGTGAAGCTGGCCGAGGCGGAAGCGCAGAGTTCCTTCGAGCAGCGCGACGCCGAGGAGCGGGCCGCCCTGCTCGCAACCCTCGGCGCTCCGGAGACCGGCACCCTCCCGCCGTCCATGCGGGCGCAGATCAAGCGCCTCGAGGAGGACCAGACGCGGCGGGCCAAGCGGTCCAAGAACGACTACTTCGACCGCGCCCTGACCGACCTCATCTCCTTCTACCGGGACGTGCTCATGCTGCAGGTGTCCAGCGGGCAGTCGCTGGTCAACGAGCCCCTGCGGCCCGAGCTCGAGGAGTTCGCCCGCCGGGAGAGCGCGGAGGACACCCTCCTGCGGCTCGAGGCCATCAACGAAGTCCGCACGAGACTCGTCAGCACCAACGTGTCCCCGCTCCTCGCGATCGAAGCGATGACCGTGAGCCTCCTCTCCCGGAAGGACCTCGACCGATGACCCTCGGGCCGCTCCACCGACTCGCCCCTCCCGGCAGGACACCCCGCCGTCGTGCCGCCGGGGTCCTGGCGGCCGCCGCCGTCGTGCTCGGCGTGTCCGGGTGCTCGCTGTTCGCCCCCGAGAACCGGGCGGAGTCCCCCGTCTCCGGCGTGGAGACAGCAGAACCCGCCGCGATCGGCGAGATCGACGAGGACCTCCGCGGCTTCTACACGCAGGAGGTGCAGTGGGAGTGGTGCGAGGGGTCCTTCTCCTGCGCCACGGTCGAGGTACCGCTGGACTACAGCGACCCGGGCCGCAGCAGCATCGACATCGCCGCCATCCGGTCCGACGCCACGGGCGAGGCCCAGGGCACCATCCTGGTCAACCCGGGAGGGCCCGGAGGGTCCGGCGTCAACATCGTGAAGGATTCACTGGACTACGTCGCCAGCGACCGGCTGCGCGAGGACTACGACATCCTCGGGTTCGATCCCCGGGGGGTCAACCGGTCCAGCGCCGTGAAGTGCTACACCGACGCGGAGGCCGATGCGGCGCGACAGGAGAGCTACCCGGCCGACGCGACGGACGACGAGCTCCTGGCGCTCATGGCGGCGGACGCGAAGGAGTACGCGGACCTGTGCGCCCAGCGCACGGGGGAACTCCTCGGGTTCGTGGACACCGAGTCGGCGGCACGCGACATGGACATCCTGCGGGCGGTCGTCAGCGACGAGAAGCTGAACTATCTCGGCTTCTCCTACGGGACCCAGCTCGGCGCGACCTACGCCGACCTGTTCCCCGATCGGGTGGGACGCCTCGTCCTCGACGGCGCGATCGATCCGTCGCTCAGCAGCGAGGACGTCACGCTCGGTCAGGCAGTCGGCTTCGAGAAGGCCGTGCGCGCGTACGTCGCCGATTGCCAGCAGGGCGCAGAGTGCCCCTATCCGGGAACGGTCGACGACGGCGTGCGCCAGATCCAGGACCTGTTCGCCGCCGTGGAGCGGCAGCCGATGAAGGCCGAGGACGGCCGCCTCGTGCCGATCTTCACCTTTGTCCAGGGCTTCATCCTGCCGCTCTACGACAACGGGAACTGGCCCACCCTGACGCAGGCGGTCAGCTCGGCACTGGACGGTGACGCCTCCAGCATGCTGTTCCTCGCCGACCTCTCAGCCGAGCGCGAGCCGGACGGCACCTATGCGACCAACTCGTCGGCGGCCTTCCTCGCCGTGAACTGCCTCGACTACCCGATGACCAGCGACCCGGACCAGATGCGGGCGGACGAGCGGGAGCTCGTCGCCGCGTCGCCCACGTTCGGCCGGTTCCTGGCCTACGGCGGTCTGACCTGTGCACCGTGGAAGTACCCGCCGGTCCTCGGGCCGGCCCCCCTGCGGGCGGAAGGCGCGGACCCGATCCTCGTCATCGGCACCACGGGCGATCCTGCAACCCCCTACGAGTGGTCCACCGCGCTCGCGGAGCAGCTCGAGTCCGGCGTGCACGTCACGTGGGAGGGCGAAGGACACACCGCATACGGCCGGTCCAACGACTGCATCCTGGACATCGTCGATTCCTACTTCACCGACGGAACGGTCCCGGAGGACGGGGCGCGCTGCTGACCGCCCGGCACGTCCCGCCGGCGCCCGGGACGCACCCATTTTGACCCCGGGCCGGAACCTCCTATAAAGTTGTGGCTTGTGGATCGGCCCCGGGCATCGCCCGGACCAGGAAGCATTGCCTCCTTAGCTCAGTCGGTAGAGCGTCTCACTCGTAATGAGAAGGTCGCCAGTTCGACTCTGGCAGGAGGCTCCACCGAAGCCCCGGACGGTACCCCGCCGGGGCTTTTCCATGCCCTGATTCCCGGCACGACGGATGCGGCGGGCACCCGGAGGTACTCGCCGCAGGGTGTCCGAACAGGTGGGGACAGGCTAGTCGCGCTGATTTCGATGGGCAACGGGGAATTCCGGGTACCCGGACCCCTCGCCAGTGTGCGGAGAGTCTGTTAGCCCCGGGCCCACGCAGACCCTTCCCGGACACGAAGGAGCCGCCCGGCAGTGCCGGGCGGCTCCTTCGGTCGGCAGTCGTGATCTGCCAGGGATGGGGCTAGGCGAAGTCGGACGTCGCAGGGTCGGCGCCGATGCGTCCCGCGGGGCCCTTGTCGAGTCCGTTGATGGCCTCGATGTCCTCGTCCTCGAGCGTCACGTCGAGGGACTCCCAGTTCTCGACGATGCGGGACTCGGTGACCGACTTCGGGATCACGACATTGCCGAGCGCAAGGTGCCAGGCGAGGACGACCTGCGCGGGAGTGGCATTCCGCTTGCGGGCGATCTCCTGCAGCACGGCGTCGTCGAGCAGTCCCTTGCCCGAGCCGAGGGGTGACCAGGACTCGTGCAGGATGCCCTTCTCGGCCTCGAAGGCCCGGAGCTCGGACTGGTTCAGGTACGGGTGGGTCTCGACCTGGTTGATCACGGGAACCACGCCGGTCCCGTCGATGATCTCGTTCAGTGCCTCGACGGTGAAGTTGGAGACACCGATGCTCTTCACGCGCCCCTGCTTCTGCAGTTCGATAAAGGCCTTCCACGTGTCGAGGTACTTGCCCTGCTTGGGCTGCAGCCAGTGGATGAGGTAGAGGTCGAGGGTCTCGAGTCCGAGGCGTTCCATCGACTCGTCGAACGCCCTGAGGGTGCTGTCGTAGCCCTGGTCCGCGTTCCACAGCTTGGTGGTGATGAACATCTCGTCGGCGCCCAGGCCCGAAGCGGCGATGGCCCGGCCGACACCGGCTTCGTTGCCGTAGATCCTGGCGGTGTCGATGTGGCGGTACCCCGCCTTGAAGGCCCGGCCCACGACATCCTCGGCGACGGTGTCCTCGACCTGCCACACTCCGTAGCCGAGCTGCGGGATCTCGTGGCCGTCGTTGAGCGTAAGATTTGGTGAAGTAGTCATACAGGCGGGAACCAGCGGCGGCTCCCATTTATTTCTGTTCCCCCTGACAACTATCAGCCTGCGGAGCATCTGGTCCGACAGAACCCGAGCGCGCAGGTCGGATGTCGGCTGGCGGCGGGATATGCAGGCAACGGAAGACAGGGTACGGGCGGCCCTCCACGACGACGCCTACCGGTACGCCTACCGGCGCTCGCTGTCCACGCGACTCGCCTCGGAGGTGGCGCTCGAGGCGGTCGAGGCGCTGGACGCCGGAAGCCCCGCGACACCTGATCCCTGCGCTGGGGCCTCCGACGGCATCCCGGGGCGCCTTCCGGTGCTGGCGACGGCGCACGCAGCCCTCGAACGGTACCTGCCGCCGGCGCTTCCTCCTCGCGTCCAGGGCGTCCCGGACCTGCAGTACGCCCTGGCATCGCTGTCCCCCGGCGAGCGTGAACTCCTCCTGCTCTGTCACTGGGACGGCCTCAGTGCCGGGGAGGCCGCACGTGCCTCGCAGCAGGAGGCCGGCCTGCTCCCCGTCGTCGAAGCCGCCTGTGCACGGCTGCTGTTCCCGGAACCGGCCTCGGTGGAGGCCTTCGCCGCCGTCCTCTCCGCCGCCGACCCGGCCCGCGCCGTGACGGCGGAGGATATCGCCTTCAGCACCCCGCTCGCTGCCGCGTCGATCGACGGCCTCACCGCCGATGCCCGCACGCCGCTGCAACCCTGCGGGGATTCGGATCCGGCCTTCCCACCCGGCGGCAGGCGCGCGACGCGGACCCGGAGGAGCCCGGCGATCGTCGGCGGCTCCTGCCTCCTCACGCTCGCCGCGATCGCCCTGGCTCTGGTCCCGCACCCGGCCCCCGGCCCCGCCCAGGAGACGGCACGCCTGTTCGCCCTCGCCGACGTCGTCGCCGTCGTGGTGCAGTCCCGCGTGGAGCCCACGCTGATCAATGGCCGGATACGGATCCTTCGCCACGCGTCCGTGGTGCAGGTCGTGAAGGGCGAGGCGGCGCGGGACGTCCTCACCCTGGACATGACCGGGCGGAGCTCCCTCGAACGCCCCCACACCCGCGACATCTTCCCGCCCCACCAGCTGATGTTCCTCGTGCGGAACGCCGACGGCGACCTCGCCCCGATCGAGGGGAACGGCTCGGTGCTGACACTGGTCGACCGCCGGTCCCCGGAGGCCACGACGGTCACCGGCGATCCCGTTCCCCTGCCGAATGAACTGCGCGAGGCCATCCGGACGCTGCCGGTCGAGGAACTTCGGCTGGCGACCAGTGGTGAGGCGCCGGGGTCCCTGGACCCGGACGCCATCATCGGCATGCGGCCGCCACCGGGCCGGGACGCGCAGAACCTGCCGGCGCACCAGCTCGGCACCTTCCACGGGAGCGCTCGGGACGGGGAGGCCTGCGTCTGGTTCGAGTTCAACTCCCGCGCGGCCCTCATCCGCTGGCCCGACGGCTTCTCGGCGTACCAGCGGGTGTCGTCCCTCCGGACCGGTGCCGGCGACCCTCCGGACCGGCGCGTGCTGACCGTCCTGAACGAGCGCGGCTACCCCTACGTGGACTCGGGCCGGCCGACGCCGTTCATCCGTGCGGTCCCGACCGGCGAGCGAGGCATGTGCGGCGGGCGGGAATTCGGGGTCTGGGACATCGCGGTCGCTCCGGCGAGCACGCTGTTGTACTACTGAGCGTGTCCTCCTGAGCCGTCCTCCCTACTGCCGTCCTACCGGGCACCCGGCATGGAGCGCTCCGCCTCCTCGACGTCGTCGGCGACCAGCTGAGCCCGGCGCCGCACGTTGTCCAACCCCGAGGATGCGATGCCCCACCGCTCGCCGTCGAGCCTCGTCATCGCGGCCGCCTCCGCCGTCGTCGCGAGGGTGTTGCCCGCGCGGGACAGCGCCCGGTGTACCTGCATGAGAGCGCCGGGGATGTCGAGCCCGTTGCTCGGTGAGGACGCCTGGGCGCTCACGCAGATCGCCCGCACGCGGGGCAGCATGTCGCCGAGGTCGTTGGCGACGACCACGAGTTCGTTGTAGACGTCGTCGTCCTCGATGCCCTCGAGGATCTGGTGGTACCGGTCGAGCCCCCGCCGGAAACGGTCGTGCGCCCGCCGCCACACCCCTGTACCCAGCTCGGCGTCGTCCTTCCGTCCCTGCCGCGCCGCCGCGAAGAATGCCACCTAGGCGTTACAGGTACTGCCCGGGCCCGTGGCTGTCCGCCGGGGCTGCCTGGGCATGACGTGCGGGCGGGGTGCGCCGTGGTTCGCCGTCCTCACCGATGACGACGCCGGGGGCGATCACTGTGCCAGGAGGGAGCTGGCGGAGCTGGAGCCGCGCGGCCAGCTGCTGGTTGGCCATCTGCTGCGCAGCGAGCGCCGCCTGGATCCCGTGGAACAGGCCTTCGAGCCAGCCGACGAGCTGGGCCTGCGCGACGCGCAGTTCGGCATCGGTCGGTACGGAGTCGTCACCGAAGGGCAGGTTGATGCGGTGCAGCTCCTCGACCAGTTCGGGAGCGAGGCCGTCCTCGAGCTCCTTGACCGAACGCTCGTGGATGGAGGCGAGCAGGGTGCGGCCGGCGTCGTCGAGCGGCGCGGAGCGGACCTCCTCGAGCAGTTGCTTGAGCATGGTGCCGATGCGCATGACCTTCGCGGGTTGGTCCACGAGCTCCGCGAGGGATGTGGGGCGCCCGCCCGGGGCGCCCTCCGTCTGGCCGTCCGTCTGGCCGTCGCCCGCGGTACCCCCCTGAGCGCTGCCCGGGGCGTCGTGCACGGTACCGGGAACGGGGTCGAAGGGGCTGGCCGGCTGCTGTTCCGTCATGACGCTATGCTCCCACAACCGCCGCCCGCCGGGCACTCCGGATCGGTGTCGCCCAGGACCACCGCCACACGCGACGAAGCCCGGCGCTCCTTGCGGATGCGCCGGGCTTCGTGCCGGGCCGCCTAGCAGCAGCGGCCCTCGGGATTGGCGTCCTGGCGGTCGGTCTTGTCCCGCCAGAACTCACGCTCGGTCATGGGCGGCCCGCCCGGATGGGTGCGCTCGTGGTGGTCGAGGTACGCCTGGTAGGCGTTCTCCCCCATGACCCCCTTGAACAGCCAGGCCAGCTCTCGCGCGGTGTCCCGGGCCCGGTGCAGGACCTGCGGCACGCTCATCAGTGTCCTGTCCGTGCCGGGCGCCTGCCCGGTGCGAGGTCGGCCCACTGGGACTCCAGCTCCTTCTCGGCCGGAGTCGCCACCAGGCCGGCCGGCGCGAAGATGCGGGACGCCACCGGGGAGTCCTCGGTCTCCGTGCCGCCACCGTTGCGGTAGGCCTTGATGGTCGCGAGGATCGCCGTCACGATCACGATGATCGAGAGCACCACGAAGATGATCGACAGCGTGCCCTGGATGGAGGTGTTGCGGACCACGGCCTCCATGGCGGCCACGGTCTTCGCGGTGCCGAAGCTCTCCTCGCCCGCCGCGAGGGCATTGCGGAAGGCCGCATTCTGCGCCCAGTAGCCGATGGCAGGGACCGGCGAGAAGATCTTCAGGAACGACGCCGTGATGGTCACCGCCGCGGCGAAGGCCAGCGGGAGTGCCGGGATCCAGAGGACCCGGAAGAGTCCGCGCTTGGCGCAGATGGCCATGCAGACCGCGAGCGCGATGGCCGCGAGCAGCTGGTTGGCGATGCCGAACAGCGGGAACAGCGTGTTGATGCCGCCGAGCGGGTCGGTCACGCCCATGATGAGGATCGCTCCCCAGCCGGCGACCATGATGGCCGTGCAGATCCATGCTCCGGCCCGCCACGAGGTGTCACGGAAGCGGGGCACGAAGTTGCCGATGCTGTCCTGCAGCATGAAGCGGGCGACGCGGGTTCCGGCGTCGACCGCCGTGAGGATGAACAGCGCCTCGAACATGATGGCGAAGTGGTACCAGAAGGCCATCATGCCGCTACCGCCGAAGACGCCGTGCATGATCTGGGCGATGCCGACCGCGAGGGTCGGGGCTCCGCCGGTCCGGGAGACGATCGATTCCTCGCCCACGTTGGAGGCGAGCGTCGAGAGGACGTCGGGCGTGAGGCTGACCCCGGTGAGGCCGAGGCCGTTGACGAATGCCACGGCACCCTCGACGGTGCCGCCGGTCGCCGCGGCGGACGAGTTCATGGCGAAGTAGATGCCCCGGTCGATCGACAGGGCGGCGACGAGCGCCATGATCGCGACGAAGGACTCCATGAGCATGCCGCCGTAGCCGATGAAGCGCGTCTGGCGCTCCTTCTCGATCATCTTCGGGGTGGTGCCGGAGGAGATCAGGGCGTGGAAGCCCGAGAGGGCACCGCAGGCGATCGTGACGAAGAGGAACGGGAACAGCGGCCCCGCGACGACCGGTCCCGTGCCCGTACTGGCGTACTCGCTGACGGCCGGGACGCTGATCTCGGGACGGGTGATGACGATGGCCACGGCGAGCATGACGATCGTGCCGATCTTCATGAACGTGGACAGGTAGTCACGCGGAGCGAGCAGGAGCCAGACGGGCAGGACGGCGGCGATGAAGCCGTAGATGATGATGCCCCAGGCGATCGTGACGCGGTCCAGCGTGAACAGCTCGGCGCCCCAGCCGGTCTCCGCGATCCAGCCGCCGCCGATGATGGCGAGCAGGAGGAGGACGAAGCCGATGAGGGAGACTTCGGTGACCCTGCCGGGGCGCAGGTAGCGCAGGTACACGCCCATGAACAGCGCGATCGGGATGGTCATGGAGACGGAGAAGACGCCCCACGGGCTCTCACCGAGGGCGTTCACGACGACGAGGGCGAGGATCGCGACGATGATGATCATGATCGTGAGGGTCGCGATCAGCGCCGCGGTCCCGCCGATGACGCCGAGCTCCTCGCGCGCCATCTGGCCGAGCGAGCGTCCGCCCCGGCGCATGGAGAAGAACATCACGAGGTAGTCCTGGACGGCCCCGGCGAAGATGACGCCGATGATGATCCAGAGGGTCCCGGGCAGGTAGCCCATCTGCGCGGCGAGGACGGGGCCCACGAGCGGACCCGCGCCGGCGATGGCGGCGAAGTGGTGGCCGAACAGGACGCGGCGGTCCGTCGCGGCGTAGTCCTTGCCGTCGGCCTTGTACTCGGCGGGGGTCGCCCGCCGGTCGTCGGGCTTCAGGAGGTTCCGCTCGATGAACTTGGAGTAGAACCGGTAGGCGATGAGGTAGGTGCAGACGGCGGCGAAGACGAACCAGATGGCGTTCACCGTCTCGCCCCGGACGATGGCCAGGATGGTCCAGGCGATACCGCCCAGGAGTGCGACGCCTACCCACAGCGCGATCTTCGCCGGGGTCCACCGGCGGTCTTCTGCTTCAGCCTGCTGCGGGTCGACGGCGACCGCGGGCAGGTCCGGATCCGTCACCAGCACGTCGGCGTGCCGGTGGGCTCCGTTCTGCTTCTTACTCATGATGCTCCTCGGGTGCGAGAGTGTGATGCACACGAAGGTAGCAACGTAGTGAGCGCCGCGTCACATGGCAAGCCTGCCGGGCGACGGAATGCGCCGAACGCACCCGCCCCTGCGGCAGGTGGGCCGGCGCTCCCCGACCCGGTCGGTCAGGACGACCTGCGGGGGCCGTCGTCGTCGCCGAGCACGGCGGGCGGCTCGTCGTCGTTGGCGTTCATGCCCTCGCTGATGCTCGCGTGCGTCCTGGTGCGGCTGTCGGCGGGCTCGTCCGCGTCGTCGGTCGGTCCGTTGTCGATGCCGTCCGGCACCTGGTCGCCGAGGTTCTCGGCGAAGCTGTCGGCTGCCTGCGCCAGTCCGCCCTCGTCCCCGTCGTGGCCGTGATGCGTGCTCACTGTGCTGCTCCTTCCGGTTGACTGTCCTGCAACCTTTGCACAGCCACGGCCGAATCGAAAGCATGCTGATGATGCTTCCGCGCCTGCCGGCCGGGCCCGGACGGGAGTAGGGTTGATCGATGGCATCGTGCCATCCGATGCCAGCGGCGCCGTCGATTCCTCCGACCGAAAGCCCGCAGTCCGTGCACCTCCTCCGCGACCTGGTGAGCATCACCCCCTCCGCCGACGACCACCACCCGGCACTGCGCTGCGCGATCGGAGTGGGCGTCCCCTTGCTCGTGGTGCTGCTGATCGGACGCCTCGATCTTGCCGTCTTCGCCACGTTCGGGGCCTTCGCCGGCATCTACGGGCGGAATGAACCGCACCGCCAGCGCCTCGCCACCCAGATCCGTGGCGGCGGGCTCATGCTCGCCGTGATCCTGGCGGCCGCACTGGCCTCGCGCGGCGACGTCGGGCCCTGGGGACTCGTCCTGCTCACCAGCGCGGTCGCCGGGCTCGGGACCTTCGCGGCGGGACTGTTCCGCCTCCGGCCGGGAGGCTCCCTGTTCCATATCTTCGCTTTCGCGGCGATCGCCTCCGTCCCCCAGCAGCTCCCGCTGCTGCAGGGACTCGGCACGGCGGTCGCCACCGTCGTGTTCGCCGTGCTCCTGGGGCAGGCGGGCGCACTCTGGCCGCGTCACCGCACGGGCTGGCAGCGCCCGGCGGCGGACCGGCCCACGCTGCGGCACCTGGCCGGACTGGCCCGGGAGTCGGCCCTGTACGTCGTCGCGGCCCTGCTCGCCGGCAGCGCGGCCACGGCGCTCGGGATCGGCCACACCTACTGGGCGATGGTCGCGGCGACCGTGCCCCTCGTGGGACAGACGGCACGGGCACGCACCAACCGGGGGCTGCAGCGGATCCTCGGCACGGTTGCCGGGCTCGTCCTGACGGCGCTGATCCTCCTGCCGGGGCTGGCTGCGTGGCAGTTCGTCCTCGTGATCGCCGTCGCCCAGTTCGCGGCCGAGATGTTCATCCTGCGGCAGTACGCCCTCGCGCAGGCGTTCGTCACGCCACTCGCCCTGGTCAGCACGGAACTGGCGCACCCGAGCGATCCGGCGGTGCTCCTCGCGGATCGTGCCGTCGAGACCCTCATCGGGGCCGGAGTCGGCATCGCGCTCGTGCTGGCCCTACATCTCCGGCAGCGTGCCGTGCAGCTTTCCGCACGCGGCGCCTAGCCCGCCGCCGGCGCGGGGTTCACCTCGTCCAGATACTGGAGGGCGATCAGCAGTTCGGCCCGGACCGGCGCGCTCCCGAGGTCCATGCCGAGCAGTTCGGCCAGCACGCCGATCTGCCGCCGTACGCTGTTGCGGTGCAGTTGCAGCCGCTTCGCCGCGCCGTCCCAGCTGCCGTTCTCGTGGAGCCAGCCGTTCAGGACCGTGAGCAGGGGGTCGCGGCGGTGCGGCTCCAGGGAGAGGACCGGGTGCAGGAGGCGCTCTGCCAGGGCGGTGCCTGCCTCACGGCCCAGAAGCCCTGCCACCGACCACGTCACGTCGTCCGCCCGGACACTCCTCCCGCTGGACTGTACACGCGCGCGCAGGGAGCTGACCCGCTGGTAGGCGGCAGCCAGGCCGGAGAGCTCCGTCCCCTCGCCGACGACGAGGCGCCAGCCCATCCTCTCGATATCGGCCAGGAGGGAGGAGTCGACCCTGAGCCGCGTGATCGCGGCGAAACCGTAGTCCGTGATCTCCACCAGCTTGGTGTCGAACAGCCGCCGCCATTGCAGCAGCTCCCGGATAGGCCCGTCACCCGGAAGGCCATCGGCGGGATCGGCCCTGATGCCCTGTACCACCCGCATCGGCGCGGATCGTGTCGAGGAGAGGCTCTGGGCGAGCAGGTCCCTGAGCACGTTCAGCTGCCGGGTGTCACCGTTCGTGAGGCTGTCGGGATGCAGCAGGACGGCCGTTGCCAGCTGGCTCGGAGCCAGGGAGCCGCTGGTCCTCTGCCGCACCAGGAGCTCCAGCAGGCCGATCGCCGCCTGGACCACGCTGTTCTGGGCGGCGGTCAGGGGTGCGTCACAGCCGAGGATCAGGGCACCGAGGTTGGCATCCTTGGTGCTCCGTAACGGGTGTCCGTACACCAGCGCGGAACCCGGCTGCTCGAAGCCGTCCATCTCCACACGGGGTCCGCTACCCGAGAACAGCCGCTCCACCAGAGGCGCCAGCAGTACGGGGTCGATCTCCGGGTTGTTCCCGCGGGCACGGATCCGCCCGTCCGTCCCTACCAGGAGGGCCCACACGGGCACCTTCTGCACCAGCGCACCCAGGAGTTCATGTTCCGGCCTCGGGGAGAGCACCGCCCGCATGAGCTGCCGGTTGGTGTCCGCCAGCTGGCGGAACGCCCGGGCGTTCTCGGATTCGAGCAGCTGCGAGAACTCGAGTCCGATGGCCGCGAACGGCAGTGTCGAGGGGACTTCGAACAAGGTCAGGTTCCGGCGTCGGCAGGCGCTCACGAGCACGTCCGGAACCGCATCGAAGTAGGGCTGGATCCCGAAGCCGAGGGCCGGCACGCCGGCGTCCACCAGGCGCCGGACATAGGCATCCACGCCGGCTTCCGAGCCGCCGTCCCCCAGGAACGGCAACCCGCAGGTCAGCAGGAACTCGCCCTCGGGAAGGTACGGCGTCGGATCCTCGAGTTCGCTCGGCTCGACCCACCGGAGCAGCTCGGAACCGCTGCCGCCGTCGTGGAGCAGCCTCAACTCGGGCCGCAGCTGCTCGACGAACTGCTCGAGCGTGACGACACCCGGGCGGGCCGGGGCGGGAACCTGCTCGTCCGGTGTAATACGTCCCATGAACGACCACTCTAGGTCATTTCGCACCAGGGTGAGACTCGGCTCACATGCCATGGTGGTTCCCGGAAAGAAACTACTGTGAAGGGACGTCCACAGGTGACTCTGCCTATGAACGCTGAGAAGACAACCATCCCGGGCGAGGGCCGGCCGGGCCTGGGCGCCCAGCTGCTCCGGCGTAAACCTATCGACCAGATGGTCGGCGAAGCCGGAAGCGACGGCGGAGGTGCGCCCCTCGTGCGCAGCTTCGGGGTTCTCCAGCTGACCATGATCAGCGTTGGTGCCACGCTGGGCACGGGCATCCTCGTGATCCTGGGCGAGTCGGTCCCGCTGGCAGGTCCGGCGATCTGGATCTCCTTCGTCCTCGCCGGTCTGGCCGCGCTGTTCTCCGCCGCCTCCTACGCCGAGATGGCCGGGCTGGTTCCCGTCGCCGGCTCCAGCTACTCGTACTCCTACGCGACCATGGGTGAAGGGATGGCCTGGATCTGTGGCTGGTGCCTGGTGCTCGAGTACGCGGTGTCCGTCGCCGCCGTAGCGGTCGGCGCAGGCCAGTACGTCAACGAGACGCTGGCCGGGTTCGGCCAAGTCCTGCCTGCTGCACTGTCCCAGCCCCCGGGCGACGGCGGCGTCGTGAACATCCCCGCGATGGCGATCGTGCTGCTCTCCATGGTCCTGCTGGTCCGGGGCGCGCGTGAGAGCGCCCGGATCAACACGGCCATCGTCGTCATCAAGGTGTGCATCCTGCTGTTCTTCTGCGCAGTGGCCTTCACCGCCTTCGACGCCGGCAATTTCGAGCCGCTCCTGCCCATGGGTGCGGCCGGCGTCTCGGCCGCGGCCTCCCGCGTCTTCTTCTCCTACATCGGCTTCGATGCCGCCTCCACCGCCGGTGAGGAAGCCCGGAACCCCAAGCGCGATCTCCCCCGCGCCATCCTGCTGTCCATGCTCATCGTGACCAGCGTGTACGTCCTCGTCGCCGTCGCCGCCATCGGGGCCCGCCCATGGGGCTGGTTCGATGGAACGGAAGCGGCGCTGGTGCAGATCCTGCAGGAGCTCACGGGCCGGCCATGGATCGCCCTCGTCTTCTCCGCCGGTGCCGTGCTCGCGATCGCGAGCATCGTGCTGACCGTCCTGTACGGCCAGACACGCATCCTCCTGTCGATGTCCCGCGACGGACTCGTTCCGCCCGTCTTCGGGCGTGTCTCACGCCGGACGGGGACACCCGTCGCCGGAACGCTCATCGTCGGCACCGTCGTCGCCGTGACCGCGGGACTGGTCCCGCTCGGAGAGCTTGCCGACGCCACCAGCATCGGCACCCTCTTCGCCTTCGCGCTGGTCAACGTCGCGGTAGTCTACCTGCGCCGCAACCGGCCGGACCTCCCGCGCAGCTTCCGCGTCCCGTTCTACCCCGTCACACCCATCCTGGGAACGCTGATGTGCGCCTACCTGATGGCCAACCTCGGCGCCGCCACGTGGCTCGTCTTCGGTGTGTGGATGCTCGTGGGCATCGGCATCTACGTCGGCTACGGACGCCGGAACTCCAAGGTCGCGGCCCTCAGCGAACTGGACTACCGCACACTGACCGCCAAGCCCTCGACCCTGCAGGAGACGCACCCGTGACCACCGCCACCGAACTCCCGGCCGACGATCTCGCCGCCGCCCGCAAGGCGGCCTCCCCGATCACCATGCTGAACCCGGACTTCCCGTTCAGCTACGACCACTACCTCGCCCATCCCGACGGCCTGGGGTCGGTCCCGGAGGAACTGCTCGGTACCGAGGTCGCGGTCATCGGCGCCGGCCTCTCCGGCCTCGTCACGGCCTACGAGCTGATGAAGCTGGGGCTGCGGCCGGTGGTCTACGAGGCGGACCAGATCGGTGGACGCCTCCGGACAGCGGCCTTCCCCGCGGCGCCCGGCGTCGTGGCGGACCTGGGAGGCATGCGCTTCCCCGTATCCGGCAGGGCCTTCTACCACTACGTGGACCTGCTGGGAGTGGAGACCGAGGACTTCCCCAACCCGCTCTCGTCGGCCTCCTCCAGCACCGTGATCGAACTGGCCGGCAAGAAGCACTACGCCACCACACCGGAGGACCTTCCCCCCTTCTTCCAGGAGGTGGCCGACGCCTGGAAGGCAGCGATCAACGACGGCGCCAGGTTCACCGAGATGCAGGATGCCATCCGCTCGCGGGACACGGTCCGGATCAAGGAACTCTGGAACGACCTGCTGCCGCGAATGGACGAGCAGACCTTCTACGGCTTCATCGCCGCGAGCAAGGCCTTCAAGGAGGCAGGCTTCGCCCATCGGGAGGCCTTCGGGCAGGTGGGCTTCGGCACCGGAGGCTGGGACACGGACTTCCCCAACTCCATCCTGGAGATCCTCCGGGTGGTGTACACGGACGCGGACGACCAGCACCGCCTCATCCGCGGAGGAGCGCAGCGCCTGCCGGAGGCCCTGTGGCACCACGCGCCGTCGGGGATGAGGCACTGGCCGGAGGGGACCTCCCTCGCGTCCCTGCACTCGGGTTCACCCCACGGCGCCGTGGGCAGGATCAGCCGGGACCCCGACGGCGACCTGCGCGTCCGCGAACGGTGGGGTCGCGAGGCCAGCTACCCGGCCGTCGTGACCACGTGCCAGTCCTGGCTGCTGTCCACCCGGATCCACACCCAGGAAGCGCTGTTCCCTGCCGACCTCTGGACCGCGATGGAACGGTCGCACTATATGCAGTCGTCGAAGACCTTCGTGATGGTGGACCGGCCCTTCTGGAAGGACATCGACCCGGAGACGGGCCAGGAAGTCCTGTCCATGACCCTCACCGACCGGCTGAACCGCGCCACCTACCTGCTGGACAACGGACCGGACAAGCCGGCCGTCATCCTGCTGTCCTACACCTGGAACGATGACGCCCTGAAGTGGCTGGCCCTGGACGCGGACGAGCGCGTGGAACTCATGCTGCACTCGCTGGAGCAGATCTACCCGGGCGTGGACATCGCCGGCCATATCGTGGGACAGCCCATCACCGTCTCATGGGAGGCGGATCCGAACTTCATGGGCGCCTTCAAGGCGAACCTGCCGGGCCACTACCGGTACCAGCAGCGATTGTTCACGCACTTCAAGCAGGACGCCCTCCCGGAGGGCCAGCGCGGCATCTTCCTGGCCGGTGACGACATCTCCTTCACCGCCGGCTGGGCGGAAGGCGCCGTGACGACGGGCCTGAACGCGGTGTGGGGCGTGGTGAACCACCTGGGCGGGTCGTCCGCACCGGGCAATCCCGGTCCCGGGGACCTGCTCGACGCGATCGGGCCGATCAGCCTCGACTGACCTCGTCATCAGCGTGCCGGCAACACCCCCCGAACGAAAGGCTCCCCCATGCTGTCGTCCGTCCTCCCCGCTCCCGCAGCGAACCCCCCGGCGCCCGCCGACGACGGCACCCCGCCGGCGGATGCGCCCTGCACGCCCCGCTGCGAGTACTGCTCCGGCCCGGAGACGGACTAGGCCCGCTCCGCCGCCCGGGCAATAGGGGCATCCCGACGAGGAACGACACGGGGCCTTCCGCGGAAGGCCCCGTGTGCTCAGGCGCTGTTCTCCCAGGTCCTGTACACCTCGGGGCGGCGCTCCCTGAGGTAGGGGACGCCGTCGCGCGCGGCGCGCACAGCGTCCGGTGCGATCTCGGCGAACAGGAGGGTGGGGGCGTGTCCGGCCGCGGCCAGGAGGGAGCCATCCGGCCCGGCGATGACGCTTCCGCCCTCGAAGTCGTACACGTCCTCGCGGCCGCTGTGGTTCGCGTACGCCACGACGAGCTGGCTCTCCAGGGCCCGGGACCGGATGATTACCTGCGGCACGGACTCGAACCCGGCGGACAGGGCGGTCGGCACCAGCAGCAGCTCCGCGCCCCGCGTGGCCGCGGCCCGCACTGCCTCGGGGAACTCGACGTCGTAGCAGATCAGCAGGGACGTCCGGACTCCCTTGAACTCGACGACGCCGGGAGGATCCTGGGCGGGGACGAACGCTGCACGCTCCTCCGCGCCGAAGAGGTGGACCTTCCCGTAGTGGAGGACCTGGACCCCGGCGGCGTCCAGGAGGGTGGCCGTGATCTGCCACCCATTGCCGTTGGAGCTGCCGTCGGAGCTGCCTTCGGGCTGCTCGGGTGTGGCGGGAAGGCTGTACACCAGGCCGATGCCGTGCCGCCGCGCGATCCCGGCGAGGCGCTGCCGAACCTCCGGCAGCACCGCAGGATCCAGCTCGGCGGCGAGCCGCCGGGGTGCGTACCCGACCGGAAAGAGCTCCGGTGTCAGGAGGATGTCCGCCCCTGCCTGCGAGGCGCGCCCGGCGGCCTCGTCGATGGTCCGGAGATTCGCCTTGACGTTCAGGACGTCGGCGTGGGCCTGCAGGACGGACAGCAGCATCGGTACCACCTTGGTTGTGCCGGCCCGGAAGGGCCAGGAGTGCTCTCCCCAGTTTAATCGGCGAGGCATCCGCTGACCGGGTCGTTTCGTCCCACGGGCAGGAGTCTCCGGGCACATCGCCCGCAGTGGCCGTGCGCGGTGCTCCTAGGGCATGAGCAGCAGGATCTTGCCGGTGTGCTCCCCGGCATCGAAGTAGGTGTGGGCCTCGGCCACCTGCGCCAGGGGGAAGGTCCGGTCCACGAACGGCCGGACGGCACCGGTCGCCACGAGCGGCCAGACGCTCTCGCGCACCGCTGCCATGATGGCTGCCTTTTCGGCGACGGGTCGTGCCCGGAGGGTGGTTCCCGCGATGCTCGCCCGCCTGCCCATGAGCGCTCCGAGGTCGAGCTCGGCCGTCGCTCCGCCCTGCAGTCCGATGACGACGAGCCGTCCGCCGGTGGCGAGGGCCTGGATGTTGCGTGCCAGGTATTTCGCGCCCACGACGTCGAGGATGACGTCGGCACCCCGGCCGTCGGTCGCCGCCATCAGCTCCTGGACGAAGTCCTGCTCCCGGTAGTTGACGAGGGTCCGTACGCCGAGGGAACGGGCGACATCGAGCTTCGCGGCGGAACCGGCGGTCACATGCGGCACCGCTCCCAGTGCGAGGCTCACCTGGATGGCCATCACGCCGATGCCACCGGACGCCCCGTGGATCAGGACGTCGTCGCCCGGCGCGAGGCCGGCCTGCAGGACGAGGTTCGACCACACGGTCGCGGCGGTCTCGGGAAGCGCGGCGGCCTCGACGAGGCCCACGCCCTCCGGTGCCCGGACCACCTGCCCGGCCGGCACCGCCACCTTCTCCGCGTACCCTCCACCTGCGAGCAGGGCGACGACGGCGTCCCCTTCGGCGAACTGTGAGTTGCCCGCGTCCGCGATGGTGCCGGACACCTCGAGACCGGGCACAGCGGACGCACCCGCGGGCGGCGGGTAATAGCCGCGCCGCTGCTGCACATCGGCCCGGTTCAGCCCGGCCGCGACGACGTCGATGAGTACCTCGCCCGCGCCCGGCACCGGATCGTCGACCTCCTGCACGGAGAGGACCTCCGGCCCACCTGCCCCCTCGATCACCACTGCGCGCATGCGATCCTCCAGTCCCTCGGTATTTGGGCGTCACCGCCCTTCGTGAAACACTAGCGGCGGGAAGGTTGTCCGAGCGGCCGAAGGAGCTGGTCTTGAAAACCAGTGGGCGGTCACCCCGTCTCAAGGGTTCGAATCCCTTACCTTCCGCTCATCAGGAGGCCCCGCATGGCGGGGCCTCCTTCCTTTTCGGCAGGAAGCGGACACCGACCGGGAGACCCGTGCTGCGTCGGGAACGCATGATGCGGAGGACACTCCAGTGGACGGAATGCCCGAGGACGCGGGTCGACAGTGCGATGCGTCCACGGATCCCCACCGATAACTCCTGATGTTCCGGGCCCTCTGGCTTTTTAGTAACCCATTGTTAACGATGTTCTGGTTGGCTCCTCCCGGGGACGGAATTGTCACCTGTGTCACATAGGGTGCTTCTGCCAACACGCCACCCATCGAGGGTCGGCGGGCTTCACTCGCGGCTGCTGGGCAGCCTTCGTCAAGGAGAAGAACGAACGAATGGTTTATTCGTCATGGAAGGGAGCGCTCGGTGCGGCGCTGTCGGTGGGGCTGATCGCCTCACCGATGATCGCACTGCCGGCCAACGCCGTGGAGACACCACCGGCAACGGCATCTGCCGCGGGCACCGGCGTCATCATCAACGAGGCCTATCTGTCGGGTGGCTCCGCGGGGACGCCGTTCACCAACAAGTACGTGGAGCTCTACAACCCGACCGACGCACCGGTGAGCCTCGACGGGTGGTCGCTGCAGTACCGTGCGCCGGGGTCCACCGCGACACCCGCTGCGACCGCACTCCGGGGCATCATCCCGGCCAAGGGCTACTTCCTGGTCCAGGGCGGCTCCAACGGCACGGCCGGGTCCGCCCTGCCCACCCCTGACCTCGCGACGGGCCTCAACCCCGGCGCCGCGGGCGGCGTCCTCGTGCTGTCCGATCAGGCCGCGACCGTCGGCGCCCTCCGTATCGGCAGCATCGTCGGTACGCCCGGCGTCGTCGATGCCCTGGGCTATGGCACGGCCAACGCGTTCGAGGGCACGGCCGCACCGACACCCGGCGCCGGAAGCACGAAGTCCGCCAACCGCACCGGCTTCGCCGACACGGACGACAACGGTGCCGACTTCACGCTGCAGGACACGACGCCGATGAACAGCGCGTCGGCCGCCGGCTCCACACCGACGCCCACGCCCACTCCGACGGCTCCTCCCACGCCGGGCGCGGTGGTCCCCATCCGTGACATCCAGGGCACCGGGACCGCCACGCCGCTCTCCGGCCAGACGGTCACCACGCGCGGCAAGGTCACCGCGGCCTACCCCACGGGCGGATTCGCCGGCTTCTACCTCCAGACGGCGGGCAGCTCGGCAGCAGCCGACCAGACCGCGTCGGACGCACTCTTCGTCTTCTCCCCCGACACGGTCGCGTCCGTGGCCGTGGGTGACTACGTGGAGGTCACCGGCACCGCCGGGGAGTTCTTCAACCTGACACAGCTCACCGTCCCCGCCGGCGGCACCATGAAGCTCACCGAGGCAGCCGAGGAGCCCAAGGCCTCCAGCATCGCCCTGCCCGCCACCGACGCCGCACGGGAAGCCGTCGAGGGCATGCTCTTCCAGCCCGCCGGCGCCTACACGGTCGCCGACAACTACACGCTCAACCAGTACGGCGAGGTCACCCTCGCGGCCGGTACCGAGCGCCTCCTCCAGCCCACCGACGTCGCGCGTCCGGGCACCCCGGAGAACGCAGCGGTCGTCGCCGACAACGCGGCCCGGAGCGTCCGGCTCGACGACGGCGCCACGACCAACTTCTTCGCGCAGGCCAACCGCGGCAAGGTACTCCCGTACCTCACGGCGTCCCAGCCGGTCAGCGTGGGCTACAGCGCCGCGTTCACCTCGCCGGTGATCCTCGACTACCGCAACAGCGCATGGAAGTTCCAGCCGCTTGCTGAACTGGACGGCGCGAACCCCGACGCTCAGCCCGTGCAGTTCGCCGGCGAACGCCCGGCCGCGCCCCAGCCTGTCGGCGGCTCCCTGAAGCTCGCCTCCTTCAACGTGCTGAACTACTTCCCCACCACCGGCGAGGAGCTCGCCGGGTGCAAGTACTTCACGGACCGCGCGGGCAACCCGATCACCGTCGACGGCGGCTGCGACTCCCGCGGCGCCGCGAACAAGGAGAACCTCGAGCGCCAGGAAGCGAAGATCGTCGCCGCGATCAATGGCCTCGGCGCCGACGTCGTCACCCTCATGGAGGTCGAGAACTCCGCCAAGTTCGGCAAGGACCGCGACTTCGCCCTCGCCACCCTCGTCGAGGCGCTGAACGAGAAGGCCCCCGGCACCTGGGACTACGTCCGCTCCCCCGCGGCCGTCCCCGCCCTCGCCGACGAGGACTTCATCCGCACCGCACTGATCTACAAGAAGGCCGTCGCGGAACCCGTCGGCGAGTCGGTCATCCTCAACGACACCGTGGCGTTCTCGAATGCCCGCAAGCCCCTCGCACAGGCCTTCAAGCCGGTCGGCGGCAGCGACGCGGAGACTTTCCTCGCGATCGTCAACCACCTCAAGTCCAAGGGCTCCGGCCCGAGCTCCGGCGGCAACACCGATACCGGTGACGGCCAGGGCGCCTGGAACGCCGCGCGCGTCGCCCAGGCACAGGCCCTCGTGGGCTTCGCCGACTCCATGAAGGCGGCGGCGAAGACCGACAGGGTCTTCCTGACCGGCGACTTCAACGCCTACACGATGGAGGATCCCATGCAGGTCCTCTACGACGCCGAGTATGTCGACCAGGGCAAGAAGGACGGCAAGTACTCCTACGTCTTCTCGGGCCTCAGCGGATCCCTCGACCACATCCTTGCGTCACCGGCGGCGGACGCCACCGTCACGGGCGTGGACACGTGGAACATCAACTCGGTGGAGTCGGTCGCCCTCGAGTACAGCCGCTTCAACAACAACGTCACCGACTACTACGTGGCCGACCCGTATCGCGCCAGCGACCACGACCCCGTGGTCGTCGGCATGGACCTGGCACCGGCCGACACGACCGCGGAGCTCAACCTGCTCAACATCAACGATTTCCACGGTCGGATCGACGCCAACACGGTCCGGTTCGCGGGGACGGTCGAGAAGCTGCGCGCCGAGTTCGGCGAGGACAAGACGGCCTTCCTCTCGGCCGGTGACAACATCGGTGCGTCGCTGTTCGCCTCCGCCCTCCAGGACGATCAGCCGACCCTCGATGTCCTCGACGCGCTGGACCTCCGGGCGTCGGCCGTGGGCAACCACGAGTTCGACAGGGGCTTCGGGGACCTGACCGGACGCGTCGCCGACACGGCGGACTTCCCCTATCTCGGTGCGAATGTCTACACCAAGGGCACCACCGAGCCCGCACTGGATGAATACTCGATCATCACCGTCGACGGCGTCGATGTCGCAGTGATCGGCGTCGTCACCGAGGAGACGGCGACGCTCGTCAGTCCCGGCGGCATCGCGAACGTCGACTTCGGCGACCCCGTGGAAGCGGTCAACCGCGTCGCGGAGGAGATCGAGGATCAGGGCCTCGCCGATGTCATCGTCGCCGAGTACCACGAGGGCGCCGGCGACGGCGTCGTCGAGGGCGCGACGCTCGAGCAGGAGATCGCCGCCGGCGGTTCGTTCGCCCGGATCGTCACGGAGACGACCCCGCTGGTGGACGCGATCTTCACGGGCCACACGCACAAGCAGTACGCCTGGGATGCACCCGTTCCTGGGGCCTCCGGCGAGACTCGCCCGATCCTGCAGACCGGTTCCTACGGTGAGTTCATCGGCCAGATCACACTGACCGTCGACACCACCACCGGAGACGTCGAGTCCTACACGGCCCGCAACGTCGCCCGGACCACCGACGCGGACGCCGCGCTCGTGGGCGCCTTCCCGAGGGTCGCCGAGGTCAAGAGCATCGTCGACGCGGCCATCGCGCAGGCGTCGGTCATCGGCAGCCGGCCCGTCGGGTCGGTCACCGGGGACATCACGACAGCCTTCACCGGCACCACGCGGGATGACCGCACCTCGGAGTCGACGCTGGGCAATCTCGTGGCCGACTCCCTGCGGGCCAGCCTCTCCCCCGCCGAACGTGGCGGAGCGCAGATCGGCGTCGTCAATCCGGGCGGGCTCCGCAATGAGCTCTACTACGCACCAGACGGCGTCGTGACCTTCGCAGAGGCGAATGCGGTGCTGCCGTTCGTCAACAACCTCTGGACGACCACCCTGACCGGTGCGGAGTTCAAGGCGATGCTCGAGCAGCAGTGGCAGCCGGACGGCAGCTCGAGGGCCTTCCTGGCACTCGGACTGTCGGACAACGTGAGCGTCACCTACGACCCGACGCTGGCACGGGGCTCGAGGATCACCTCGGTCCTGATCGACGGCGCGCCCCTCGATCCCGCCAAGGACTACAGGATCGGAACCTTCAGTTTCCTGGCCCAGGGTGGCGACAACTTCACGGTGTTCCGTGAAGGGACCGACACCCGCGACTCCGGACTGGTGGACCGGGACGCCTGGATCGACTACATCCGGGCCAACAGCCCGCTGTCGCCGTCCTTCGACCGTCGCACCGTCCAGGTGCAGGGCGCTCCGACCACGGTGAAGGCAGGCGCCGCCGTGTCCTTCGCCGTGTCGAAGCTGGACCTGACGTCACTGGGCAGCCCGGTCAACACCACGCTGGCTGCCGGCTTCGTGGCCGCCGATGGCACCACGACGCCGCTGGGCTCCGTCCCCGTCACGGGCGGGAGCGCCACGGTGAGCCTCACCGTTCCGGCCACTGCGAGCGGGCAGGGACGCATCGTCCTGACGGCGGCACCCAGCGGGACGACGGTGACTCTTCCGGTCACGGTCGAAGCGGTTCCTCCGGTCGAACCGCCCACGCCGGGCAAGCCGGAGAAGCCCGGCAAACCCATCAAGCCGGGCAAGCCCGCCTGCTCCGAGCCGGCCCTGCCTGCCGAGGGGGCGAACAACGGCAGCTGGGCGAGCTACCGTGCCCACCTGGCGAACTACCACCGCTGCCTCGAGGGCTAGGTAGACCGCCGGGCTCCAGCCCGCAGAATCGAGGGGACCTTCACCGGCATGGTGAAGGTCCCCTTTTTCGGCACCGGATCCGGGAGCACCGTGCCGCGTCCGGTTCCCGGAGGGGCGTGTCAGGCGGCTGCGGCCCGCGTCAGGATGGCGCCTGCGATCGCGTCGGCGTCCAGCAGGGTCCTGCCACCCGCCTCCAGGGGTGCTCCGGCCTCCGCCGCGATGGCCGTTCCCCACTGCACCGATGCGAGCTGGAGACCTATCACGAAGAGCGATTCCTGTTCCTTCCCGCTACGGTCGACGGCGCGGTAGGGAGGAGCGGAGACGTCGAGCCCTGCTGAGGTCACCGGCACTCCGTCCTCGGCCATCGAGGTCCTGGGCCGGACGGTGCCCGTGGCCAGGAGGTTGCGCATGAGCGGGGACAGACTCGTCGAGATCCGGTTGGCGGGCATCATCGCCTCCACGAGGTAGCGCCCCGAGAACGAATCGCCATGGACCCAGGGAGACGTGGCGCGGAAGAGTCCCTCGTCCGGGTCGAAGCCGAAACTCGGGTTCGGCCCGACGAAGCGCACGATCCCGGCGCGGACGAGCGCCGCGAGCTGGGCGATGCGCACCGGTGGCGGTCCGCTCGCGAGACCCTCGACGAGTGGTTCGAACCATCCCCGCAGTTCGGCGTTCCATGACGTCGCGGAGATACCGCCGTCCGCCACCGCCTGCTTGATGACTGACCGGCCGGCATTCATGGCCCCGATCGCCATCTTGAGCGGATCGTCCTCGCCACGGGCGGAACCGGCGGCATCGGCGTCGAGATAGGCGAGCACGGCCGCGGCGAACTCCTCGCCGTCCTCGAAGCGGCGCCCGGCGAACGGGTGCGCGAGGGCTTCGACGTCCAGGCGCAGGTCCTCCGGCACCCGGCGCGCGACGACGGCACCGGCTGCGGCCTCCCACCCGGAGCCCTCCAGGGCAAGGGCCCCGTCGAGTTCCTCGAGCAATGCGTCGCAGGACTGCAGCACCCGTGCCTCGGTACGGCATAGCGTCGAGTAGTAGGCCCACAGCACGTCACGGTGCAGCAGGGGCCAGATGTCGTGATCGAAGCCCGGCTGGACGCCCGATCGCCGGAACGCGAGCGCGCGGTCGGGTGTGCAGAAGCGCAGTGTGACACTGCGGGGGATGTAGGAGTCGAGCTCGGCCTTCGCCCGATACGGCACCCCGCGCCGCGAGGCCGCGACGAGCCGGGGCTCCCTGCCGGATGCCTCGTAGTCCAGCCGGCCGTCGTCCCGCTGCGAGAACCGTCCCCCACGGCCCTCCGTCAGCTGGATCATCGCGTCGAAGAAGTTGAGCCCGAGCCCGCGGATCAGCACCGTCTTCCCGGCGGGCAGCCGGTGCCAGGCGACGTCCGCCGGAACAGCGGGCGCCCAGTACTGCAGCCCGTAGCGGGCTGCAGCGTCCTGCAGCTTCTCCTGCTCGGGGGTGAGCGTGGCGGCGAGGTGGCCGACAGCCAGGACGACATCGTCGACCTCGAGCTGGAACCCGTCGTCGAGGACGATCCGCCAACGCCGCGCGGCCCCGGCTGCAGCGCCGCGGCCGTTCCTCGCATCCGCGCCGGAGTCACCGCTGGGGTCACCGCCGGCGCCGCTGAAGTCACCGCTGAAGTCACCGGCGTCATCACCGGCAGGCGCCATGCCGACGGCTTCCTTGCGGTGGTGCACCAGACTGACCCCGGGCCCGGCCTGTCGCACCAGTTCGCCGAACACCCAGGTGAGATACCGCCCGTACAGTGCCCTGCTCGGGAAGTCCCTCGAGGCGAGCCTCGTGGACTCCTCGACGTCCGAGTCATCGAGGCCGGGAACGAGTCCTTCCCTGCCGCGAGCGCGCCATTCGTCGAAGGACAGCGCCACCGGTCCTGCGGCGACACTCCCGGCGACGGAGCCGACCGGCACCACGGTGGGGTAGAGGCACGGAGTGTTCATCAGGAAGAGCCGCGACTGGTCGGTCCTCCAGATGTGCCCGGGACCGGGCTCGTGGGGCTCGATGAGGTGTATGACGATGTCCGGAGCAGCGTCACCGAGAGCTCGATGCCTCGCGATCAGTCGCTCCACCACCGAGGTGCCGCGGGGCCCGCCTCCGACGATGGCGACCTGCGTTGCCTCCTGGTTCTTCACCCGTCAAGACTATCCAACGCGGCCGCTGCCCCCGGCCGGCCAGGGACTTCTTCGCGGTGCTGTGCTTCCCGCGCCCTGCATAGGATGGGCCCATGACGCACGCGACGGAGACCACCGCGACAACGGACGACCCCTTTCTCTGGCTCGAGGACATCTACGGCGACCGGCAGCTCGCGTGGGTACGCGCCGAGAACGCGCTGACCGAGGACGCCCTCGTGACGCCGGACTTCGAGCAGCGCGAGCGGAGCATCCTCGAGGTGCTCGACTCCACCGACCGCATCCCGATGGCGGGCAAGCACGGCGACTTCTACTACAACTTCTGGCGGGACGCCGAGCACAGGCAGGGCATGTGGCGCCGCACCACGTGGGACAGCTACGCCTCGGCGGAGCCCGCGTGGGAACTCCTGCTCGACGTGGATGCGCTGAGCGCCGCCGAGGGAACGGAGTGGGTGTGGGCCGGCGCCCTCTTCCTTCGTCCGGCTGAGGGCGCGCCCCACGAACGGGTCCTTGTCGCCCTCTCCCCGGACGGTGGGGACGCGACGCGCTACCGCGAGTTCGACCTCGGCAGGCTGGCCTTCGTCGACGACGGCTTCGACATCCCGACGGCGAAGAGCCGGATCAGCTGGGCCGGCCCGGACGCCCTGTACGTGGGCACGGATTTCGGTCCGGGCTCCATGACGTCCAGCTCCTACCCCCGGACCGTCCGGATCCTGCCGCGCGGCGGGGACCTCGCGGCGGCCGAGCAGTACTTCGAGGTGGATCGGGACCACATGATGGCCCTCGTGGTGCACGATCCGACGCCCGGCTTCGAGCGTGACCTCGCCGTCGACACCATCGACTTCTACACCCGCCGGACCTACCTGCGGCAGGACGGCGGGTGGCGCCTCATTGAGGTCCCCGAGGACGCCAGCATCTCCCTGCACCGGCAATGGCTGATCGTCCGGCCCCGCACGGACTGGATCACCGGGGGCAGCACGTACGGAGCGGGATCCCTGCTCGTCATCGACCTCGCCTCCTTCCTCGGCGGGGACCGCTCCTTCGTGACGGTCTTCGCCCCGGAGGCCTCGACCTCGCTCCAGTCCTGGAGCTGGACACGCAACCACCTCCTGCTCAACCTGCTCCACGACGTGTCCTCCGAGATCCGCATCGTCGACCCGGCGAGGGACTGGGCCGCCGACGTCCTGGACGCCTGCCCGCCCCTCCACTCGGTGGATGCGTACGCGGTCGGCGACGAGGACGAGGACGCCGGCGACGACTACTGGCTCGTCGCCACCGGCTTCCTGACCCCGTCGACGCTGTACCGCGGCACCATCGGCGGGGACTCCACCGCCGTGAAGTCCTCACCGTCCTACTTCGCGGAGGACCGGTACAGCGTCGAGCAGCACTTCGCGGTGTCGAGCGACGGCACACGGGTTCCCTATTTCCAGATCGCGTCGAAGGACCTGCAGCTCGACGGCGGCAACCCCACCCTGCTGTCCGGCTACGGCGGGTTCGAGCACTCGATGACCCCCGCCTACAGCGGTGTGATCGGCCGGGGGTGGCTCGAACGCGTGACGGAGGACGGCAGGCACGGCGTCTACGTCTTGGCGAACATCCGGGGTGGAGGAGAGTACGGACCGCGGTGGCATTCCGCCGCCCTGCACTCCAACCGCCACCGCGCCTACGAGGATTTCGCGGCCATCGCCGGCGACCTGGTGCAGCGGGGTGTCACTTCGCCCGCGCTGCTGGGCTGCACCGGCCGGAGCAACGGAGGGCTGCTGGTCGGCAACATGCTCACCACGTACCCGCACCTGTTCGGCGCGATCTCGTGCGGGGTCCCGTTGCTGGACATGCGCCGCTACACGAAGCTGTCTGCCGGGTTCTCCTGGATCGCCGAGTACGGCGACCCGGACAAGCCCGAGGAATGGGAGTACGTGCAGACGTTCTCGCCCTATCACCTCCTCCGGGACGACGTGGCGTATCCCAAGACCCTCATCTGGACGGCGACGAGTGATGACCGGGTGGGCCCCGTGCAGGCCCGCAAGATGGCGGCGAGGATGAAGGATCTGGGCGTCCAGAACGTCTGGTTCCATGAGGCGCTGGAGGGTGGACATGCCGGCGCGTCCGACAACCGGCAGGCGGCGAGGATGCATGCCATGAGCTTCGAGTTCCTGTGGCGCGCACTCACCGGTTCGCTCTGACGGATCGTTCCGGCGGATCGTTCCTGCGGCGCGGTCCTGCGGGCGCGTGCGCGGCACGGCCGCGACGGGATGGGGCGTTTTGCTCTTGCCCTCCCCTTCTGGGTAACCTTGGGAGGCTAGAGATAGCCGATGGAGACGTGCCAGAGCGGCCGAATGGGCTTCACTGCTAATGAAGTGTGGGCCTAAAGCCTACCGGGGGTTCAAATCCCCCCGTCTCCGCGAACGGACCCCCTGGAAACAGGGGGTCCTTTGCGTTCCGGCCCCTCTCGTACCGGCCCCGTCGCCCCGGAAGCCGTCCGGCTAGGCCTTCAGCGCCAGGGCGAACGGAAGCACACCCGAGGCTCCTGCAGCACGCAGTGCCCTGCCCGCCCCGGTGATGGTCCACCGGCTGTCGGCGAAGTCGTCCACGAGCAGGACCGGTCCGGGGTTCGCTGCGAACCAGGCGGCACCCTCCGGCGGAACGGCGAAGTGGTCCCAGACGGAGGCGAGGCGGAACGCACTGTTGCCTCCGGGCTGGCCCTGCGGGAAGCCGTGCGGCGTGGTCAACTGCCCCAGATAGGGGATCCGCCCCACCCCGGCGAGCGCCTGCGCCAGGGATCCGACGAGTTGCGGACGCCGCCGTGACGGCACGCTGACCACGGCGACGGGCCGCTCGTCCCAGCCCCATTGCGCCAGGACCCGCACCACGGCCTCGACGATCGCCGGATCCAGCGGTGCGTCGGGCGTCGCGTCCGCCATCAGCTCCCGGAGCCGGTTGCCCCAGCCGAGATCCGTCAGGCGGGCCAGGGCCCGGCCGGGCAGGCTGACCTCACCCGGCTTGAGCTTCCCCTTGAGGGGCACACCCAGCTTGTCCATGCCGCTGGGCCACTGGCCGCGCGGCTCCAGCTCCACGCCCACCCTGCTGAGCGCCTGGCTCGCGGAGTCGGACGCCTCGTGCGCCACCTCGTCGGAGTACCAGGGGTCCGCGCAGTTGTCGCAGCGACCGCAGGGCGTCGCGGCGGGATCGTCGAGGGACCTCGCCAGGAATTCCATCCTGCAGCCCGGGGTGTTCTCGTAATCCAGCATCGCCCGCTGCTCCACGATGCGGGCCTCGCTGATGCGGCGGTACCGCTCGGCATCATAGGTCCAGGGTTCGCCGGTGCTCTCCCACCCGCCGGTGACCTTGCGGACCGCACCGTCCACGTCGAGCACCTTGAGGAGGAGTTCGAGGGGCGAGCGCTTCAGGTTGACGCGCGTCTCGAGCGCCGGCGTGGACAGGACGACACCGGGTTCCAGTGCGTCGAGGACCCGCAGTGCGGCATCCTGGGAGGGCATCGACGCGGTGGCGAAGTACTCCCAGATGTCGCGGTCCTCCGCGCCGGGCAGCAGAAGGACATCGGCGTTCGGCGTCCCGCGGCCGGCGCGTCCCACCTGCTGGTAATAGGCGACAGGTGAGGACGGGGCGCCGAGGTGCACCACGAAGCCGAGGTCGGGCTTGTCGAAGCCCATGCCGAGGGCGCTCGTAGCCACGAGTGCCTTCACCTCGTTGTTCTTGAGGGCCGACTCCGCGGCCTCGCGGTCCGCCGGGTCGGTGCGGCCCGTATAGGCACGGACGGCATGCCCGTTCTCGCGCAGCAGGCGGGCGGTGTCCTCCGCGGCCGAGACCGTCAGGGCGTAGATGATGCCGCTGCCCGGCAGGTCGGACAGGTGCGTCAGCAGCCAGGCGAGACGCGACCGCGGGCTCGGCAGGCGGAGCACCCCGAGCCGCAGCGATTTGCGCGCCAGCTCGCCGCGCAGCGTGAAGACATCCGTGCCGCCTGCGCCGAGCTGTTCCTCGACGTCCTTCACCACGCGGGAGTTCGCCGTCGCCGTGGTCGCCAGCACGGGAACGCCCTGCGGGAGCCCCAGGATCAGTTCGCGCAGGCGCCGGTAATCCGGCCGGAAGTCGTGCCCCCAGTCGGAGATGCAGTGCGCCTCGTCGATGACGAGCAGGCCGGTGCGCCGCATGAGTTCGGGCAGGTACAGCTCCCGGAAGGCCGGGTTGTTGAGGCGCTCGGGTGAGACGAGGAGGACATCCACCTCGTTGGCCTGCAGTTTGGCGGTGATCTCCTGCCACTCGGTCTGGTTGGCCGAGTTGATCGCTTCCGCACGGACGCCTGCCCGAGCCGCGGCGGCGACCTGGTCCCGCATGAGCGCCAGCAGCGGCGAGACGATCAGTGTGGGACCCGCACCCCGAGCGCGCAGCAGCAGGCTCGCCACGAAGTACACGGCGGACTTGCCCCACCCCGTCCGCTGGACGACGAGCGCACGCCGCCCGCCCTCGACGAGGGCCTCGATGGCCTCGAACTGCCCCTCGTGGAACTGCGCGTCCGGTGACCCGACGAGGGTGTGCAGGAGGGCGGTTGCTTGCTCGTTGAGTGTGGTGGTCGGCGACATTTCCCCAGTATCCCAGCAGCCTCCCCCACTTCCTGCGGGCGGGTCGCCCCTGTGGACGGCCCGCGCCCGGACACCACCCGATACACTTCGGAACGTGAATACAACCTTCGATCTTTCTGCATCCTTCAAGGCGTACGACGTCCGCGGCATCGTCGGCGAGACCATCACGGTGGACTCGGTCCGCGCGGTCGGAGCAGCCTTCGTGGACTCGCTGGAACTCGCAGGGGAAACCATCCTCGTCGGCGGTGACATGCGCCCGTCGTCCCCCGAATTCTCGAAGGCATTCTCGGACGGCGCGACCCTGCGCGGTGCGAACGTCGTCCTCCTCGACCTCATCTCCACGGACGAGCTGTATTACGCCAGCGGTACCCTGAACGCGGCCGGCGTGACGTTCACCGCCAGCCACAACCCCGCCCAGTACAACGGCATGAAGATGACGCGCCCCGGAGCGGTCCCCGTCTCGTCCGAGACCGGCCTCAAGGACGTCCAGGAACGGGCCGAACGCTACCTCGCACAGGGCACGATCCCCGCCGTCGAGGTCCGGGGCGAGACCAGCGTGAGGGACATCCTCGAGGAGTATTCACGGTTCCTCCGCACCCAGGTGGACCTCTCCTCGTCCCGGCCGCTCAAGATCGTGGTCGACGCCGGCAACGGCATGGCGGGCCTGACCACTCCCGCCGTCCTCGGTGACCGCCTCCTGCCGGCCCTGCCGTTCGAGATCGTCCCCCTCTACTTCGAGCTCGACGGCTCGTTCCCCAACCACCCGGCCAATCCGCTGGAGCCGGAGAACCTGCGCGACCTGCAGGCCGCCGTCGTCGAGCACGGCGCGGACATCGGGATCGCGTTCGACGGCGACGCGGACCGCTGCTTCATCATCGACGAGAAGGGCGAACCGGTCTCGCCGAGTGCCATCACCGCGATGGTCGCGCGCCGGGAGATCGCACGTGCCCAGGCTGCCGGCGAGTCCGAGCCCGTGATCATCCACAACCTCATCACCTCCCGGGCCGTCCCCGAACTGATCCGGCACGACGGCGGCCGCCCTGTCCGCACCCGCGTGGGCCATTCCTTCATCAAGGCCGTCATGGCCAAGGAGGGCGCGGTGTTCGGCGGTGAGCACTCGGCCCACTACTACTTCCGTGACTTCTGGAACGCCGACACCGGCATGCTGGCCGCCATGCACGTCCTGGCCGCCCTCGGTGAGCAGGACGGCCCGCTCTCGGAGCTCGGGCGCGAGTACGAGCCCTACTTCTCCTCGGGCGAGGTCAACTCGAAGGTGGCGGACCTCCAGGGCTCGATCGCCCGGGCCCGTGCCGAGTTCGAGCAGGACGGCGTGGTGGTCGACGACCTCGACGGCCTCACCTTCACGCCCGATCACGGCAACTGGTGGTTCAACCTCCGCCCCTCGAACACCGAGCCCTACCTCCGCCTCAATGCCGAAGCCGTGGACCCGGAGACGCTCGAGGAGGTCGTCCAGCGCGTCCTCGCCGTGATCCGCGCGTAGCCGTCCCGGCACGACCGGGCGCAGAACGGCGAAAGGCCCCTTCCGGGTGGAAGGGGCCTTTCGCATCTCCGGGAGCCGGATCCCTGACGGGACCAGCGCACGGGATCAGCGCACCGGATCAGACGGCGTGGAAGCGTTCCTTGAGTTCCTCGAGCTGGCCCTTGAGCTCCTCGGGCAGGGAGTCGCCGAAGCGGCCGTACCATTCCTCGATGCCCGCCAGTTCCTGGGCCCATTCGACGGCGTCCACGTGGACGGCGGCCTCGACCTCGGCGGGGGTCATGTTCAGGCCGGTGAGGTCCAGGGCATCCCCGGTGGGCACGTACCCGATGGGGGTCTCGACGGCGTCCGCGGTGCCCTCGAGGCGTTCGATGACCCACTTCAGGACACGGGAGTTGTCGCCGAACCCGGGCCAGGCGAAGCCTCCGGAGGCGGTGCGGCGGAACCAGTTGACCAGGAAGATCTTGGGCAGGCGGGACTGGTCCGCCGCCGCACTGAGGGTCAGCCAGTGCCGCAGGTAGTCCCCGGCGTCGTACCCGATGAAGGGCAGCATCGCCATCGGATCCCGGCGGACCCGGCCCACTTCCCCGGCGGCGGCGGCCGTGGTCTCCGAGGAGAGCGTGGAGCCCATGAAGATCCCGTTGGCCCAGTTGCGTGACTGCGTGACCAGGGGGATGGTCGTCTTGCGGCGGCCGCCGAAGAGGATCGCAGAGAGTTCGACGCCGTCGGGCCGGTTGAATTCCTCCGCCAGCATGTCGATCTGGTCGATGGGCGTGCAGAACCGGGCGTTCGGGTGCGCGGCGGGGTGGTCCATGTCCGGCGTCCAGTCCCGTCCCTGCCAGTCGGTCAGGTGCGCCGGCACCTCCTCGGTCATGCCTTCCCACCACACGCCGCCGTCATCGGTGAGCGCGACGTTGGTGAACACGGAGTTGCCCTTGGCGATGGCGCGCATGGCGTTCGGGTTGGTGTGCCAGCCGGTTCCCGGTGCGACGCCGAACAGTCCCGCCTCGGGGTTGACGGCACGCAGCTCGCCCTCCTTCCCGAAGCGCATCCAGGTGATGTCGTCCCCGAGGGTCTCGACCTTCCAGCCCTCGATGGTCGGGTCGAGCAGCGCGAGGTTGGTCTTGCCGCACGCGGAGGGGAACGCCGCGGACAGGTAGTAGGTCTTGTCCTGCGGGGAGGTGAGCTTGAGGATCAGCATGTGCTCCGCGAGCCAGCCCTCGTCGCGTGCCATCACGGAGGCGATGCGCAGCGCGTAGCACTTCTTGCCGAGCAGGGCGTTGCCGCCGTAGCCGGAGCCGTAGGACCAGATGGAACGCTCCTCGGGGAAATGCACGATCCACTTGTCGTCGTTGCACGGCCAGGGCACATCCGCCTCACCCTCGGCCAGCGGTGCCCCCAGGGAGTGCAGGGCCGGGACGAAGTCGGCGTCGAGCTCGGTCATGCGGTCCAGGACCGCGGAGCCGATGGTCGCCATGATGCGCATGGACGTCACCACGTAGGCGCTGTCGGTGATCTCGACCCCGAACTTCGGGTCCTCGGCATCGAGGTGGCCCATCACGAAGGGGATGACGTACATGGTGCGCCCGCGCATGGCACCGGAGAACAGGCCCGTGAGCTTGGCCTTCATCTCTGCGGGGTCCATCCAGTTGTTGGTGAAGCCCGCTTCCCTCTCGTCCTTGGAGCAGATGAACGTCTGCTCCTCGACCCGGGCCACGTCCTTGGGGTCCGAGAACGCGGCGAAGGAGTTGGGGAACGTCTCGGGGTTCAGCCGCACGAAGGTCCCGGCCTCCACGAGTCCGTCCGTGAGGCGCTTGTTCTCCTCCTCGGACCCATCGATCCACACGACGTCGGCAGGCTGTGTCAGCTGCTGCACGTCCCGCACCCAGGCGAGGAGTGCCGCATGGGTCGTCGGCGCGGAACCGGAAGCCTCCGGCAGCGCGGCGTCATGGGGGCTCGTGGGTGGCGTGTCGACCTCGTCAAGCTGGCGCACAGGATCGCCCATTACTCTTCCCTTCGTTGGGTGCTCGGTGTGTATCGATGCTAGGGGTGGCACATTTCAGGCAACGTCCCGCATTTCGAAACATTCGGAAGGGTATTCCCACGAACCGCGGGAGCACGGGGAAGTCGAGCGCTTACGTAACAGCTTCTTGTGACGAAGGTCACGTAGACCGGTCTATTCCTAGTGGGGGCAACAGTGCCGATTAGGCGTCCCCGCCGATGTCCGCTAGAGTTGTCTACGGCCAAACGGCCCGCTTGTAGGACGGATTCGCACCGCGGATCGACGGACTACGGATGCGTGCGTAGCTCAACGGATAGAGCATCTGACTACGGATCAGAAGGTTGGGGGTTCGAATCCCTTCGCGCGCACCACGGTTCATCCGAACCATCAAGGAAGGCCCCGGCTCCGGCCGGGGCCTTTCTCGTCAGTTGCTCCCCCGCCTGTCCGATGGGAAGCTCTGCCTATGAGTGAACCCCGCACCATCGATGTCATCGTGATCGGCGCCGGCGCTGTCGGCGAGAACGTAGCAGGACGGGTGGTCCAGAAAGGCCTCTCCGCAGTGCTCGTGGAGTCCGACCTCGTCGGCGGCGAGTGTTCCTACTGGGCCTGCATGCCGTCCAAGGCGCTCCTCCGTCCCGGCACCATCCTCAATGCGGCCCGCAGCGTCGCCGGCGCACGGGAGGCAGTGACCGGCACGCTCGATGCCCAGCAGGTGCTCGAACGCCGCACGTCGTTCACCTCCGACTGGGACGACGCCTCCCAGGAGGAATGGGTGGCCTCCGCAGGCATCGAGCTGCAGCGGGGCTGGGCGACGCTCTCCGGGGAGCGCGAGGTGACCATCTCCCACGACGACGGCTCGACCTCCGTGTTCAGGGCCACCCAGGCGGTCGTCCTCGCCACCGGCTCGACGCCGATCATCCCGCCCATCGACGGGCTTCCGGACCTCGACTACTGGACCACCCGGGAGGCCACCTCCGCGAAGGAGGTGCCCGCGAGCCTCGCGGTGCTCGGCGGCGGGGTGGCCGGCATCGAACTCGCGCAGGCCTACGCCCGGCTCGGCGCCGAGGTCACGGTCATCGCCCGCAGCGGCATCCTCGGCAGCTACCCGAAGGAGGCCTCGAACCTCGTCCTCGACGCGCTCCGCGGCGAGGGGGTGACCATCCTGACGGACACGGCCACGAACGCGGTCCGCAAGGAGGGCGGCAGATTCGTGCTCGAGGTCGAGGGCAGGACCGTCACGGCGGAGAAGCTGCTCGTCTCGACCGGCCGCCACCCGCACACGTCGAACATCGGCCTCGAGGCCCTGGGCCTCGACCCGAAGAAGCTGAGCCGCGACGACACGGGGCGTGTCCCCGGTGCCGGCGGCTGGCTGTACGCCGTCGGCGATGTGGGTGGGATCGTCCAGCTGACGCACCAGGGCAAGTACGAGGCGCGCATGACCGGTGACGCCATCGCGGCCCGCGCTCAGGGCATCCTCGGGGACTCCGCCCCGGCATGGAGCCCCTACGCGGCGACGGCGGACCGGGGCGCCGTCCCCCAGGTGGTCTTCACGGACCCCGAGATCGCCATGGTGGGCCGCACCCTGGAGCAGGCGCGGAAGGACGGCGTCAACGCGTCGGAGACCTCCCTCGAGATCGCGGTCGCCGGCTCCTCCCTCCACTCCGACGGGTACAAGGGATGGGCGCAGATGGTCGTCGACGAGGACAGGAAGGTGCTCGTGGGGGTCACCTTTGCGGGACCCGAGGTGTCCGAGATGCTGCACGCCGCCACGATCGCCATCGTCGGAGAGGTTCCCCTCGACCGTCTGTGGCATGCGGTGCCCGCCTACCCCACCGTCAGTGAGATCTGGCTACGGCTGCTGGAGAAGTACGGGCAGTAGCCTGATCATCGGTGGGGAACAGCCAGAAGGATCATAGGGCGGCGTCGAGGGTGACGAAGCCGTAGCCTGCCGCCCGGAGCTGGGAGATCACCTGTGGGAGGGCCGCGGCGTCGAGCATTGAGCCGTCGTCGGGGTTCGAGCCGAGGTGCATCAGGACGATCTCCCCGGGCTGCGCGGAAGCCATGACGCGCTGGACGATGAAGCTCGGGCCGCGCGTTCCGTTCACGGTGCCTTGCCAGCCCAGGGTGTCGACAGTCCACCGGAACGCCGCGTAACCGGCGGCGTTGACGTCTGCGATCGTGCGGGAATCGCGGGCGCCGAGAGGGAAGCGGAAGAACGGGAGCGGCTCGCCTCCAGCGGCCCTGATGGCCCTCTGCGCACTGCTGATCTCGGTCGCGATCTGGGCGTCGGTCAGGGTCGTGAAGTCCGGGTGGGTCATGGAGTGATTGCCGATCCGATGCCCCGCGTTGTAGATCAGCGCCGGGTCGGAGGGGAACTGGTTGACCCAGTTTCCGGTGAGGAAGAACGTGCCCGGAACGCCGTTGGCCTTGAGGGTGGCGAGGATCGATCGGAGGGCGGCGTCATTGGCGCCGGCGTCGAACGTGAGTGCGACAACCTTCCGCGTGGTCGGAATGCGCTCGAGGTCCACGCCCCGGAGCGTCGACGGAACGCCGGTGTAGATGACCTCGGTCCTGCCGCTGGCCGCGTGCCACAGGATCGAACCGCGCTGGAAGTCGCCGCGGCGCCCGCCCGTGATGCCGTACTCGCCGCTGGTCGGGTAGCCGAGCCGGCTGCGCTCCCAACCGAGAGCCACCCACCGGGCGCGGATGGCTCCGTACACCTCGCGGGCTCCCGTGGCGGGCGACCAGTAGATCGACGCGGCGGCGTTCTTGCCGCTGAAGTGGTTGTACCGGCCGACCCCGTCAGGGGTGGCGGTCTCGTTCGTCAGCGGGAAGCCCAGGACGCCGGCCGGCCCGCCCAACTTGAGATAGCGTCCGAGGATCGCCCCGTGCACCTCGCGCGCCCCAGTGCCGGAGCTGTAGTAGACCGACCCTCCGGCGAAGTCGTTGTACTGACCCGCGGCGCCCGGCGTGGCGGCCTCGTTCGTCAGCGGGAAGCCCAGGAAGCCGGCCGGCCCGCCCAGCGCGAGATAGCGTCCGCGGATCGCCCCGTGCACCTCGCGCGCCCCAGTGCCGGAGCTGTAGTAGACCGACCCTCCGGCGAAGTCGTTGTACCGACCCGCGGCGCCCGGAGTGGCGGTCTCATCCGTGAGCGGGAAGCCCAGGAAGCCGGCCGGTCCGCCGAGCACGAGATAGCGTCCGCGGAGGGCCCCGTGCACCTCGCGCGCTCCGGTGCCGGAGCTCCAGTAGATCGTGCCGGCGGTGTAGTCCTGGGCGCGGCCCCCAGCAATGTCGTACGTGCTGCCGACTGGCGTGCCGAGGAACGAAGCGCTGCCGCCGAGTTGCACGTAGTGCTGGACGATCGCGTCGTCGCCGGCCTGCTCGACCACCATCAACGCCGGAGCGCTCCGCTGCGCAGCCACCGCTGATGCGGCGGCCGCCGGCGGCCCCAGAGCCGTGCCCCCGGGGCCACCACCGAGGACGAGAGCCAAGACCATTCCGAGGACGGCGAATCGGGACCGGCGCATTATGACCCCTTGGTGCTGAACGAGACATGCGAGCTTTGGTCGAGACGCTATGCCCCAGGGGCGTGCCGGGGTAGGGCCATAAGTCCCGAACCACAGTCCGACTCCCCGCGCCACCGTCCGCGGCGCTGCGTCAGCGGAGGGTCGACGCCCGGCGCACCACGAAGTCGGTGACGTCGGCGTCACGCCCGTCGAGTTCGGCCCAGTCGCCGTCGTACGTCATCACGGTGAGGCCCGCGGTCGGGTAGTCCGTGGCGAGATCCATGACGGCCGGCTCGCTCGACCGCACGGAGGCGAGGCGCATCGCGAGCTCCTGCACACCGGGATTGTGGGCGATGACGAGCAGGCTGGTCACGGTCGGCGGGACGTGGTTGATGAGCGTGAGCATCTCCGTCGGCCGCGCCGCGTACAGGTCGTCCTCCAGCTTGGGCGTGGGCGCCTTGTCACCGAGCTCCTTGCAGACCCAGGTGCAGGTCTGGCGGGCGCGCAGCGCCGTGGACACGAGGATGAAGTCGGGGACGGCGTCGTGCTCGAGCATCCAGCGGCCGATCAGCGGTGCGTCGGCATGGCCCCTCGAGCTGAGCGAGCGCTCGTGGTCCGGCACACCCTCCTGGAACTCGGCCTTCGCATGGCGCAGCAGCAGGAGCTTCTTCAGATGGGCGGCCATGCTTCAGAGCCTAAGCCAGGGCGAACTAGATGGAGTACTCGGGTGCCGCCCAGACGACCACTTCGGGGTGGTCGTAGAACCGGTAGCCCTGGCCGCGCACGGTCCGCACGGTGTTGGCCAGGCGTCCGAGCTTCGAGCGCAGCCGCCGGATGTGGACGTCGATCGTGCGCTCGTTCGGCACCTCGTCGGCGTTGCGCCACAGCCCGCTGAGCAGTTCCTCGCGACCCACGGTCCGCGCCGCGTTCTCGACGAGGTAGTTCAGCAGTTCGAACTCCTTGAAGGTCAGGTTCAGCGTCTCGCCGTCGAGGTGGACCTCGCGGCGCGAGAGATCGATGAGGACGCCGGTGGGCCGGGCAGGCTGGGCCTGCGACGGGGCGGGGACTGCTTCCGGTCGCGGGCGGCGGGTGACCGTCGGGTCGCCCAGCGCCGCACGGACGACGTCGATGTCGGACCCACGGGCGTCGGCCGGCGCGAGGGCAACCGCGGCATGGCTTTCCGCCGTCGGCACGAGGGACCGCACGTAGTTGCGGACGTCCTGGGCCAGCTTGGAGAACGTGGTGCCTGCAGCAGCCGCCGTGGCCTCGTCGAGCGCGACGTAGAGCACGAAACCGCGCGCCGTCGTATCGCCGGTGACAGCCTGCGGCCCCGGCACTCCGTTGGGTGCGACGACGGGAACCGGTTCACTCATCGGCCGTGCCGCGTCCCCGCCCGGCAGTGCCTGGAGGCGGGAATGCTGGTGGGGAACCTGGGGGGCGTGCGCCGTGTAGGAGGGCGCGAACTGCTGGCGTGCCTGCCGGTTCTGGGGGGAGCGGAGGGAGATATGGACGTAGCCCGGATTTACTGACATGGAAGCAACCTCGTGAAGTGTGCCGTCATCGCGGCTCGAATGCGGGATGTGCCCGGTCGGGATGAAGAGAAGTGCCCGCCGTTGGGCTGAAAGTGCGTAAGAAAGGTCTGGGTGTAACCGTTACGCGTGCATTCGACAACAGCGGAAGTTCGCTGCGGACGGGACGTCCGAGGAAACTGCGGCTGCAGATGCGAGTGAGTTCGTGTTCACGTGTCGAATTATTGCATGTAACAATCCGCTACGCGCAAGTAACATTGCCTGAACGTCCACCATGTGGACCGGTTCGGCCGTGGACGGACGGGCGACAGCGGACCGCTCTGCAGCGCTCCGTCGACGAAGTGTCCAGCACTGCTGGGTTTCTGACGCCTCCCGTCCAGACATCTCCTGACAGCGGAGCGTACTTTACAGCCTGGAACAGCGGCACCAGACACTGCAGCAGGACGGGAGACCGCAGGGGGCACCCCTGCGGTAGGACGTCGCTCCTTCCGCTACACGCTATCGCGAGACGCGCGCCTCGCGCTTCCGGCCGGCCCGGGCGGCGAGGAACAGTAGCGACCCGACCACCACGTATGCAAGTGCGCCGAGCCAGACGACGCCGGTCTGCTGGGTCAGCATCGCGATGCTGGCGATGATGGCGAGGATCGGTACGATCCGGGGCACCGAGAAGTGGGCGTGGGCAACCTTGTCCTTCTTGAGGACGAGCACGCTCACATTGGCCGACAGGAAGACCAGGAGCAGCAGGAGCACGGTGGTCTCGGCCAGCGTGGAAAGCTCCCCGGTGAGGGTCAGCACGATGGTCAGCGCGGCGACGACGAGGATCGAGACGAACGGCGTGCGGCGGTTCGGCAGCACGCGGCCGAAAACACGTGGGAGAAGGTCCGCTTCCGCGAGACCGTAGCCGACCCGGCTGGCCATCACCATGAACAGCAGGGCGCCGTTGGCGATGGCTACCAGCGCGATGAGTCCGAACAGCCAAGGCGGTATCCCGACGCCGCTTGCATTCACCACGTCGAGCAGCGGCCCGGTGGACTCCGCGAGGTCGGCCGGAGGGAGGACGATCACCGCGCCGAGGGCGATCAGGAGATAGACGACTGCCGCGGTCCCGATGGCACCGAACAGGGCCCGGGGGTACGCCTTCGAGGGGCTATGTACTTCCTCGGCCATGTTGGCGGCCGCCTCGAATCCCAGGAAGGAGAAGAAGGCGATGACGGATGCCGCGAGAGCCCCCTGCAGGGGAGCCACGTCCGGAGCGAACTCCAGGAGCCGCGCCGGCTCCCCATTGCCGCTGCCGAGCACGACGGCGGCGAGCACGATGACGAGTACGAGCCCGCTCACCTCGATGACGGACGCGACGAGGTTCGCGGTCAGCGATTCCCGTACCCCGCGCAGGTTGATCAGGGTCAGCAGGACGATGAAGACCACGGCCGCCGGAGCTGCGGGAACGTCGATGAGCGCGGCGAGGTAGTCGCCGGCGAACGCGTTGGCAAGGGCAGCCGCGGTGGTGATGCCCGATGCCATCATCAGGAACCCGACGAGGAACGACACGTACGGGATGCCGAAGGCTCGCTCGGCGTACCGTGCCGCACCACCGGCGTGCGGATACTTGGTGATGAGCTCCGCGTAGGTGCCCGCGGTGAGGAGCGCCAGGACCAGCGCGATGAGCAGCGGCAGCCAGATCACGCCCCCGACGTCGGCGGACATGGTGCCGACGAGCGTATAGATGCCGGCCCCCAACGTGTCACCGACGATGAATGCGTACAGGAGCGGTGTGCCGATCGCCCGCTTCAGTCCGCCCTCGGTACTCGGCTCGGCCGTGCTGATGTCCTTTGTCATCGCCCTATTCGAATCCGTCACCTCGGGTTGCACAACCCTCTGGCACTTTTTCGCTGATTGTTGCGCAGGTGGTGCCAAGAACCGGGCGGCCTGCTAGCGGAAGGCCTTCCGCTCGGATGGCGAGGGGATCCGCCTAGCCGACGACGCCGTACAGCCGGTCTCCCGCATCGCCGAGGCCGGGCACGATGTACGACTTCTCGTTGAGTTTCTCGTCGATCGAGGCGAGGACGATCGTGACGTTGCGGCCGTCCAGCTCCTCCTGCAGGGTCGCGAGACCCTCGGGCGCGGCGAGGAGGCAGATGCAGGTGATGTCCGCGGCGCCACGGGCGAACAGGAACTTGATGGCCTCGCGGAGGGTGCCCCCGGTGGCGAGCATCGGGTCGAGCACGAACACCTGGCGTCCCGTCAGGTCGTCGGGCAGCCGTTCGGCATAGGTGATGGCCTCGAGGGTCTCCTCGTTGCGGGCCATGCCGAGGAACCCGACCTCCGCGGTCGGAACCAGGCGCGTCATGCCCTCGAGCATGCCGAGGCCGGCGCGGAGGATGGGGACCACGAGGGGGGTCGGCTTGACGAGGCCCGTCCCCTGCGTGGTGGTCACGGGGGTCTCGATGGACACGGTCTCGACGCGGACGTCGCGCGTGGCCTCGTAGGCCAGCAGGGTGACGAGCTCCTCCGTGAGGAGGCGGAACACCGGTGACGACGTGTTCTTGTCCCGGAGAACCGTGAGTTTGTGGGCTACCAGGGGGTGGTCGACTACCAGTACGCGCATGGGTCAAAAGTACCATTGTGCCCATGGCCCCCTTCCGTCCTCCCGTGGATCCCGAGCATCGGGCGTGGATGGGACTGGCGCTGGACGCGGCCGCGCGGGCCCACGCGAGCGGGGACGTGCCGATCGGTGCCGTCGTCATCGGCCCCGGCGGCCGCGTGCTCGGCACGGGCTGGAACCAGCGCGAGGAACTCGGCGACCCGACGGCGCACGCGGAGGTGCGGGCCATCCGCGCGGCGGCAGCGCTCCTCGGCGCCTGGCGGCTCGAGGGCTGCACCCTGGTGGTGACCCTCGAGCCGTGTGCCATGTGTGCCGGGGCGTCCGTCCTGGCCCGCATCCCCCGCGTGGTGTTCGGCGCCTGGGACGAGAAGGCGGGGGCGTCGGGCTCGGTCTTCGACGTCCTCCGCGAGCGCCGGCTGAACCACTGGACCGAGGTCTTCGCGGGCGTCCGCGAGGACGAGTGCGCGCTGCTGCTCAAGGACTTCTTCGCGGCGCAACGGTCCGGTTCCGGCACCCGGTGATACTGCGTAGGCTGATCGGATCCGCAGCATCCCCTTCGAAGGAGTGAACGTGGCAGACCAGCAGGACGGTTTGAAGGAAGTACAGCAGATCCTCGGCAAGGCCGACATCGCGATCCTCACCACCATCAATCTCGACGGGCAGCTCGTGAGCCGGCCGCTCGCACTGCACGGCAAGGACTTCGACGGAGACCTCTGGTTCTTCACCGAGGACCCCTCCCCCAAGGCCGACGAGATCCGCGCCAATCCCCAGGTCAACGTCTCCGCGAGTACGGGCAAGGGGTACGTCTCCATCGCCGGCACGGCGACCCTGTCCAGGGACCAGGCGAAGATCGACGAGCTGTGGGGCCCCTCGGTCTCCGCGTGGTTTGAGAACGGCCGCGACGACCCCGCCGTCGCCCTCATCCACGTCGACGCGCACACGGCCGAGTACTGGTCCATGGACGCTCCGCGGGTGGTCTCGGCCGTGAAGATGGTCAAGGGCCTCGTGACCGGCAGCAAGCCCGACTCCGGCAAGAACGACGTCATCGAGCTGCCCTAGCGCCCCCTCCTGCGCCCTCGTCCCGCCCCCGTTTTGGGACTCGGGCGTCCCACCCGGTAAAGTAGCGGCGTTGGTGACGTGTCCGAGCGGCCGAAGGTGCAACACTCGAAATGTTGTTTGGTGTAAAAGCCAACGTGGGTTCAAATCCCACCGTCACCGCGCCGCAGTAACGAAAAACCCCGCACACTCCAGACGGAGTGTGCGGGGTTTTTTGCTGCTCAGCGCCGCGGCCGGCCTCCCGACGCAGAGCCGGCATCCGCCGCAGCGAGGCGTCGTCGCACCTCCTCCGGGTCCACGTACTCCCCCACGGTCGCGAAGGAACCCAGTGTCGCGAAGGACGTGACGATCGTGTGCGGATAGACGTGCACCAGGTTGAAGCCCTGCGCACCGTCCATCCCCCGGATGCCGCCCACCGGGACGTTGAGGTCCTGGGTGTAGCAGGTGGACGAGGCCACGGACACGGGGGTGCCCGCGAACAGGGCCGAGGACGGGAAGTGGACGTGCCCGGCCAGGATCAGCCGGATATCCCTGCCCGCCACGATCTCGGCCAGCCGGTCCTGGCGCCGCAGTTCCGTCAGCACCGCCAGGTCCTGCACCATGGGGATCGGCGGATGGTGCAGGGCCAGGATGCTGCCCTCCGGTGCGGGCCGGGACAGCTCGGCCTCCAGCCAGGCGAGCTGGGCGTCGTCGAGCTCTCCGTGGTGGTACCCGGGCACGGAGGTGTCGAGCGTGATGACCCGCAGCCCGCCGAGCTGATAGCTGCGGTGCAGCGGCTCCTCCTCCGGCGGCTCCCCGAGTAGTGACACGCGCAGGGCCGGGCGCTTGTCATGGTTGCCCGGGAGCCAGATCACCGGCGCGCCCAGCTGCTCGGCGAAGGGCTCGACGACGCTGCGCAGTGCCGCGTAGGCGTCCGGTTCCCCGGCGTTCGCGAGGTCGCCCGTGAAGATCAGGGCGTCCGGCCGGACCCCGGACTTCCCGATCTCGGCCAGGAGCTGGACGAGCCGTTCCCGGGCGTCCACTCCGCCGTGGAGCAATCCGTGGGCCACGAAGTGGGTGTCGCTGAAGTGGAGGAGGAGGTGGTCGGGGGGAGGATGCTCCCGGGAATGGGGTGCATCCGCCCGCCTGCTGGTGTTTGGCATGGGCGCTAGGCGGTTGCCTCGGCCGTGGCGCGCTCCGGCGTCGACCGCTCCTGATCGAAGATCAGCTTGTCCATCAGCTCCGCGATCCTGTTCCAGTCGTGGCGTCGGAGCAACCTGCGCAGCTCGGGCGACGGCAACTCACCGGCGCGCCCCCGCAGGGCCTCGCAGGCGGCGGCGAAGCCCTCGGCGTCGTCCTGCAGGTCGACGACGCCGGGGAAGTCAGCGACCACGTCGGCCACGCGCGTGGAGACCACCGGCAACCGGGACGCCAGGTATTCGAGCGTCTTGGTGGGGCTGATGGACTTCGTGGCCTCGTTGAGGGCGAAAGGCATCAGGGCGACGTCGAACTGCGCCATGTAGCCCGGCAGGTCCACGTACGCCTGCTGGCCGAGGTAGGTGATGTTCGGTGCCTGCGGCAGGTCCGACTCCTCGATCTTGCAGATGGGACCGACCATGCGGATCTCCCAGTCGGGTAGGCGCTCCGCGAGGCCGGCGACCAGGTCGAGGTCGAGACGCTCGTCCAGCACCCCGACATAGCCCGCCACGGGCTTGCTGCGGTCGGGGTCCGCTGCCCGCGCGGCGGCGGCGTAGTGTTCCACGGACACACCGCTGGGGACGAGGTGGGCGTCCTCCCGCCCCTGCTTCACCACGGAGCGGTGGAGCGAGCGGCCGCCGGCGAAGACGACGTCGGCGGCGCGCAGCGCCTGGCGCTGCCGCACGAGGAGCTCGGGAGCCGCGTTCTTGAAGGCGGCGAGATCGTCCATGACGTCGAACACGAGCGTCGTCGGTTCGAGCGCGAGCGCCGCCTCGAGTGCCAGCGGAGTGTAGATCCAGACGACACGGTCACCCGAAGGCGGCCCGATGAGCTCGGGCAGCTGCGCGACGTAGTCGGGCATGACCTCGTCGAAGAAGCCGACGTGCCTGCCCTGCTCCGGGATCTCCAGCCAGACCCGCGTGAGGCCGTCCACCTCCGCGGTGCCCAGGCGGTTCTGCGTAACCTCGACGCCCCGCGGCGTGAGGGGTTCCTCCACGAACCAGGTCTTCCGTCCGGGCGCCTTGTTCAGGCGCGACATGAGCTGTTGAGGCCGCTGCCAGACCCAATCCCACCGCAGGTGCGACAAAACAATGAGTTCACTTTGCATCGACGATCCTCAATTCAATTCGGGTATTTGTACGGGGAAGACTCGAACCGAGATCGGTTCCGGGAGGTTCTTGCCAGTCCCAGTGGGCCATCTGGGCTCGATAGCCCTGCAGCCAGGTGGCCACGGGTTCAGCGAGCACGTAGGCGGGCAGGTCGCCCGAGCGGGCTCCGCAGGCGGCGAGCGCGTACGACGTCGCCATGACCGAGGTGCGCCGCTCGAGGTCCTCGTCGAGCCAGTACGCGCCCACGGGATCCACGGAGCCCTCGCAGCGGAAGAGCAGCGAGTTCCAGTCGGTGGAGTCCACCACGGGGAACCAGCACACACCGTCCAGCACCACGCCGCGCGCTTGCGCCTCCTCGCACTGCTCGAGCACGTACTTGAGCCAGGTGGCGCGGTCCGAGGTACGCCCGCGGAGATTGGTCTCAGTGAGCATGCACGGCAGGGAGTATCTCTCCCAGTACTGCTGGATCTGGTCGGCCAGCGGCAGCGGGGTGGGCGTGGGCACCGTACCACCCTCCTCCGAGAAGTTCCACTGGCAGTGCGCGTAGTAGTCGAGGCCCAGCACGTCGATGCTGCCGGCGGGCAGGGACAGCAGCCGTTCCCCGCCGACGGGTGCGAGGTCCCGCCCGAGCCGGCTGTCGACGTCGTACCCCCTGCCCAGGAAGGCATCGATCACGAGGAAGCGGCGGTCGTTGGCCATGTCCGCGTACCGCTGCCCCGACGCGTCGGAGCCCGTATGGAACTCACAGGTGTCCACCCAGACGTGGCGGGCGCCCGGCAGCAGCTCCCGGTACAGGCGGCTCGCCTCGGCGACGGCGGGCATCACGTTGAGGATGAGGTCCACGAACCCCTGCAGCCCGGAGTGGTAGGGGGGCCAGATGGCCTCGTGCCCGGACAGGAACAGCGTGGAGAACGGCTCGTTGAAGAGCGTGTACTCCTCCACCCAGGGATAGCGGCGGGCGAAGGCCTCCGCGTACCGCAGGTAGGCGGGACCGAAGCGGCTGTCGGCGAAGCCGTCGGTGAGCCAGGCGGGGTAGCTCGTGTGGTGGACGAGGTCGACGATGGGCCGGAAGCCGTGCTCCCGCAGGTAGCCCATCACCTCGTCCGTGGAGGACCAGTCGTAGCGGCCCTCGGTCTCCTCGATGCGATGCCACCGGATGGGGTAGCGCAGCCTCGTGATGCCCGACCTCGCGAGCAGGTCCAGATCCTCACGCCAGCGGACATCGTGTTCGGTGGTCTCGAAAATGTCGCGGTCGTGTGCGGGCATGAAGGTGCTCTCGAAGCCGCCGATGATCTCCAGCGAAGGCATCTCCTCGTAGGCGGTCATGGTGTTCCCTCCCCTACGGGTCGCCGTGCGCCCAGCTCCTCGTAGACGACGTCGAGCAGCTCGGCCGCCCTGAGGTTGAGCCGGCGTGACTCGTCGAGGTCCGCGTCGAGGCGGGCGAGGTCAGCGTCCAGCCGGACGACCTGCGCCCGCAACTGCTCCACCTCGTTCCGGAGCGCCAGGAAGGGCTCCGCGACACCGCTCCATCGTGCGAATCGTTTGCCGACCTTCCATACCGTGGTCTGTGTCATGTCATCTCCCTCCTCACGAGCACGCGCCGGCCTGTAGCCGCGCCTGCTCCGTCGTCCTGCTCCTCGGCACTCAGCGAGTACCTGCGCAGCTGGTCCTGGAACCTTGCCCAGTCGACGGGCCGGTACTCGGACCAGCTCGCCGATCCTTCCGTGTCGGCCACACCCACCTCGAGGAACGCTCGGCTGCCGGGCACCGCCAGGAGGTGCTTGATGAGCAGCAGCGTGGTGTCCCAGCCGAGCGGACTCAGCGCGTTGAACAGGTGGTTGGCGTGGACGTGGACCGTCCCGCCGAGCTCCGCGCACCGCTTGCGCAGGTGCAGCGCGGAGCGGGCCATGGTCAGGTTGGCGCGTTCGAACAGGACGGCGTCGTCGTGCCCGACATTCTCCTGAGCCCAGACGAGCGCCGGCCGGCTGAAGTCGACGGCGAGGACGCGGTGTCCGCGGTCCGCCAGGTGGCGGGCATCCGCGCCGAGCCCGCAGCCGAGGTCTAGCACGGTCGACGACGGCGGCAGCTGCTCCGCGGTCGTGACGGCGAGGCGCGACGGCGTCGTGGCGGGACCGGCCTCGATCTCGGCGCGGTGGTGGTCCTCCCAGTTCTCGCGGTCGACGTCGAAGTGGTTGAGCCACCAGTAGTAGCGGCGGTGCGCGGCCGGCGGGGTGACGAACGTGAAGGTGGGATCGGGCACCTCCCAGGACGGCCCGTAGATCGCCGCAAGGAGCTGTGCGGGCTCCGCCGGACCGGGCAGCAGCCGCCCGTTCACGGGGAGCGGCGTGATCGGGTGGATCGTAACCCTGTCCGCGGGCTCGCGTGCGTGGAAGGTCCCATAGAACCAGCCGTTGCACTCGAAGTAGGTGAAGATGTCGAGGTAGAAGCGGTCGGTCACCGTTCCACCCGGGAACATGAGCTGGAGGTGGCCGTTGGAATGCCGCACCACCTCGTACCCCTCGTCCACGAGTGCCCGCTCGATCCGGAAGCTCTCCAGCATCACGTCGGACGGATTGGTGTGCACGCTGAGATAGGCGAGGTCGGCGTCGTCGTCGTGCGCCATGATGCGGCCGTTGCGGACGGGCCCGAGCAGCGTGCCTCCGGTGACGAACAGCTCGACGCCGACCGACCGGCGCAGCACCTCGATCAGGTGCTCGGCCTCGTCCAGGACGTGCTCGACGAGCGCGGCGTCGCGGCCCTCGAAGGACCGTGCGATCCGGCCCCACTTGTTGACCACCAGGGGGATGCCCGTGCCGGGTTCGCTCAGGTCGAAGTCGGAGGCGCCGTCCTCGAACACGACCGTCGACGCAGCGATCTCACGGCCGGCATGCTCGACCGCGAGACGCGCGCTCCCCGTGAAGCGCTCGGCGAGCGCCGGAGGCCAGGGGACGCTGAGCACGCCGTCGTCGTCCGGCCGGGGCGCCCGGACCGTCCAGATCCGCCGTCCGGCGAGCAGCACGGACAGCGCGTCACCGGAGGGAATCCGCGCGCCGGTGATCACCAGCCGATCGGTGTCGGCTGTCAGGGCGGGGGCGGTCACCGGACACTTTCAAGCTGCGTCGGCAGCGGATCGACCTGCGGAAGGCGGACATCGAACACCTGCCCCGTGATGTCGGAGGCGAGGACCTGGGCGCTGACGCGTGCGACGTCGGCGGCCTGCACGAGGGTGTGCTCGTCCTCATGGCCGAACGCCTTCTCGCGCATCGGCGTGGCCGTACGGCTGGGACTGATGCAGTTGACGCGGATGGAGTCGCCGCTCCACTCGTCGGCCAGTGCCTGCGTCAGGTTGACCAGTGCAGCCTTCGTCGCCGAGTACACCGTGTACTTGGCGCGGCCGCGGGTATAGGAGCTGGAGGAGAAGAGCAGCAGCGATCCGGAGGACTCGGCGAGGTAGGAGTGGGCTTCCTGCGCGACGACGAAGGCGGCCATGAGGTTGACGCCGACGTCGTGCTGGAGCTGCTCGTCGGAGAGGTCCACGAGGTCGCCGATCGTCAGGACGCCTGCGGTGAGCACCACGTGGTCGATGCGTCCGTACTGCGCCGCGGCGCCGGCGAGCGCGCGCGAGACGGAGGCGCGGTCCTCCACGAAGGTGCCGCTGCCGGTCCTGCTGTGGGAGACCACGTGCGCGCCCTCGTCGCGGAGCTGCCGTCCGAGTTCGCCGCCGATGCCGGAGCTGCCACCGAACACCACGACGACGGCGTCGCGCAGGGACGAGGCGGGAAACGGTACCGGATCGACGTGCTGGTGCTTGAGCTGGAACAGCTTGTCGGCCAGGTGGATGTCGATCGGGTGCGTGATCTTGATGTTCGCCTCGTGGCCCGGGACCACGATGATCGGGACGTCCGGGCAGTACTTCAGGACGACGGAGCAGTCGTCCGTGGCGGCGAACTCCGCATCGGTGCGGGCGTGCCCGTAGGCCTCCATGAGAGTGTCCCACCGGAACGCCTGCGGGGTCTGCCCGCGGCGGAGGGAGGCGCGCGGCGGAACCGAGCGGATGATGTCGTTCTCGTCCACCTCGATGATGGTGTCCGCGGAGGGGATGCCGGTATCCACGGCGTCGTAGGTGTCGAGTGCGTCGACGCAGGCGCGGATGATGCTCGGATCGACCAGCGGACGCACGGCGTCGTGGAAGACCACCTTGGCGCCGGGAGTCGCGATCTCCCGCAGGGCCAGATAGGAGGTCTCGTTGCGGTCACGGCCGCCCGGCAGCAGGCCGGTGAGCTTCGGGAAGCGCTCACGGGTCACCAGTTTCTCGGCGCGGTCCATGGACCCGGGGTCCATCATGACGATGATCTCGTCGATGAACGGGCACTGCTGGAAGATGTCCACGGTGTGCTCGAGGCTGGTCCGGCCGGCGACGGGCACCAGCTGCTTGGGGATCTCCAGCCCCATGCGCGTGCCGACACCGCCTGCGAGGACCACGCCGACCGTTCGTCGTCGGGAGCGTGCCTCGTTGCCCGCTGTGTTTGCTGCGTCCATTCCGCCGGTGATGGTCGACATTGCCGCCCCCTTCGTCCCATTCGTGGTTCTCCCAGAATTCAGCCAGCGTACTGACGGCAGGGGTGGTTGGACAGGTTATGTTCGGGAGGCGAAGTACTTGTGCAAGCGCTTGTTCTTTGCCTAGCGTTCGACGGCCGTTCACTCTTCCCGGCCCGTTTCCGCCCCTTTTCAGGGGCTTTCCACCCCACTTTCACCGGCATTTCCCTCCACCCGCAGCGGGGTCCGCACCCCGCTCTTAGTGGGGTGAGAACCCCGCGATACCCTGAGGACATGGCAATCCGGGTGCTCGCAGTGGGCCGCAAGCACGAAAGCTGGGTGTCGGAGGGGATCGAGCGCTACGCGAAGCGGCTTAAGAAGCCGTTCGACCTGTCCTGGCAGCTGATCGCTCATTCGGCCCGGGAGCACGACGCCGCCCGCAAGGAGGAGTCCGAGCGGCTCCTCGCCCGGCTCGGGAACGACTTCGTGGTGCTGCTCGACGAGCGCGGCAAGGCCATCGATTCCCCGACGCTGTCCCGCACCCTGCTGCGACCGCTCGAAGCGTCCCGCAGCGTCACGGTGATCATCGGCGGCGCCTACGGCGTGGACGATCAGGTGCACCAGCGGGCGGACTTCGTCTGGTCCCTGTCACCGCTGGTGTTCCCGCACCAGCTCGTGCGCCTCATCCTCGCCGAACAGGTGTACCGGGCTCAGGAGATAGCCGGTGGCCGCTCGTACCACCACGAGTGAAGCCCCGCCGATAACGATCGTGGTACGCCACGGTCCGCCTGCCGGACGCGGAGAGCGCCGGACATAGGGTGAGGCCATGACTAATCTGCTGGGGAGCAAACCTTGGATCACGGCCGTTGCGGCCACCGGAGCCCTTGTCGCGCTGAGCGGCTGCGCGCTGTTCGAGCCGGCCGGCTCTGCCTCGCCGTCCGCGGCGACCCCGGCGGTGAGCACGGCACCGATGAGCCAGGCACCGACGACGGAGCCGGGCGCCACCTCCCCGGCGACGCCGGATCCTGCTTCTGCCGGCGCCTCCGCATCGCCGGCGGCGTCCGAGCCGGCGTCTGAGCCGGCATCGTCGGCGGCGTCCGAGTCGGCGTCCGCTCCGGTGTCCGAGCCGGCGGGCGAGCCGACGGGTGCGGCGACGTCGCCCTCCCCCAGCGCTCCCGCTTCTCCCCCTGCCACTGCCGGGATCTGCTCCGCGGCCCAGCTGGCCGGCGCGGTTCAGGACCAGCCCGGTGGCGGTGCGGCGGGCAGCGTCTACCGGACCCTCGTGCTGACCAATGCCTCCGACCAGGAGTGCGTCGTCGACGGCTACCCCGGGGTGTCCTTCGTCGATGCGGCGGGCATCCAGATCGGTGCCGCCGCGGACCGCGACGGCTCGGCGGCCGCCCCGGTGACGCTCGCTCCGGGAGGGTCCGTCACGACGACCCTCCGGCAGACCAACGCACAGAACTACGGCTCCGACTGCGGCATCACGCCGGCCGCCGGACTCCGGGTCTACCCTCCGGGAGCCACCGACTCGCTCGTCCTGCCGCAGGCGATCCCGGCCTGCTCGGCGACGTCGATCGTCCTGATGACCGTCGGGACACTGCAGCCCGCCTCCTAGCCTCACCCGGCCCTCGCGGGGGCGGCCTGCTCCTCTACCTGCTCCCGGTGCGCCTGCGCGTGCCTCCGCCGTCCGCGTCCCTGGAAGCATGCCCGTGCACCTCCCTGTGCACCTCCCATGCACCTCCCTTCGCACCTCCCGGGTCCGGGACGGGGATCAAGTGTCGGTGGGCTGGGGCATGATGAGGGAGTGACGCAGGTGCTGACGAGGTTCACTCCCGCAACCTCTGAATGGTTCGCGGGGGCCTTCTCCGAGCCCACCCCTGCCCAGGAAGGCGCCTGGAGGGCCATCTCCGCAGGCTCGAACGCGCTCGTCGTCGCGCCCACCGGGTCCGGCAAGACGCTCGCGGCCTTCCTCTGGGCCCTGGACCGGCTGATCGCCTCGGGCGAGGGCGGCAACGACCCGGACGGCCCGGAGCCCGCAGCGCCGGCGAAGGGACGCAAGGCGGCTGCGCCGAAGCGCAGCACCCGCGTGCTGTACATCTCCCCCCTGAAGGCGCTGGGCGTCGACGTCGAGCGGAACCTCCGGGCTCCGCTGATCGGCATCACTCAGACCGCGAAGCGCCTCGGCCTCCCGGCGCCGAGCATCACCGTGGGAGTGCGGTCCGGCGACACTCCGCAGGCCGAGCGCCGTGCCATGCTCACGCGGCCGCCGGACATCCTCATCACCACTCCCGAGTCGCTGTTCCTCATGCTCACCTCCAAGGCGCGCGAGACGCTCCTGGAGGTGGACACGGTCATCATCGACGAGGTCCACGCCGTCGCGGGCACCAAGCGTGGGGCCCACCTCGCCGTGTCGCTGGCGCGCCTCGATGCGCTGCTCGAGAAGCCCGTGCAGCGTATCGGCCTCTCCGCGACGGTGGAGCCGAAGGAGACAGTGGCCCGGTTCCTCTCGGGCAACGCCCCGGTCGAGATTGTGGCCCCGCCCTCCAGGAAGCAGTGGGACCTCACGGTCACCGTGCCGGTGGAGGACATGACGGAGCTCGGCGGGGCGGCCGCCAACACCGACGACGACGGCGACGCCGTGCCCCAGGCGAGCATCTGGCCGCACGTCGAGGAGAAGATCGTCGACCTCATCGAGCAGAACCGGTCGACGATCGTGTTCGCCAACTCCCGGCGGCTCGCGGAACGCCTGACGGCGCGGCTGAACGAGATCCACGCCGAACGGCTCGAACGCGAGGCCGTGTGGGCCGCAGGTGGCGAACCGGCCGCTGTCGAGCCTGCCGGGGCCGCGCCGTCGTTCGCCCACACCACCGCGACGCCCGCGCAGATGATGGCGCAGGCCGGGCAGACCACCGGCGCCGAGCCGCTCCTCGCCCGGGCCCACCACGGTTCCGTCTCGAAGGACCAGCGCGCCCTCATCGAGGACGACCTCAAGTCGGGGCGCCTGCGCTGCGTCGTCGCCACGAGCTCGCTGGAACTCGGGATCGACATGGGTGCCGTGGACCTCGTCGTGCAGGTCGAGTCGCCGCACTCCGTGGCCAGCGGCCTGCAGCGCGTCGGCCGGGCCGGGCACCAGGTGGGCGAGGTGTCGCAGGGCGTCCTCTTCCCCAAGCACCGCGGGGACCTCGTCAACACCACCGTCACGGTGGAGCGCATGCTCGCGGGGCAGATCGAACCCCTGTATATCCCCACCAACCCGCTCGACATCCTGGCCCAGCAGACCGTCGCGGCCGCGGCGCTCGGCACCATCGACGTCGAGGAATGGTTCGACGTCGTGCGGACCTCCGCGCCGTTCGCCACCCTGCCGCGCTCCGCGTTCGACGCGACCCTCGACCTCCTCGCCGGGCGGTACCCGTCCGACGAGTTCGCCGAGCTGCGGCCCCGCATCATCTGGGACCGCGTCGAGGGCACCATCACGGGCCGCCCCGGTGCGCAGCGGCTGGCGGTCACCTCCGGCGGCACCATCCCCGACCGGGGCCTCTTCGGGGTGTTCCTCGTCGGCTCCGAGGGCGAGGGACCCCGCGCCGGAGGCCGCCGCGTCGGTGAACTGGACGAGGAGATGGTGTACGAATCCCGCGTGGGAGACGTCTTCGCGCTCGGGGCCACGAGCTGGCGCATCGAGGAGATCACGCACGACCGCGTGCTGGTCTCCCCCGCGTTCGGACAGCCGGGCAAGCTCCCGTTCTGGAAGGGCGACTCCCTCGGCCGGCCCGTCGAACTCGGCAGGGCCCTCGGCGCCTTCGTGCGCGAGATGTCCGGGGCCACCCCGGAGAAGGCCCAGGAACGCTGCGCGAGGATCGGGCTCGACGCCTGGGCCTCCGGCAACCTGATCACCTACCTGACGGAGCAGCGCGAGGCCACGGAAGTCGTTCCGAGCGACCGGACGCTCGTCGTCGAGCGTTTCCACGACGAGCTCGGCGACTGGCGCGTGGTCCTGCACAGCCCGTTCGGCATGCCGGTGCACGCGCCCTGGGCGCTCGCCGTCGGAGCCAGGCTGGAGCAGCGCTACGGGATGGACGGCTCGGCGATGGCCTCCGACGACGGCATCGTGCTCCGTGTGCCCCTCATGGACGACGAGCCCCCCGGTGCCGACCTCTTCCTCTTCGACGCGGAGGAGCTCGACGGCATCGTCACCGCGGAGGTCGGCGGATCGGCGCTCTTCGCCTCACGGTTCCGCGAATGCGCGGCGCGGGCCCTGCTGCTCCCGCGCCAGAACCCGAGCAAGCGGACGCCGCTCTGGCAGCAGCGCCAGCGCTCGGCGCAGCTGCTCGACGTCGCCAAGAAGTACCCCACGTTCCCGATCGTCCTCGAGACGGTGCGCGAATGCCTGCAGGACGTCTACGACCTCCCCGCGCTGAAGGACATCGCGGCATCGCTTGAGCGCCGGGAGCTGCGCATCGTCGAGGTCACCACGCAGCAGCCCTCCCCGTTCGCACGGTCCATGCTGTTCGGCTACGTCGCGTCCTTCCTCTACGAGGGCGATTCCCCGCTGGCGGAGCGCAGGGCCGCCGCCCTCTCACTGGACCCGACCCTCCTCAACGAGCTGCTCGGCCGCGCCGAGCTGCGGGAACTGCTGGACGCGCAGGTCATCGCCGATACCGAGCTGGAACTGCAGCGCCTCAAGCCGGACCGCCTGGCGCGCGGGCTCGAGGGCGTCGCCGATCTGCTGCGGCTGCTCGGACCGCTGACGGTCGACGAGATCTCCCGGCGGCTCGAAGCCCCTGCCGGCGATTCTCCTTCCGGCGATGCTCCTGCCGGCGAGGTCGCTGTTCCTGGCCCCGGGCGTGCGTCCGCCGACGTCGTCCGGCAGCACGTCGCCGCGCTGGTCCGGGCCAACCGCGCCCTGACGGTGCACATCGCGGGCGTGGAGCGCGTCTCCGCCGTCGAGGATGCCGCGCGGCTGCGCGATGCGCTGGGCGTCCCGCTGCCTATGGGCATCCCCCTGGCGTTCATCGAACCCGTGGCCGATCCCCTCGGGGACCTCGTGGGACGGTACGCCCGCACGCACGGGCCGTTCACGGCGGCGGAAGCGGCGTCGCACCTGGGCCTCGGGGTGGCCGTCGTCGCAGGTTCACTGCAGCGCCTCGCAGGTGCCGGGCGTGTGGTCGAGGGCGAATTCCGGCCGGCGGAATCGGTCCCCGTGCTCGATATCTCCGAGGCGTCCGGAGCGGCTCCTGGCACCATCACCGTGCACGCTCCCGCCTCCAGCGAATGGTGCGACGTCGAGGTGCTCCGCCGGTTGCGCCGTCGCTCCCTCGCCGCACTGCGGCAGGAGGTGGAACCGGTGGACCCCACGGCCTACGGCCGGTTCCTGCCGGCCTGGCAGCACATCGGCTCGGGGCTTCGGGGCCTCGACGGGGTGGTCACCGTCATCGACCAGCTGTCCGGCGTGCCGATCCCCGCCTCCGCGTGGGAGCCGCTGATCCTCGCGCAGCGCGTGGCCAACTATGCCCCGGCGATGCTCGACGAGCTGACCGCGACGGGCGAGGTTCTCTGGTCCGGCGCGGGCTCGCTGGCGGGCAATGACGGGTGGATCGCGCTGCACCTGGCGGAGAACGCCCCGCTGACGCTGCGGCCCGACCCCGCGTTCGAGCCGTCCTCGCTGCACACGGCGCTGCTCGACCTGCTCGCCGGGGGCGGCGGCTACTTCCTGCGCCAGCTGACCAACCTGCTCGACGTGCAGGAGGCGCCCTCGGACACCGCGGTGGTGACCGCCCTCTGGGACCTGGTGTGGGCGGGCCGGATCAGCAACGACACGTTCACGCCGGTGCGCTCGCTCCTCGCCAACGGCAAGACCGCGCACAAGCAACGGCCCGCACCGGCACGCGCACGCACGTCGCGGGCAGGACGGCTGGGCCGCGCGCCGGGCAAGTCGCTCACGGGAGCGTCGATGCGGCTGAGCGCTGCCGGGGACGACGCCGGAAGCGGAGGCTACCAGCGTGCAACCCCTCCCCTGGCCGCCGGCCGCTGGAACATGCTGCCCGCCGTGGAGGCCGAGACGACGCTGCACGCCCACGCCACGGCGGAGCTGCTGCTCGACCGCTACGGCGTGGTCACGCGCGGCGCCGTCGGCAACGAGGGCATCCCCGGCGGCTTCGGCCTCATGTACAAGGTGCTGGCCCGGCTCGAGGAGATGGGCCGGTGCCGCCGCGGCTACTTCATCGAGCACCTCGGCGCGGCGCAGTTCGCCGTGCCCGCGACGGTCGACCGCCTGCGCTCCTTCAGCGCGGACAACCAGCTGCCCACCGCGCAGGACGTCCTCGGCGGTGAAACCCCGCCCCTGAAGGCCGTGGCACTGGCAGCGACGGACCCGGCGAATCCCTACGGTGCGGCGCTCAACTGGCCGCAGGCCGAGGGCGGGCACCGCGCCGGGCGGAAGGCGGGCGCCCTCGTGGTGCTCGTCGACGGGGCACTCGCCCTGTACGTGGAGCGCGGCGGGAAGACGCTCCTGACGTTCACGGAGGACGCCGACGTCCTGCGGGCCGCCGCGCTCGCCCTGGTCACGGTCATCCGCCGGGGGGCGGCGGACAAGATGGCCGTGGAGAAGGTCAACGGCGGCGAGATCCTGGACACGGACATCGGACGTGCCCTCGCGGACGCCGGGTTCTACACGACGCCGAGGGGGCTGAGGATCCGTGCCTGAGGGGGACACCGTCTGGCGTGCAGCCCGCGAACTGCACAGCGCCCTCGCCGGGAAGGTCCTCACGCGCTGCGACATCCGCGTGCCGCGCTTCGCGACCGTGGACTTCACCGGCGACACCGTCCAGGAGGCCGTCGCCCGCGGCAAGCACCTGCTCATCCGCGGCGGGGGCGACGACGGCTGGGACATCCACTCGCACCTGAAGATGGAAGGGCTCTGGCACGTCTACGCGCACGGGGAGAAATGGCGCAGGCCCGCGTTCAAGGCCCGCTGCATCCTCGAGACGGACGACGCCGTCGTCGTGGGCTTCGAACTCGGGTTCCTGCGCGTGATCCCACGATCCGAGGAAGAGGACGCCGTCGGGTACCTGGGCCCGGACCTCCTCGGGCCCGACTGGGACCCGGACGAGGCGCTGCGCCGGTTGCTCGAGCAGCCGGACCGGCCGATCGGCCTGGCCCTGCTGGACCAGCGGAACCTCGCCGGGATCGGCAACGTGTACCGGTGCGAACTGTGCTTCCTCGCGGGCGTCCACCCGCTCACCCCGGTGGGTGAGGTACCCAACCTCCCGCGCATGGTCGAACTGTCGAAGAAGCTCCTCGAAGCGAACAAGGCGCGCAGCACGAGGGCCACCACCGGCCGGCTGCGCGGCGACACCCTCTGGGTCTACGGCCGCACCCGGCGGGGATGCCTGCGCTGCGGTACGCCGGTGGCGCTCGAGCAGCTCGGGGACAAGGACACCGAACTCCGGGAGCTGTACTACTGCCCGCACTGCCAGCCCCGATTGGAAGCCCCGGCAGGAGCGGCCTACCCTGACTGAGTGGACGGAATCCGACCGGTGATGCGCTGATGGCGATGAAGTCCCCCCTGCCCGTGCGCAACGGGGTCAACGCGACGCGCCTCCGCCTCCCCTCCGAGGGCCCCTGGGGCACCGCCCTGGAGTACATCCTCGACCGCTTCGACCACGTGGATCCGGAGGGCATCGGCGAGCGCTTCGACCGCGGCGAGGTGGTCGCACTCGGCGGGGAGGTCCTCACACGGTCCACTCCCCTCGGCGAGCACACCTTCGTCTGGTACTACCGGGAACTTCCGGTGGAGGAACGCCTGCCCGTCGAGCTGTCCGTCCTGTACCAGGACGATCACCTGCTCGTCGTCGACAAGCCGCACTTCCTGCCCACCACGCCAGGCGGCATGTACGTGGCGGAATCGGCCCTGGTGCGGCTGCGGGTGGAGCTGGATCTCCCGGACCTCATCCCCATGCACCGCCTCGACCGGATGACGGCGGGCATCCTCATGTTCTCCGTCGATCCGGGGACGCGCGGCGCGTACCAGCTCCTCTTCGAGAACCGGCGCATCCGCAAGGAGTACCGGGCGGTCGCACCCGTGCGCCCGGACCTGGGGCTCGACGCCGCGTCCCTCGACGTGCGGAGCCGGATCGTCAAGTCGCGGACCTACCTGCTGGCGCAGGAGGTGGAGGGCCCCCCGAACACGCACACCACCGTCAGTCTGCTCGACCAGCGCGGCGACCGGGGCCTGTACCGGCTCCAGCCGCACACGGGCAAGACCCACCAGCTTCGGCTGCACATGGCATCACTCGGACTCGGGATACTCAACGACCCGTTCTACCCCGTCCTCCACCCGCAGGCCCCGGACGATTACGCCAAAGCCTTGCAGCTCCTGGCGCACAGCATCGCCTTCACCGACCCCGTGGACGGTACGGACCGGAGTTTCGAGTCGGGCCTCACGCTCGCCGAGTTCGCCTGACCTTCACCCGATTATCGTCCGGCCCCCGGGATTTCCGGTGTCCGGACGGTAGATTTGCAGGGTGGACCTGCCCGGTACGGACATCCCAGCACCGCTCTACCTCCTCGTCATGTTCGCCGTCATCTTCGTCGACGTGGTGGCTCCCGTGGTGCCCTCCGAACTCCTGGTGATCGGCGCCGGCACCATGGCGGCCCACGGCATCGTGCTCCTTCCGTTCGTGATCGTCGTCGTGTTCGCGGGCAGCTGGATCGGCGACGTCGCCATCTTCCTGCTGTTCCGGCGCAAGCTGACGCACCTCCTCGACCGGTTCCGGTGGGGCCGCGCCATCCATCGCGGGTTGCGCAACACCATCGAGAAGGCCGGCACCTCACCCACGTACGCGGCCGTCGTCGCCGTCCGTTTCCTTCCCGGTGGCCGGACCGCGAGCGTGGCGGCCGCGGGCATCGCCGAGCTTCCGCTGCGCCCGTTCATGCTCGCCGCGGCGGCCGGAGGTGTCCTGTGGACCGCCTGGCTGGTCGGTCTCGGTTTCGTCGCCGGGGCGTCCACCGGCTTCCCTGCGGGGGTCAGCGCTCTGCTCGGAATGGCTGTGGGTACGCTGGTGGGAGCCATCACGGCGGCAGTCCTCGCCCTCAAGAAACACCGGAAGGCCAGAAAAGCGCATGAGCACCCCGAACAACCCGGGCCCCAGGCTTCCTGACAGGCCGGCCGGTCCGCCGATGATCGCCGGTGGGGCTCCTGCCTCCACCCCGACGACGAGCGTCCTCGACCGGTTGAAGGCCGCGCAGCCCGCCGCCCCCGGGACGACCGGGGGCGCAGCAGCCGGAGTGCGCTCCGACGCGGCGACCGCCGCGAGCACGGGAGCCGGCCGGACGGCGGCGCCGGGCGCTGCGAACGGGGGCCTCCCCTCCGGGGGAAGCGGCGCCGGCGTCGGCCGGGGCGAGGGCGCGTCGGGCCCTGGCCGCCCCGGGGCCGGCCGCGGTGGGCGTCTCCGCGCGGCCGGGAGTGACAGGCTCCGTCTCGTGGCCCTCCGCAGTAAGCGGCTCCGTCTCGCGGCGGCCCGGAGTGAGCGGCTCCGCCTCGCGGCCGACAGGGCGAACGCCGCGGCGCGCGTGACGGGAACGGCGATCCGCCGGGGCAGCACGGCCACGGTCCGCCACGTCGGGTCCTGGCACCCGGACACGGTGCGGCAGTCCGCCGTGACCCTGAGCGCGGCGGCCTGCATCCTCGGGTCTGCGGCAGGCGTCGGGGCCTTCGGCGGCCCGTCCATCCGCGACGCCGCCGGCGGCCTCTTCGCTCCGGACGCGACGCTGCTCGCGCCGTCGTCGTCGGCCTTCTCGATCTGGAGCGTCATCTACGCGGGGCTCATGGCCTACACGACCTTCCAGTGGCTGCCCTCGCAGCGGATGAGCGAGCGCCAACGGCGGCTCGGCTGGGCGGTCGCGGCCTCGATGCTCCTAAACCTCGCCTGGATCCTCAGCGCCCAGGCGAACCGCCTGGCCCTCAGCCTCCTGGTCATCCTGCTGCTGCTCGTCGCCCTGGTGTCGGCCGTCCGCACCCTGAACGACCACCCGACCGAGACGCGCCTCGAAGGCGCCCTCGTGGATACGCCGATCGGCCTCTACCTCGGGTGGGTGCTCGTGGCCGCCGCGGCCAACGCGGCGGCGTTCCTCACGGACAGGAACACCGACCTGTTCGGCTGGAAGGGCAGCACGTGGGCGATCCTCGGCATCCTCGCGGTCCTCCTGACTGCCGCGGTCATCTGCTCCACGGACCGGGGACGCCTCTCCGTGGCTGCGGCGGCCTCCTGGGGGCTGCTCTGGATCGCCGTCGAGCGGGTGCTGGGCGAGCCGTTCGCGGTGGACATCGCCTTCGCTGCCGTTGCGGCCATCTTCCTGCTGCTGATCACCGCGGGATCGCGCCGGCACCGCGTGGACCACGCCTACCGCCGCTGGCTCCGGGCCGAGGAGGACGCCAAGCGCGAACCCCTCGACCTGCTGGGCGGCGGCTACGAGGACTCGCGCTCCTGAGCCGCGGCGGGCCGGGCATTCCGCGCTCGCGCCCGGGAACCCGTTGGAGTGATGCGTCACTCGGACGGGCCTCCGGTACTGCGTCTCTTCCGCGCGGTCAGCCCTGGTCGCCGACGGTGACGGCGATCTTGCCGCGCACGTGGCCCTCGATGCTGCTGCGGAAGGCATCGGCGGCGCGCTCCAGCGGGAAGGTCCCGGCGAGGACGGGCTTCACGCTGCCGGCCTCCACGAGTTCGGTCAGGGCGAGCAGGTCCTCCGGGTTCGGCCGGACGAAGATGTAGCGCCCGCCCCTGTCCTTGACCCCTGCATCGACCACGGAGGCAACCCGGTCCCAGGTCTTCAGGTGCTTGAGGGAGGCAGGCACGTCGTCGCCGCCCACGAAGTCGACGACGGCGTCGAGCCCCTCGGGAGCCGCCGCCGCGATGCGGTCAGCGAGTCCCTCGCCGTAGGTCAACGGCTCTGCGCCCAGGGATCGCAGGAAGTCGTGGTTCTTCTCCGAGGCGGTCGCCAGGACCCGCGCTCCCCACGCCTTCGCGATCTGGATGGCGTAGTTCCCGACGCCACCCGCTCCGTTGTGCACCAGGACCGTGTCACCCTCGCCCACACCGATGGACCGGAGCGACTGATACGCCGTGAGCCCGACGAGCGGGATGGTGGCGGCCTCGGCCCAGGAGACGTTGCGGGGCTTCCGGGCCAGGGCCCGCACGGGCGCGGCGACCTGCTCGGCGAACGTGCCGAACGCGACGGTGTCCATGCGGACGTACCCGATGACCTCGTCACCGGCCTGGAACTCCGTCACCGACGGCCCGGGCTGCACGACGACGCCGGCGACATCCCAGCCCGGGATCACCGGGAAGAAGGTCGGCAGGGCAGCGTCGAGGTAGCCAGCGGTGATCTTCCAGTCCACCGGGTTGACCGAGGATGCACGCACCTCGACGAGGACCGAGTCCGGCCCCACCTTCGGATCGGGCTGGTCCCCGTACTGCAGGACGTCGGGATCGCCGTACTTCTCGTAAAACACTGCCTTCATGGTGCTCCTCCTCGCAGGTGATCCGGCCGAGGGCCGGCGTCAGCTTCCAGAGGCGGCAACCGGCACGTCCCGACACGTATTCCGGCGGCGCGTGTCTCTCAGTCGGGAAGGGACACGCGCCGCCGGGGATCAGCCGGTGTTGCGCATCCCCGCAGCGACACCGTTGATGGTGATCAGCATGGCCCGCTGGAGCTGCCCGTCGGGGCGGCCGCCGTCGGCCTCCGCCCGCACGCGGCGCAGCAGTTCGACCTGCAGGTAGGAGATGGGGTCGAGGTACTGGTCCCGCACCGCCAGCGACCGCTTCAGCACGGGCTGGTTGTCGAGCAGTTCGTGCTCGCCCGTGAGGTGGCGGATCTCCGCGAGGGTCAGCTCGTACTCCTCGCGGATCACGCCGAAGAGGTGCTGCAGGTCCTCCGGCACCAGGGCTTCCACATAGTGGGCCGCGATCTCGAGGTCCGTCTTGGCGAGCGTCATCTCGACGTTCGAGACCACGGTGCGGAAGAAGTGCCAGCGCTCGAGCATCTCGGCGAGCAGGCCCTCGTGGCCTGCCTCGCGCGCAGCCCGCAGCCCCGAACCGACGCCGAACCAGCCGGGGACGATCTGCCGGGACTGGGTCCACCCGAAGACCCAGGGGATGGCCCGGAGCCCGCCCAGGCCGCTGCCGGAGTCCGGCCGCTTCGAGGGACGCGACCCGATGTTGAGCGAACCGAGCTGTTCCACCGGCGTCGACGCGAGGAAGTACGCCGGGAGGTCCTCGTGGTCGATCAGGGAGCGGTACCGGGTGAAAGCGGCATCGGAGACCGTCTCCATCACCTCCGCCCAGCGGTCGCGGTCGTCGTCGGACGTGCGGGGGGTGCGGTGCAGCGCCGAACCCTGCATGACGGCGGCCAGGGACAGTTCGAGGTTCTCGCGGGCCAGGGCCGGCAGCGAGTACTTGTCGCTGATGACCTCGCCCTGCTCGGTGAACTTGATCTCCCCTTCCAGCACGCCGTTGGGCTGCGCGAGGATCGCGTCGTAGGTAGGCCCGCCACCGCGGCCCACCGACCCGCCACGGCCGTGGAACAGGCGGAGGCGGACGCCGTGCTTCGCCGCGACGTCACGCAGGCGCCGCTGCGTCTTGTGGATCTCCCAGAGGCTGGTGACGACGCCGGACTCCTTGTTGGAATCCGAGTAGCCGAGCATGACCTCCTGCAGGTCGCCCCGGAGGCGCACCACCTCACGGTAGGTCGGGTCGGAGAGGAGGGTGTCGACGATCTCCGCCGAGACCCGGAGCTCGTCCACGGTCTCGAGCAGCGGGGCGAATCCGATCTTCGCGAAGGCACCCGAATCCGGGCCACCGGAGCCGTTCCCGACGACGTCGACCAGGCCGGCTTCACGTGCGAGCACCACGGGGGCGAGGACGTCGTCGGCGCCGCGCGTCATGGAGACGATGTACGTCTCGATGACGTCGGGTCCGTAGGTCTCCAGCGCCGAGGCGATCTCGCGGAAGACATCGAAGGTCCGGCGGGCGCCGTCGTCGAGCGGCGGGTTGATGGTCGCCAGCGGACGCCGGGACGCCAGTTCGCGGGAGAGCGCGCCCAGGCGGGCCTCCCGGTCCAGTTCCAGGTAGGGCACCTCCAGTTCACCCAGCCGGTCGGTCAGCTGCGCGACGACGTCGTGGTGCATGTCCGCGTGCTCACGGATGTCGAGCGTGGCCAGGTGCAGGCCGAAGGACGAGATGACACGCGACGCCGTGGCGAGGGCGCCGTCGGCCGCCAGGCCCGCGGCGTGCTGCCGGAGCGAGTCCCCGACCAGCTGGAGGTCCGTCAGCACCTGGGCGGTGTCGTTGTAGTCGCGGCCCGGCTCATGCGCCGTCTGGTGCTGGACGCGCGTCGCGGTGTTGAGCAGCTTGGCCTTCACGCACGTGAGCTTGAGCCGGTACGGCTCCTGAGCGTTGAGCTCGAGGATCCGCTTGTCGAGGCGCGGGAGGCTGGCGAGGTCGCGCTCGATGGACTCCGTCAGCTCGGCGGACGCTCCGACGATCGCGGTCGACGAGGACAGCGAGGAGATCAGCCGATCGACGAAGTGGATCGCGATCCGCACGGCCTGCTGGTTCTGGATCTGCAGGATCTCCCGGGTGACGGCGGCGGTGACGTTGGGATTGCCGTCGCGGTCCCCGCCGATCCAGGAGCCGAACTTCACAGGCGCTCCGGCGGCGGGAAGGGTGACGCCGTGCTCGGCGAGGAGGTCCGAGAGGTCCTCGAGCAGCTCGGGCATCGACGTCGTCAGGATGTCACCGAGGTAGTAGATGGCGTTGCGAGCCTCGTCGATCGGCGTGGGCCGTACCTGGCGCAGCTCGTCCGTCTGCCAGATCAGGTCGATGACCTCGGCGAGCCTGCGGTCCTGGCGGCGCCGCTGCTGCGAGCCCTCCGCGGTCGCCTCGGCGAGGATGTCGGAGAGCCGGCGCAGCTTGTCGAGCACGGAACGGCGCGAGGCCTCGGTGGGGTGGGCCGTGAAGACCGGGCGGACGTCGAGCTCCTGGACGACATCGGCGAGCGCCCCGGGACCGGCGTCGGCCGCGACCCGGGACACGGTCTGCGCGAGCCAGCCGTCCTCCTCGGAGCGCGTCCGCAGTCCGCGGACGCGGTGCACCTGCTCCGCTGCGTTGGCGAGATGGAAGTAGGCGGCGAAGGCCCTGACCAGCTCGGTGGCCTGGTCGATGGGAAGTGCCGCGAGGAGCTCCCGGACCTGCTCCGCGAGCACGGCACGCTCGCCGGCATCGCTGACGGTGCCGGACTCCTTGGACTCCTTGGTGAGCAGGCGGACGCGCTCCACAAGGTCGAGGAGATCCTGCCCGTGCTGCCGGACGAGCGATTCGCCGAGCAGGGTACTGACGCGGCGCACGTCTGCACGGAGATCGGAACTGAGATCTCCCGCGGCTTCGCCGAACTGGTCGGCGGCTTGCGCGGGGGACACTTCGAGGGGCACTGTCACAACAGCCTGCTTTCAGGGCACGGAAAACGGGGCGTATGCGGCACTGGATACGACGGATTGCTGTTGGGATACTACCCAGTAATGTGGCGTGGGCCTCACTCGGTCCGCCATGTGAACCGGACCGGCCGGCGCACGCAGCCCTGGAACGGCGGCGGCCGCTCCGCAGTACACCTCCCGGCGCTGGCTCCTTCGGCGTCGTGCACGGCTTCACCCGGCGACGGAACCGGAACACCGGCGTGTCGCCGCCCGACACGCAGTTCCTCGCTGAAACGCGTGCACGACGGCGCGGGCGGGGCGCTCGGGCCGCACCCTCCGCCGTCGTTCCTGGGTCCTGACGGCAACGCGGTCGAACGCCGGCGTGTTGCCGCCCGACACGCTCTTCGAGAGCCAAAAGCCGGGAACGACGGCGCGGCGCCGGCAGAGGACGCGTCAGGCGAAGGCGGAGATGCCCGTCAGCGCCCGGCCCACGATCAGGCTGTTGATCTCGTACGACCCCTCGTACGTGTAGACGGCCTCGGCATCGGCGAAGATCTTCGCCATGGCGTAGTCCGTCACGATTCCGTTCCCGCCCAGGATGCCCCGCCCGAGCGCGACCGTCTCCCGCATGCGCGCCGTCGTGAAGGACTTGGCGAAGGCGGCCTGCACCATGTCGGACGCCCCGCCCTCCTGCAGCTGCGCGATGCGCGCCATGACGGCCAGGCTCGCCGTCGTATTGCCCATCATGGTGACGAGCTGGTCCTGGACGAGCTGGAAGCCTGCGATCGGCCTGCCGAACTGGTGGCGCTCGACCGCGTACTGCCGTGCGACGTCGAACGCGGCCAGTTGCTGCCCCACGGCCTGCCAGCCGACGAGGATGCGCGATCCGAGCAGGAGCTGGCGGGTGTCGTCGAAGGACTCGATGCCGGCGAAGCGGTCCGCCTCGGGGATCCGCACGTCCGTCAGGGTGATGTCGGCGTTCTGGACCGTCCGCAGCGCGATCTTGTTGTCGATGGCCGTCCGGGTCACCCCGGGCAGCGAGGCGTCGAGGATGAAGCCCCGGACGTCCCCTGTCGCGGTGTCCCTCGCCCACAGCAGCATGTAGTCGCAGAACGTGCCGTTGCCGATCCACCGCTTCGCCCCGTTGAGGACCCAGCTGTCGCCGTCGCGCGTCGCCGTCGTGGCCATGCCGCCCGCGACGTCGGACCCGTGCTGCGGCTCGGTCAGGGCGAACGCGCCGGTGATCCTGAGGTTCATCGCGTCCTGCAGGAGGCGGGCCTTCTGTTCCTCACTCCCGAAGATGTGGAGGGCCTCGACGAAGAGGTCGTGGTGGACCAGGAAGAACGTCGCGATCGAGGTGTCGGCCCGGGTCAGCTCGGCGATCACGAAGCCGCTGAACAGGTGGCTGTACCCCTGCTGCACAGGCGTACTCAGGTTCAGCGAGGCCAGCTTGGGCAGGATCCCGGACGGGAACTCGGCCCGGTTCCACCACTCGATGGCGTGCGGCGAGACCTCCTTGGCGAGGAAATCCCGGACGTCCTGCAGCTTCTCCCGCTCATGGGCGGCCAGCAGGGACTCGAAGCCGAGGAGATCGGCGGTAGGCAACTGGCTCTCCATCGAGCCGTCCTTTCGGTTGAGACCGGGAGGTCGTGGAACGGCTACTTCGGCGCCATGCGGATGGCGCCGTCGAGGCGGATCGTCTCGCCGTTGAGCATCTGGTTCTCGATGATGTGTGCCGCGAGCGCGGCGTATTCCGCGGGCTTGCCGAGGCGTGACGGATGCGGCACCTGCGCGCCGAGCGAGTCCTGGGCCTCCTGCGGCAGCCCGGCCATCATCGGGGTCTCGAAGATCCCCGGGGCGATGGTCACGACGCGGATCAGGGAGCGGGCGAGTTCCCGCGCGAGGGGCAGTGTCATCGCTGCGACGCCACCCTTCGAGGCCGAGTAGGCGGGCTGTCCGATCTGGCCGTCGAAGGCGGCGACGGAGGCGGTGTTGATGATGACGCCGCGTTCCTCCGATCCGCCGAGCCCGCTGACCGTGCCGGTCGCCGCCATGGCCTCGGCGGCGAGCCGGAGGACGTTGAAGGTTCCCACCAGGTTGACGGTGATGACGCGCGCGAACTGCTCCAGCGGGAGGACGCCGTCGCGCCCCAGGACCTTCCCCGGCGTGGCGATGCCGGCGCAGTTCACCACGATGCGCAGCGGGCCGAGCTCCGACGCCGCAGCGACCGCGGCCTGGACCTGGGCGGGATCGGCGACGTCGGCGGCGACGAAGCGGACGCGTGTGCCGGCGGGGTCGAGGCCGGCTGCCGCATCGGCGCCGGCGGACTGCGGAAGGTCGACCAGTACCACCGAGGCGCCGTCGTCGAACAGCCTGCGGGCGGTGGCGAAGCCGAGTCCGGATGCGCCGCCGGTGACGAGGGCTACTGCTCCCCTGATATCCATGCCTGATCCTTCCACTGCGGGAAGGCCGCCATTGGTCCATCCACGCGCCCAGCGTACTGTGACGCGGACCACTGCGCACCCGGACGGCGGTCGATTGCGCATCCTGCCCAACGCGGGGGGCACGACCTGTGGCTAGGGTGGTCATATGCCCATTCCCGACGAGGCCGCTGCGTCGGCCGCCCGCAGCGTGCGGCACCTGTTCTCCCGACGGAGCCTGCACGTCCCCGGAACGAGGCTCGGAGCAATCGCCTTCCCTGCCCCGAACGGTCGCAGGCATCACTGGCACTACTGGTGGCAAGCACACTTCCTCGATTGCCTGCTGGACGAGCACCTCCGGAATCCCGCGGGGAACGCCCTGTCCGAGGCCCGCAAGCTGGCTCGGGGTATCTGGCTGCGGAACGGCGGCCGCTGGCGCAACTCCTACTACGACGACATGGCATGGCTCGCCCTGGCCCTCCAGCGCCTCGACGCGGTGGAGGGGCGGCGACGGCCCCGGTGCCGCGTGCGCGTCCTGGGTGACGCCCTGCGGTCGGCGCACACGGACGAGCTCGGCGGCGGCATCTTCTGGAACACCACGAGGGACTACAAGAACACCGCGACCACGGCGCCGGCAGCCCTGTTCTTCGCCCGCGCCGGCGAATTCGGCCGGGCGCAGGAACTGCTCGGCTGGCTCCGCACCCGCGTACACGACCCGGCCACGGGGCTGTACCTGGACGGGGTGAAGGCGGACGGATCCGCCGGCGGCGTCGTCGACCGGAGGGTGTACACCTACAACCAGGGCACGGTGCTCGGTGCGCTCGTCGCCGTCGGCGGCCGGGAGAACCTGGAGCATGCGGCGGACCTGGTGGACGCGGTCTCCCGCTCCACAGCGGACGACGACGGCGCACTGACGTTGGGATCCAGCGGCGACGGCGGCCTGTTCACCGGGATCCTAGGGCGCTACCTCGCCCTGGCGGTCTCGACGCCCGGGATCGGCGCGGGCACAGCCGCTACCGGCCGCTCCCTGCTCGGGACCACCGCTGAGCGGCTCTGGACGGCCCGGATGCAGGCGGGCCCCGGCGTGTTCCTCTTTCCGCCGCCGCAGGAGGGACCGGTGAGCCTGTCGTCCCAACTCCAGGCCTGGACGGTCCTGGAGGCCGAGAGGGCGTGCCGCTAGCCGTCCTGCTCCCTGTCCCGCTCCCCGCCCTGCTCTGTGTCCTGCTTCCCGCCCTGCTTAGTGTCCTGCTTCCCGCCCTGCTCTGTGTCCTGCTTCCCGCCCTGCTTAGTGTCCTGCTTCCCGCCCTGCTTAGTGTCCTGCTTCCTGCCCTGCGGATAGAAGGTCTCACCGCGGGCCAGCATGGCGACGAACTTGGTGATGTTCCGCTCCTTCGCTGCATCCGTCTTGAGCTGGGCGAGGCGGAAGATCAGCGCGTAGCGGTTCTGGGAGGACAGGGTGCGGAACGTGGCGAGCGCGGCGGCGTCGGCCTCGATCGCGGCCATCAGCTCGGGCGGGACCTCGGCCGTCGCGGGCCCGGCGTAGGCCCGCTCCCACCGGCCGTCGGCCTGTGCCGCCGCGACCGCACGCTCCCCCGCCGCGCGCATGCGCCCTTCGGCCCGCAGCCGCTCGACGAGGCCCTGGTTACGGGTGGACCAGATGCTGCGCGGCCCACGGGGTGTGAAGCGCTGGAAGTAGCTGCCGTCGTCACGTGCCCGCGCCTGCCCGTCGATCCAGCCGAAGCAGAGCGCCTCGTCGACCGCCTGCGCATACGTGAGCAGCGTCGTCGTTCCGCCCTTCTTGTGCTCGATCAGCCAGACGCCGGGCGAGGCGTCGTGGTTCTCCTCGAGCCAGTGCCGCCAGGCCGCCGCGTCGGGCAGCAGGAGTTCGGGAAGTTCGGCCTTCATGCAATCACCCTAGGACGACCCGCGCCATCCGGGAACGGGTCGTCCGTATCCTCCTGCCGGTGGCTCCCTGTCCACAGCTCCCTACCAGCGCCTCCCCGTCCGCAACTCCCTACCAGCGACTCCCCGTCCGCAGCGACGGACGGGCGTCCCTCATCCGAAGGAGAACCGATGCTTCGCGTCCGTCCCGTCGTCTCCACCTCCGACCTCGCCCACGGCGCCGTATTCCTCCGCGCACTCGGACTCAGCGCGGCCCAGGACCCGGCACCGAACGATTCGTATGCCGTCTTCGACGCCGGGAGCGGCCGGCTGGCGCTTCGCTCCTGTCCGGCCGGCAGCCCCGGGGACGGCACCACGGCCCTCGCGTTCGAGGTCGGCGACGTGCGGGAATTCGCGCGGAGGACCGCCGAAGCCGGCACGCCCGTCGAGCTCACCGGGGAGCACGGCCTCGTCGCCCGGGTGCCCGCTCCGGACGGGGCTTCCCTCCCCGCCGAGGCGGGTCCGCGCGAGACGGGGGCTCCGGCGTCGCCCCTGGTGGTCCTCGCCCTCTGGCAGACGCCCGACGTCACCGCCGCGGTCCGCGTCCTGAAGGACATGGGCGCCAGACCGAGGAGCAGCTCCGGCACACGGAACGACTTCACCATGAAGAACGGCGGGCTCGTCGCCGTCCACTCCGCGGAGCGCGCCGGGATGGAGCCGGCCTTCGAGTACGACGGCGATGTGCGGGACCTGGCCGCGGACCTCACCGCCGCAGGTTTCGGGCCCGTGGTCGCCGGAGAGAGCCACGGGCAGTCGCTTCGCGTCCGCGCTCCCTGGGGCGCGGAGGTCCGGATCAGCGAGCGGCCGCGGAACCTCCCCTCGTGGTCGTGACCGGATTACCTACCGAGTGCGGCCGACAATTTCGGGATGTACAGCATGGCGACGGCATCGTGCCCAGCCTGTGCCAGGTGGACATCGTCCAGGTATTGGGCCGCGGCCGTACTGGCGAGGCCGGCGACGGAGATGAAGGTGACACCGTCCCTCGCAGCATTGGCTGCCAGTACATCGTCGATGTGACGCCGCTGGACGTGCGAATCATCGCTGCGGGACATGACACCGTTGATGACGATCCTGCTCTGCGGGTACATGAGTTTCAGCTTGCCCCACAGGGCTGAGCTGTCGGCGATGACCTGTGCATCGGTCTTCCATGTCGTTGCGTCGTTGCCGCCCAGGGTGACCAGCACCAAGCCCGGAGTCCCTCCCGGGAAGGGAACCAGCCCCTGCTGAACCGCGGTCCAGCCCGTCCCACCGGCCCAGGAGCTTAAGGTCGAGTAACCCATTCCACCGTAAGCCAGGTGTGAAGTCTGGTCGGTGAAGCCCAGAGCACGGGCACCCTGCTCGCTCCAGGAGTCGCCGTCGAGCTGGGAATCACCGTAGAGCACCACCGACGCCGCGGTAGCCCGGACATCGGTGAACGGGTAGACGGAGGATACCGGCGGTGCAGTGGCCGGAGCGGCACCCGTTGTGATGATGCCCTTCTGGAACTGGGTGTGGGTACCGGTGGCATCCTTCCAGGTGTCCGTCGTCGGCCAGCCGTACCTGCCGAAGTCGACAGCCAGCGTGTTGAAGTGGCCCGCGTCGATGCTCCTGGCACCAGCGTTCGGACCCCAGGTGATTACGCCACCCTGGAAACGCTGGTAGTAACCGCCCTGCCAGGCGGTCTTGTTGCTGGTCGGCAGGCCGAGGGAGGACCGTGCGCCGCCCTTGTTCTCGTAGTAGGTCTGGATGTAACCGCCCGTGGTGGTGAACACCCGGCCGCTGGAGCCCGACCAGTACACCTTCCCGCCCTCGTAATCCTGCCGGACGCCGTTCGGGACGGCCATCTCTTCGGATCTGGGGTAGCCGAGGAAGCCGCGCTCGTACCGGTTCGCCGCGTAATAGCCTTTGATGGCACCGGTGACGACGCGGGCACCGGTCGCAGGCGACCAGTAGATATAGCCGTTCTGGAAATTCTGGACCGCTCCGCCGCGGACTGTCAGCCTGAATTCGTCACCGGTGGGGTGACCCAGGAATCCCCTGGTCCACCCGGCGGCGGAATACCGCGCGCCGATCGCGTAATTGAGCACCATCTGGGCGCCGGTCTTCTGGGTCCAGAGCACGTAGCCCTTCTGGAAGCGCTGCGAGCAACTGACAGCGTCGCAGCCCTTGCTGCCGATGGGGTCGCCGAGCGCGGCGCGGTTGGCATTCCACTTGATGTAGGTCAGGCCGTCGACGCTGTACCCTGCCACTGTCATCGTGGGCACTGCAAGTGCCGGTGCAGCTGATGCGTGCGGTGCAAGCGCGGAACAACCGGCGGCGCTCGGAAAGGCTGCGAAGGCCGTGACGACGATGGCGGTAATCAGGCTCTTTCCAGACATCCCGATCTCCTTGGGTCACGGGTGTATTCCTGTTACCCGCGCACGGGTTGTCTACGCTCAATCGTCTCTCTCGTTCGGGTTGTCGGCGCGGGCCCGTGGTACTCGGATCTCCTGATCCACCGAATGAGGTAATCGGCCGGCTCATCGAGTGCAACCGCAGGAACCGACCATCCCAGCAGCATGGCCGACTGGTTCGATGTCCGTGCGGTGCATGGCCGGAAGTCAGGCGATTCTCAGGAGAACGCGTGCGGCCCGTCCCCTACTGAGCGTCTGCTAAAACTGGGGGTATGAACGTACGCACCCCTGACCCCAATCCGGGCTGGCTCTCCGAAGATGACCTGTACGAGGCCCGCCGCCGCCTGCCGATGGTCTACGTGGAGGCGATTCCCGTCCGGTGCGACGCCCTCGGGTACGTCAACCAGGTAGGGCTGCTGCTGCAGGCCAACGAGCAGGGCGAGATGGTGCGGACCTTCGTCTCCGGGCGCGTGATGTACCGGGAGACGATCCGGGCTGCCCTGCTCCGCCACCTCGAGAAGGATCTCGGCCCGCTCGCCCTCCCGCAGCTCCCGCCGTCACCCGTGCCCTTCACCATCGCGGAGTACTTTCCGTCCCCCTCCGAGACCGGCCTGACCGACGACCGCCAGCACGCCGTCGCCCTCGCGTACCTGATCCCCGTGACCGGCGAGTGCAGTCCCCGCCAGGACGCCCTCGAATTGTCCTGGCTGACCCCGTCCGAAGCGCTCAGCCCCTCGATCCAGGCGGAGTTCTCGGGCGGGCGCGCGGACCTGTTGCGGCAGGCGCTCGCGCACGCCGGCTGGGGCCGCTAGCCGCACCCCGGCCGGAGGAGCACCCGCCGGGCGCCGCGTTACCGTATCGTGAAACGGGCGCGCTGAGCGCTGGCGACATCCGGGGGGCTATTGGCAGAGGTTGGCACGACGTACATGATGGTGGGCAGATTGGACAGGACTGGACTGCGCGCAGTTCCGGCAGAGGTACTGGCGGCAGGGAACGTACTCGCGCTCCCCGACGGCGACGATTCGGCGGAGGTCACCGCCGTTGCCGTCGAGAACGACGACTTCGGAGTACCCGCCCTCGTGATCGCGACCGTGGCCGGAGGGCGCCGGATCTCCATCGCCACCGGATCGATGGTCTATGTCGAGCCGGCCGACGCCGAGATCGGCGTCTCGGCGGTCGCCGCGGACCACGGATCGCCGGAGGCGCTCGTCGCCCAGATGGCGCAGGCGCACGCGGACAGCGGCGTCATCCAGGAGATCGCCGCCCGCCTGGCGCGGGGCATCAACCTCAAGGCCGGCAGCAACCTCCAGGACCTCCAGCAGCTCGCCCTCACGCTGTTCATCGACGAGGGCGACACCGCTGCCGCCCTCACCGTCGCCGACCTGCTCGCGGAACTCCCGTTCGACGGGAACTTCGGGCGGTGGAAGTGGATCGAGGGGGGACTCGCGATCGCCGCGTACCTCACCCGCCACGACGAGGAGCGCTCGGCCCGGTACTCCGCGGCCATCCGCGCGGCCGACGACGTCGAGACGGACCCGCTGCGCGCCAAGACCGCCGCGGTATACCGGCAGCGCCAGCTCAACGAGCCCAACGTCTACGACCCGGAGATCCTGCGCGCCTCCGCCGCCGGCAGCATCGACGTCGAACGCGACTGGCGGATCCTCCGCATCGGCGTCCTGCTGTACCTGCGGGCGCACGGCGGGTCGGAGACCCTGAGCCGTGAGGTGCTCGAGCGCCGGATCGCCGCGGAACTCGCCGCCGTCGCGTCGCTCAACGCCCAGCTGACCGGGGCCTGACGCCGCGGACCGGCGGCCTGCTCCGGGCTGGCAAAATAGGGTGGTGCATCCACAGTCCCAGCAGTCCTCGTTCTCCTTCTCCGTCTCCAACCGCCTCGAGGACACGACGCCGGGAGCAGGGAACGGCGGGCACCGGCACGGGCGCACCGGGACCATCACCACCCCGCACGGTGAGATCCGGACGCCGGCCTTCATCCCCGTAGGCACCAAGGCATCGGTGAAGGCGGTCCTCCCCGGGGCCATGGCCGAACTCGGCGCCCAGGCGCTCCTGGCCAACGCGTACCACCTCTACCTGCAGCCCGGTGCGGACATCCTCGACGAGGCCGGCGGACTCGGCGCCTTCATGAACTGGCCCGGCCCCACCTTCACCGACTCCGGCGGGTTCCAGGTCATGAGCCTCGGCTCCGGGTTCAAGAAGGTCATCACCATGGACGTGCCCGTGGATGCCGACAAGGCCGGGGCCGACGACCGCATCGCCGTCGGCAAGGAGCGCCTCGCGCACATCGACGACGACGGCGTCTGGTTCAAGTCCCATCTGAACGGCGACCGGCACCGCTTCACCCCCGAGATCTCGATGCAGGTGCAGCACCAGCTCGGAGCCGACATCATGTTCGCGTTCGACGAGCTCACCACCCTCATGAACTCGCGCGGCTACCAGGAGGAGTCCCTCGAGCGGACCCGGCTCTGGGCCCTGCGCTGCATCGCCGAGCACGAGCGGCTCACGGGCGAGCGCAGCCACCGCCCCTACCAGGCCCTCTTCGGCGTCATCCAGGGCGCGCAGTACGAGGACCTCCGCAGGAAGGCCTCCGCGGACCTCGGGGCCATGAACTTCGACGGTTTCGGGATCGGAGGCGCCCTCGAGAAGGAGAACCTCGGGACGATCCTCGGCTGGTGCAGCGACGAGCTGCCCGAGGACAAACCGCGCCACCTTCTGGGCATCTCCGAACCGGACGACCTCTTCACGGGCATCGAGAACGGCGCCGACACGTTCGACTGCGTCTCCCCCACACGCGTGGCCCGCAACTCGGCGTTCTACACCCCGGACGGCCGCTGGAACCTCTCCAACTCGCGCTTCAAGAGGGACTTCACCCCGCTGGTCGACGGATGCGACTGCTACACCTGCACCCACTACACCCGGGCGTACATCCACCACCTGTTCAAGGCCAAGGAGATGGTCTCGGCTACGTTGATCTCCATCCACAACGAGCGCTTCGTGGTGCGGATGGTCGACGACGCGCGCGCGGCCATCGACGACGGCACCTTCTACGAGCTGAAGGACGAGGTGCTGGGGAGGTACTACGCCTAGCCCCGTCGTCGGGGTCCGGCCGCGCTGGCAACTCCCCGTCGTCGGGCCGCCGCGCCGGGTGCCCAGGGCCGTGGCGGCGCCCCACCGGCACGGGGCCTGTGCCACGGGTCCGGCCGCAGCCGCAGAGTCGTTTGTCCACATCGGACGACGTCGGAGCCATCGGCGGCGCGCACCCTGCCACTGTCACAGCATGCCTTCACCACTGGATGTCACTGAGACCCCGACACTGTGGCGGTACCGGGAACTCCTCGACGAGGGACTGAGCCGCCAGCGGATCCAGCGACTGGTGGCCCACGGTGATCTGCGACGGCTGCGGAAGAACTGCTACGTCCCGGAACTCCAGTGGACCGGGCTCACAACGATGCAACGGCTCGCACTCCAGGCCGAGGCTCATCACCACTCCCTCGTGGGCCTTCCGACGGCACAGCACGTCTACAGCCATGAGACGGCCGCCGTACTCCACGGCCTCAGCCTGTGGAGGCCCGGCACTGCGGTCCATGTCACCCAGCCGACGCGCACCTCGAACGCGAGCCACGGCGCGGACGTGCTGAACCACAGCGCCCGCCTCGCCGCGGACGACGTCGTCCTCCTCCGCGGACTGCCCGTGACGTCACTCCTCCAGACCACAACGGACTGTGCGCGGACCCTCCCGTTCGACAAGGCCCTGATCATCGCCGATCAGTGCCTCGCTCGCGGCGTTTCGCGGGCAGCGGCCATCACCCGGATCGAATTGCTCGGACCCGCCAAGGGAGTGGCCCGGGCGCGTGCCGTGCTTGCCGCGTCGGATCCATTGTCCGAGTCGCCCGGCGAGACTCTGACCCGGAGCCGGCTGCTGCACTTCGGGCTGCCCGCTCCCCAATCGCAGGTCGATGTACTGACCCATCTCGGCCGGTATCGGCTCGACTTCGCCTGGCCGGACCTGCTGGTGGGACTGGAGTTCGACGGGAAGGTGAAGTACTTCGGCGCCGCGCCGACGAGCGAGGTCCTGTACCAGGAACGACGGCGCGAAAAGGCGCTGACGGAGATCGGCTGGACCGTGCTTCGACTCGAGTGGGCCGACCTCTTCCGCGAAGCGGAACTGGAAGCCCGGCTCCGTTCTGCCCTCCACTGCGCCGCCGCCCGGGCTGCGCGGGCCCCACGGTCTTGACGGCGCTGCCATAGCCGCAGGTTCCCTGTCGAAGGGCGGCAGGCGATCAGGCAGCCCACCACCTCCTCGACGTCCCGCTGAGCACTTCCGCGGGCAGCCGAGCGCGCAAATCCGTGGCGGAGCGCCATTCCCGGGGAGGAGAACCAACGGGTCTGGGCACCCGGCGCGGCGGCACAAAGGTGGAGGAGGACGGGCGGCCCGCGCCGATCGGTCTGAACGCGTTCAAATCAGCACTACACTTCGAATCGAACACGTTCGAAAGGAAGATCCGTGCCGACGCCCACTGCCAAGAGCGAAGCGACCAGGGAGCTGCTGGTCTCCACCGCGCTCCGGCTGTTCCGGGAGATCGGCTACGAGAAGACGACCATGCGGACCATCGCCGCCGAGGCACGCGTCTCGACGGGGAGCGCGTACTACTACTTCGCCTCGAAGGACGACCTCGTCCACGAGCTCTACCGCAGCCTGCAGGAGGAGCACCGCGCCCGCGCCCTGCCGCTCCTGCGCGAGGGACAGAACCTCGGGGAACTCCTGCGGATAGTCCTGAACACCCACATCGACGTCATGGGGCCGTACCACGACTTCGGCTCCAACTTCATCAGCATCTCCATCCGGCCGTCCAGGACCACGAGCCCCTTCGGCAGCGAATCAGCCGTCGCCCGAGCCCGCGCCATCGCACTGTTCCGGCAGGCGGTCGCCATGTCGCGGCCGCAGCCACCCCTCGCCATCCGCGACGACCTGCCCGAGCTCCTCTGGTACGCGTCCATGGCCATCACCCTGTTCTGGGTCTACGACTCCTCGCCCGGTCAGCTCCGTACCCGACGCCTGATCGACCAGGCAGCTCCGCTCATCTCCAAACTCGTGATCCTCTCCCGGCTTCCCGTGGTCCGGAAGATCGTCGAGGACATCGTCCAGCTCATCCGGGGCACGCGGCAGTGACCGCCGACGACGACGACGTGAACAACGACGACGAGCTGAGCGACGAGCTGAACGACGACGTACAGGACGGCGGACCACCGCCGCGCCACCACGTCACCTTCGGACCCGCAGCCGTCGTCGTCGGATTCCTCGTCGGACTGTCGGTCCTCGCGCTGGTCTTCTCGCTCCCGTGGGCGGGGGACACGGCGCCGGGCGTCTTCGTCCTCGCCCTTGCGTACGGGGGCCTGCTCGGCGCGGTCACGGCCCTGCCGCTCGGCGTGATGCTCGGGTTCCTGCTCCGGCCCGTCCGCAACCAGTGGGTGCACATCGGGGTCTTCTTCGGCGTCTTCACGCTCGTCGCCTTTCTCATCATCACCCTGCTGTCGCCCTCCCGGGTGGTGCTGGAGAACCTCCCCATCGCCCTCATCATCGGCGGTGCGGGCGCAGTGGCCCGCGCCAGCGTCTGGAAGATGGTCCGTGTGCGCTGAGTAGCGCCACCGGAGCGATCACGGGAGCACACTCCCAGCCGCCTGATCCACCGGTCGCCGGAGGTGACGCGCGGAGGGTCGGACGGTCCGGTCCGGCGACCCGGTGCGACAGCGCCTACCGCACACCGGGGCTGGAGCTCCATTGGATCCGTGGGCGGGACCGGGTGGCAGCCGCGGAGCAGGTTCGGGCAGACTAGGAAAATGTCCGAGACCCAGACTTCCGCGCCCCCCGCCACCCTGACCATTGCCGGATCGGAGGCGACGGGCGGCGCCGGTGCCCAGGCCGACCTGAAGACTTTCCAGGAGCTGGGCGTGTACGGCATCGTGGCGCTGACCTGCATCGTCTCCTTCGACCCGAAGAACGAGTGGCAGCACCGCTTCGTACCCGTGGACCAGCAGGTCATCGCCGACCAGCTCGAGGCCATCCAGTCCTGCTACCCCCTCCGGACGGTCAAGCTCGGCATGCTCGGCACGCCCGCCACCATCGACACGGTGGCCTCAGCGCTCAAGAGCCAGGAATGGGACAACGTGGTGCTCGACCCGGTGCTGATCTGCAAGGGGCAGGAGCCCGGCGCCGCACTGGATACGGACCAGGCCCTCAAGGCGAACATCCTTCCTCTGGCTACCTTCGTCACACCGAACCACTTCGAGGCGGAGTCGCTCTCGGGCATCACGATCGAATCCCTCGAGGACCTGAAGGAAGCGGCACGCATCATCAACGGCCAGAGCGGCGCCGTGGTCCTCGCCAAGGGCGGCGTGCGCATCGAGGGCCCCGACGCCGTGGACGTCTACTTCGACGGCGAGACGCTGGAGGTCCTGTCCGCTCCCAAGGTGGGCGAGGTAGCCGTCAGCGGCGCCGGCTGCACCCTCGCCGCGGCGATCGCAGCCGAGCTCGCGAAGGGTGCGGCACCACTCGACGCCGCCCGGACCGCCAAGGAGTTCGTCACCGAGGGCATCCGGAACCGGGTCGCATCCAACGCCCCGTTCGATGCCGTATGGCAGGGCGGCGCGCGATCATCCCGGTAACGGTCGGAACAGGACGGTGAGCACACCGGCGGGCGCGGCCCGCGACGGCACGGCAGGTACGGCCGCTTCCGGGCTGGAGGACTGCGATCCCCCGGCCGCGACACCCCGGGGCGCCGGTCCCCGGGGCACTGCGGCGGACGACGACGGGCGCGGCGAGAGCCGCAACCAGCGCCTGGACCGCAACTGGCAGGAGATGCTGCAGGAGCTGCGCGTCATGCAGACGGGCATCCAGATCCTGACGGGGTTCCTGCTGACGCTGCCCTTCCAGAGCCGCTTCGCCGAGCTCGACGGCGTGCAGGTCATCACCTACCTGTGCCTCGTCTGCCTCTCGGCGCTGATCACGGCGATGGTGCTCTCCGCCGTGAACCTCCACCGCGTCCTGTTCGGGCTGAGGGTGAAGGATGCCCTCGTGCACCACACCGGCAGGATCATCCAGGTGACCACCGGGTTGGTGGGGCTCGTCCTCGCCGGGACCGCAGGCCTGATCTTCGACATCGTGGTGAACCGCCCGGCCGGACTCGTCGTCACCGGCGTCCTGCTGGTGGCGGTGGTGCTGCTGTGGGTCGCCTATCCGCTCGCGGTTCGTCGTCGTGCGGTGCGCCGCCGCACCTGAGCCGCCGGCGTCACCCCATCCTGCCCTCGGCCGCGCTACGGCGCCGTGGGCGTGGGCGCCGCCCCCTCCTCCGGGGCGCAGGTCAGCCCTGCCGGCGTGGTGTCGACGGCCTCCGGCGGGACGAGGTCCTTGTAGGAGGACCCGAGGATGACGTCGACCGACCTGTCCTCGCGCTCGTCGGCCACGTAGATCGACTCCGGTATGGTCCGCTGGACCGTGAAGGCGTTGGCGCGTCCGCCCTCCCCCGACACGATGATCGCGGTCATCCCCGTGGCTCCGACCTCCCGGTTGCCGATGTCCTTCACCACGAAGGCGCGCCCCCGCAACTGCTCGGCCACAGTCCCGGCGAGTCCGTCGATGGTCGTGCTGTTGTAGACGTTCACAGTGATCGAGCTCGGGTCCTGGTAGTCGAACAGCCCGGCCGGGCAGGTCGACGTCGGGGCCGGCGAGGCGCCCGAGGCGCCGAGGGGACCGATGCTGATGTCACCGCGCGCCAGCGCGAGGGCTGTATAGACCGCTGCTGCCAAGAGCCCCACGAGGAGCACGAGAACGATGCCGTGGCGGATCCTGCGCGTCGACACGCGGCGGGAGCGGGCGTCGTCGTCGGCCTCGAAGACGGCGCCGAGGTCCGTCTCGGTGACGATCCGGTGGCCGTGCCACTCGGTGGGATCCCGTTTCGCCTCCGCCCGCTGCAGGCGCGGCGAATCCTTCTCAGTCATCGAGCACGAGGACTCTCGCGTGCAGGATGGTCCGCTGGTGCAGCGCCGTCCGGACGGCGCGGTGGAGGCCGTCCTCGAGGTACATCACGTCGTTCCACTGCACCACGTGCGGGAAGAGGTCACCGAAGAACGTCGAGTCCTCGGCGAGCAGCGCCTCGAGGTCGAGCGTGGTCTTGGTGGTCACGAGTTCGTCGAGCCGCACCTGCCGGGGAGGCACTTCCGCCCAGTCCTTGGGGGTCACGTGTCCGTGGTCGGGGTATGGGCGGCCGTCGCCTACTGCTTTGAAGATCACTGCTACAGCCTAGGTAATTCCGTCTGCCAATGAAACGCGGACGCCCTCCGGCCGGCATCTCGTGGCCCAATGGTTACGCACGAAGACGACCCGGAGCGGGCGGAGCCTAGAAGTCGACGCCGCACTGCAGGACGACGTTGGCGTACGGCGTCGCCTCGCCCGTCCGGATGATCAGGCGCGCCGCGGGCAGCAGCCCCTTCAGGTCCTCGTGGGAGATCCGCCGGGGCGTGAGCCCTCTGCCGGCGAGCCAGTCCTCGACCTCGGACTCCGCGGCCTCCCTCGCGCACATGCTCGCCTCGACCACGATCTCGCCGAGCACGGCGTCGAGGACCTGCACGAAGGAGGGCGTGCCACGCACGAGGGACAGGTCGACGACGGTTGCCGACGCCGGAACCGGCAGCCCGCAGTCGGCGATCACCACGAGGTGACCGTGACCGAGGGTGGCGAGTGCTCCACTGAGCGGGGCGTTGATGATGCCTGTCTTCTTCACGTACTCGTTTCCTGCGGGGGTAGGGCGGGGAGCTGGTCCCCGAGCGAAGGGTAGGAGGGCTGTGCTCCCGGATGCTGCACGGCGTAGGACCCCACGCGGACGGCGAAACGGACGGCGTCGTCGAGCGGTTCGCCGGCCGCGAGGCGTGCGGCGAGCGCTCCGACGAAGGCATCGCCGGCACCGGTCGTGTCCACGGCGGAGACGCGCGGGGCCGGCACCCGGAGGACGGGACCGCCGTCGGACACCAGCGCTCCGGCTCCCCCCAGGGTCATCACGACGGACGCGAAGCCGCAGGCGAGAAGGGCCGCGACGACCGCCTCGTGGTCCGCCTGCGCGGTGCCGCCGAGCTGCCCGAGGACAAGGGCCCCCTCGTGTTCATTGACGACGAGCGGATCCGCCCGCAGGAGCGTCGTGCGGTCGACATCGATGACCGGAGCCAGGTTGACGATCACGCGCCCCGCAGCCGCCCGGATGGCGGCCGCCGTCGCGTCCGCCGGAAGCTCGCCCTGGACGACGACGACGGCTGCGTCCCGGATGGTTCCGGCGGAGGCTTCGACGAGTACGGCCGTCACCTCGGCATTGGCACCGGGCAGCACCACGATGCTGTTCTCGCCGTCGTCGGACACCTCGACGACGGCGACCCCCGTGCCGCCGCCGGTCCGCCGGACGGCGGCCAGGTCCGCGCCGGCTGCCGTCAGGGCCGAGAGGGCGACGTCGGCGTAGGCGTCGGTTCCGACGGCACCGATCATGGTGACGTCGGCGCCGAGCAGGGCTGCGGCCACAGCCTGGTTGGCGCCCTTGCCGCCGGGCAGCACCGTCATCGTGCGGCCCAGCACCGTCTCGCCCGGCTGGGGGTGGCGTTCGAGGGTGACCACGAGGTCCGCGTTGATGGACCCGACGACGACGATGCCCGGCGCGGTGCTCATCCCGCGAAGTCTGCGACGTTCTCGGTGGTGACGGTGGTGACGGGGACCGGGATGGCCTCCTCGACCGTCTCGTCATTGAGCAGCTGCACGAGCACCTCGACCGAGCGCTTGCCCAGTTCGGCGGGCTGCTGGGCGATGGTCGCCGTCAGGGTGCCCGCCTCGATGGCGGTGAGACCGTCGGTGGTGCCGTCGAAGCCGACGACCTTCACCTCGGACCCCGCGCGTGCGCCGAGTGCCTGGATCGCTCCGAGCGCCATCTCGTCGTTCTCGGCGAACACCCCGGTGACGCCCGGGTTCGCCTGCAGGAGGTTGGTGGCGACGTTGAGGGCTTCCGCGCGGTCGAAGTTCGCCGTCTGCTGGGCGACGATCCTGATGTCCGGGTAGGCCTTCATCCCCTCCGTGAAGCCTGCTCCGCGATCACGGCTCGCCGACGTCCCGGCGACGCCCTGGAGGACGATCACGGTGCCCTTGCCGCCCATGGCCTTCGCGAGCTCGTCGGCGGCCTGCTTGCCACCCGCCACGTTGTCGCTGGAGACGAGGGACTGCACCTGGGCGCCGTTGACCGCGCGGTCCACGGCCACGATCGGTGTGCTGTCCGAGACCAGCGGTGCGACGGAGGCTGCCGCCGCATCGGAGTCGACGGGGTTGATGATGACGCCGTCGGTGCCGCTGGTCGCCGCCGTCGCCAGCTGGTTCGTCTGGGTGGCCGAGTCGTTCTGCGAGTCGACGACGTCGAGTTCGACACCGGCGGCCTCCGCGGCCTCCTGGGCGCCGTCACGCAGTTCGACGAAGAATGGGTTGTTCAGGGTGGAAACGGCGAGCGTGACGCTCTTCGCGTCGCTCGCTGCGTCGCCGCGGTTGCACGCCGTGGTGCCGAGCAGGAGCGCGAGTGACATGGCGGCGGCCGCGGCCCTGGTGGTGGAGGAGAACTTCATCGTTGGTTCCTTTTGCTGGTTACGGATGGTGCGGGAAGGACTAGTGGTTGCCGGACTTGCGGCGCAGGGAGTCGATGCCGACGGCGAGCGCGATGACCACGCCGATCACCACCTGCTGCCAGAAGGAGGACACGTTGAGCAGGTTGAGCCCGTTGCGGATCACCACGAGGACGAGGGCGCCGATCAGGGTGCCGCTGATGCGGCCCACTCCTCCCGCGAGGGAGGCGCCGCCGATGACGACGGCGGCGATGGCGTCCAGCTCGTAGCCTGCGGCGGCCTGCGGCTGGGCGGAATCGAGCCTGCCGGAGAGCAGGAGGCCGGCGAGCGCGGCGAAGAGCCCCGACAGGGCGAAGACCGTGACGAGCACACGGCGCACCGGGATGCCCGAGAGCCGGGCGGCCTCGGTGTTGCCGCCCACCGCGTACATGTAGCGGCCCATCACGGTGTAGTTGAGGATCAGTGCCGCGACGATGCCGGCGAGCACAAGGACGACGATCGGCATCGGGACCGGTCCCACATTGCCCCCGAGGAACGACACGGCGGGAGCGGTGGCGATGGGGCGTCCGTCGGACAGGACCAGCGTCAGGCCCCGGGCCACGCTGAGCATCGCGAGGGTCGCGATGAAGGAGGGCAGGCGGCCGTACGCGACCGCGAGGCCGCTCACCGCCCCGGCGAGGGTCCCGAACACCAGCCCTCCGACCAGGGCGAGCCATCCCGGCAGGGCGGCAGTGCTGAACATGTAGGCCGATCCCATCGCGCTGAGCGCTGCGACGGAGCCGACGGAGAGGTCGATCCCGCCGGCGACGATCACGAACGTCAGGCCGAACGCGAGGACGGCGATGACCGATGCCTGGATGCCGATGTTGAGCAGGTTGGGCCCGGTGAGGAAGTCCGGCGTGGCGATGAAGAGCGCCAGCCCGAGGACGAAGAGCCCCACGAGCGCCCCATTGTCCGCGAGGAACTTCGTGCTCCTCGTGCCGCCGGCTGCGGGCTTCAGTACAGCTGTCGCGTTCATGCCTCGTCCTTCATCTGCTGGTCCTCAAGATCCCTCTGCACGTCGCGGACGGCGAGGGACATGACGGCGTCCTGGGTTGCGGTGGTGGCGTCGAGTTCGCCGGAGATATGGCCACCGCTCATCACGAGGACGCGGTCGGCCATCCCGAGTACCTCGGGGAGTTCGCTCGAGACCATGAGGACGGCTCCGCCGGCCGCCGTGATCGCATTGATCAGTTCGTAGATCTCGACCTTCGCGCCGACGTCGACGCCGCGCGTGGGTTCGTCGAGCAGCAGCACGGACGATTCCGCGAGGATCCATCGCGCGAAGACGGCTTTCTGCTGGTTGCCGCCCGACAGTGCGCCGACGGGCTGGTCGAGGTCCCGCATGCGGATGCGGAGCGTCTCGGCGACGCCCTGGGCGCGGGAGCGCTGGCCCGCGAAGTCGACCACGCCGGCCTTCGACGTCGACGCCAGGGTCGCGTAGCCGATGTTGTCGTTCACGCTGGCACCGAGGACGAGCCCCTGGACCTTGCGGTCCTCGGGTACATGGCCGACACCCGCCCGGATAGCGGCGCCGACGTCCAGTTTGGGCAGTTCCCTGCCCCGGACAGTCACCGAGCCGCTCAGGTAGGGATCCACCCCGGCGATGGCGCGGACCACCTCGGTACGGCCGGCTCCCACGAGCCCGGCCAGTGCCACGACCTCACCCGCCCGGACGTCGAAGGACACGCCGTTGACCATGCCCTTGGTGGACAGGTCGCGGACGGACAGGAGCGTCTCGGGTGGTCCCCCGTACTCCCGGCGGCGCGGGAACTGCTGGGCGATGTCGCGCCCCACCATGAGCCGGACCAGTTCGTCCTCGTGGGTCGTCGCCGGGACCTCCGCGATGAACCTGCCGTCGCGCAGCACGGACACGGAGTCGCCGATGGCGGCGATCTCGTCGAGGTGGTGGGAGATGAAGACCATACCGACGCCGCGCGCCCGGAGGTCCTCGACGACGGCGAACAGCGCTGCGATCTCACGCTTGGTCAGGGCGGCGGTGGGCTCGTCGAGGATCAGCATGCGGGCGTTCAGGCTCAGCGCCTTGGCGATCTCCACGAGCTGTTGCCGGGCGATGCCCAGTTCGCCGACGTGTTGGTCGACGTCGAGCTCGAGGCCGATCAGGGCGAGGGCCGCTCGGGCGTCCTCCTTCATCGTCCGGCGGTCGACCAGCCCGAAGCGCTTGGGCATGCGGCCGAGCGAGATGTTCTCCGCGATGCTCATGGACCCGACCAGGTTGAGTTCCTGGTGGATCGTGGCGATGCCGAGCGCCTCGGACGCCTTGGTGTCGGGAAGCGTGACCGGCCTGCCGTCGACGAGGATCCGTCCGCCGTCGGGCTGGTAGACCCCGGCCATCATCTTGATGAGGGTGGACTTCCCCGCCCCGTTCTCGCCGAGGAGGACCTGGACCTTGCCGGGGTGGACGTCCACGGAGACGCCGTCGATGACGGTGACCGGGCCGAAGGACTTGGTCACGCCGTCCAGCGACAGGATGGGTGTGCTCATGCGCCGGTTCCTTTCGAGAGTTCGGGGGTGGACCCGCGCACGATCAGCCGGCTCGGCAGGACCCGCGACTGCGGAGGCTCTCCGGCGATGACCTGCACGAGCATGTCGACCGCGCCACGGCCCATGGCGTCGACGTCGTGGGCGATCACGGTCAGGGCCGGATTCAGGAGCGCGAAGGCCTCGATGTCGTCGTAGCCGACGAAGGCCAGGCCCGCGCCGATGGAGAGACCGCGCTCGTTGCAGACCCCGATGGCGCCGATCGACATGAGGCTGTCCGCGGCGAGGAGTGCCGTCGGAGCGTTCGGGAGGTCCAGGAGGGCGTGCGCACCAGCCGCACCGCTGGCAGCCTGGAAGTCGCCGATGTACACGAGCTCGCCGGCGTCGTCGGCGGGCGACTCCCGGATGGCCTCCTGGTACGCCTGCAGCCGCTCGCGGCCCGTGGACGTGGACTGCGGGCCGGCGATGTACCCGATGCGCCGGTGCCCCAGCCCCGTCAGGTGCGCAACCGCCTCCCGGATGCCGGTGCGGTTGTCGGGGCTGAGACTCGGCACACCCGCGCCCTCGATGACGCGGTCCACGAAGACCGTGGGGAGCCCGCTCTCGAGGATGCCGGCCAGGCTCGCCCGATCTCCCTGGGGAGCCGCGATCAGGCCGTCCACGCGCTGCGAGAGCATGACGTCGAAGTAGCGGTCCTGCTGCTCGACGCTCTCGTTGGCGTTCCCGAACAGGGTCAGGTACCCGAAGTCCCGAGCACGCTGCTCGACGGCGTGGGCGAGGTCGGCGAAGAACGGATTGCGGATGTCCGGCAGGAGCAGTCCGATGGTCTGCGTCGTGGTCTTGCGCAGCGACCGTGCCTGCGCATTGGGGCGGAAACCCAGTTCGGCCACAGCCCGCTCCACGGCGGTACGGGCGGAGGGCGAGGTGCTCGGGTGGCCGGAGAGCACGCGGGACGCGGTTGCGATGGACACTCCCGCCTTCTCGGCGACGTCCTTGATCGTCACTGACCGCACGCTGCTCCCTACGTCTTTGTGGAATCGATTCCATGGAATCGATTCCACAAGTATGTGACAGATCACTCCCACCGTCAAACGCGGTCTTTCCGACCGCGGAACCTCCTCCGACCGGCCCCTGCCCTCTGCTCCTGAGGCCTACCGGCCGGGATGCTCCGTGCTTCGGGGCCACGCTGCGAGCACCGGGGATGCCGACGTCGATGAACCTCGCCAAGGTATTGCCCGCCCCGAGAGAGGTTGGGATGATGAACGGAGAGTGGTTGGACGGCATCGGAGGGGCGAAGAGGCCCGGGCTCCGGATGCGGTGCATCGACCAGGTCTCCCTGCGGTACCGACTGAGGATGAGGGACCGGCGATGAGCGCTTGGAACGCGGACAATGCGACGGGCTCATCGGGCGTGGACGCAGTCACGGTCGTGGAAGGCTCCTCGTTCTGCATCTCGGCCCAGAGCGCGGACATCCTCCCGGGCCAGCCTCAGGGAGCCTTCTACCAGGACACGCGGATTCTTTCCCGTTGGCTTCTCACCGTGAACGGCATGCCGCTGGAGCCGCTGACAGGGCGGACGCTGGAACCGTACCGGGCCGTGTTCGTGGGCCGGCCGAGGCATCCGAACGGAGTCGCGGACAGCGCTCTGGTCGTGGAGCAGGAGCGTCACGTCGGCCCGGGACTGCGCAACGACATCCGGGTCCGCAACTTCTCCCGGGAACCCGTAGCGTGTCGGGTCGAGATCGGTGTGGACGCGGATCTGGCCGACCTCTTCGATGTGAAGGGCGGCAGGACCGCCATCTTCACGGACCGCAACCGGCACATTCGCCCGAACCTGCTACAGATCGAGGCGGCGCGGGCCGGATATCGCCGAGGGGTGGTGATCAGCGCACCCGGCGCATCCATGACGGAGAACTCGGTGGTTTTCGAGACCGAGGTCCCAGCGCGGGGTGCCTGGTCCACCAGCGTCATCTGCACTCCGCTGGTGGAGGGCGTGGGGCCCGAGAACCCGTTCACCGAGGCGGCCGGGCCGGTGCGCCACGAAGCGGCCCGCCGCTACACGGAGTGGGAGGAGGGCCTCCCACACCTGACGGTCACCGACCGGAACGTCGAGGACGTGTTGTCCCGCAGCCAGGCCGATCTCGGCTCACTGCGGATCTTCGACACCGACCACCCCGAGAGGGTGGCCGTGGCCGCGGGCGCGCCGTGGTTCATGGCGCTGTTCGGCCGCGACTCGCTGCTGTCCTCCTACATGGGCCTGTCCGTGGACCCCGCCCTGGCCACGGGCACCCTGCAGACACTGGCTTCCCTTCAGGGGACGAAAGTCGATCCGGACACTGAGGAGGAACCGGGCCGGATCCTGCACGAGGTGCGTCTGGGTGCCAGTGCAGGCCTGGCCATGGGAGGCGGGCAAGCATATTACGGGACCGCCGACGCCACCCCCCTGTTCGTGACCCTTCTGGCCGAAGTGGGCCGGTGGGGCCTGGCCGACGACCAGCTCGAGACCTTGCTGGGGAACGCTGACCGGGCTCTGGAGTGGGTCGAGAACTACGGGGACCGCGACGGCGACGGTTTCGTGGAATACCACCGCCACAACGATCACGGGCTGGTGAACCAGGGGTGGAAGGACTCCTGGGACGGGATCAACTTCGCCGACGGGCACCTGGCGGAACCGCCCATCGCCCTGTGCGAGGTGCAGGCCTACGTCTACAGCGCCTACCTGGGGCGGGCCCTGCTGGCCGCCCAGCTCGGCGACCAGCAGGGCGTTGCGACCTGGACCGGGCGCGCGGCGGACCTGAAGACCGAGTTCAATGAGCGGTTCTGGCTGCCGGACAGGGGCTACTTCGCGGTGGCCCTGGACAAGGACAAGCGCCCGGTCGATGCGTGCGCGTCCAACATGGGCCACTGCCTGTGGCTCGGCATCGTGGACGTCGAGAAGGCTCCCCAGGTGGTCGAGAGGCTCATGTCACCCGAGATGTTCAGCGGCTGGGGCATCAGGACGCTGGCCTCGGACATGGGGGCCTATAACCCCGTCAGCTACCACAACGGCTCCGTGTGGCCTCACGACACCGCCCTGATCGCCACCGGCCTGATGCGCTACGGTTTCGCGGAGGAAGCAGCCCGGGTGGCTCAGGGCCTCTTCGCCGCGGCTGAGCACTTCGATGGGCGGCTGCCAGAGCTCTTCTGCGGGTTCTCCCGCCAGGAGTACGACGCACCCGTGCCCTACCCCACCTCCTGCTCCCCCCAGGCCTGGGCAGCCGCAGCACCGGTGCAACTGATGCGCACCCTGTTGCGCTTCGATCCGATCCTGCCGCAGGGTCAGGTGCACCTGGCTCCAATCCTGCCATTCCAGTTCGGCGCTTTCCGCGCGGATCGGGTCCGCCTCTCCACCTCCCGCATCACCATCCGGGCCGAAGGAACGACTGCCACCATCGACGGGCTTCCCCCCGGCATGGTGCTGCGCTCGGATGCTCGCCCGCGACTGGAAGAAACGCTCACCCCGGCCTACCGACACCACCCCGAACGCTGAGTTCGCGCCATGCATCCCGCATTGCGCCGCTCACGCCGCAACCGGCAGCCCAGGCGGCAGCCGAGGCCTGACCGCGTGTCCCGCGATCGTGATCACGACCTCCACCTGTGCCGTAACCCACCGTGCCGGATCCCGGGGTCGCCTCGACAACGAACCTCCCGATAGGGCCGTGATCATGCGTATCGGGCTGATCGTCGCTCCCTGGATCCCGGTGCCACCCCCGGGGTACGGGGGTGTCGAACTGGTGGTCGATACCCTGGCTCGCGGCTTCGCGGACGCCGGGCACGAGGTGGTTCTGGTTGCAGCCGCCGACAGCACCTGCCCCGTTCCGCAGCTGCCGGGCACGGACGCCTCGGACCTGGCCCGCCTGGAGACCACCTGGTCCGAGCTCGGCCACATCGTGCGGGCCTATGCGGGGTTGGCAGGGGTCGACCTGATCCACGACCACACCCTGTCCGGTCCGCTCTACCGGAACCGCCCAGCCGACGTGCCGGTGGTTGCGACCATTCACGGCCCGATGACCCCACACCTTCAGGAGATCTATCGAGCAGCTTCCGACACAGCCCTGGTGGCGATCTCCCATGACCAGGTCAGCCGCACTCCCGGGTTACGTGTGGCTGCCGTGATCCCGCACGGGATAGATTTCTCCGCCGTCCCGCTCGGTCCCGGCAGCGGGGGCTACGCATGCTTCCTCGGCCGGATGTGCCCGGACAAGGGCGTCGCCGAGGCGATCACCGTTGCCCGCGCCTCAGGGGTCCCCCTGAAGATCGCCGCCAAGATGCACGAATCCGCAGAACTACAGTATTTCCGCGACACCATCGAACCGATGCTGGGCCCGGACGTGGACTTCCTGGGAGAGGTCGGCGGGCAGGAGAAGTACGACCTGCTGGGCAACGCAATGGCTCTGATCAACCCCATCCAGTGGTCCGAGCCCTTCGGCCTGGTGATGATCGAAGCCATGGCCACCGGCACGCCCGTGGTGGCGACGTGCCGAGGAGCCGCCCCGGAAATCGTCCAACACGCCATTACCGGTTACCTGGCACCCACTGCTGAAGAACTCCCCCTCCTCCTGGGCCGGGCCGCCCAGCTGGACAGGCACAGCGTCAGGGCGACCGCCGAACAACGGTTCAGCACCCCCCGCATGATCAGCGATCATCTGGCCCTCTACACGCAGCTCCTGAAAACTCCCCAGCTGCACTGACCCAGCCCGGACGAGCCGGGGTGCGATGCTCGACAGCCGAGGAAGGCGGCTCAGCATCGGGCCTCAGGTTGTCGCTACCGGGCTCGGTGAACGTAGAGGTCGCGGAGGAGCGCGATCTCAGCTCCGTGGTGCAGGATCTCCTGGTTCTCCCACCACACGATCGTCGGAAATGTCTCCTCGGCGTCGCTGCCGTACGGGTAACTGCTCAACCCGGTCCGGTCGTAATCGGACTCGTCCACACCGATCAGTACCCGACGCCAGTCGGCCGCGGCCCCGCGGAACCTCTCGATGGCGCCGGCTGCGTCCGGCAGTGATTCGTACGTCGCCCGATCGAACGTCCGGTCGCCCCCGAGGTGGCTGGAGCGGCCCAGCAGTGTCTCGGAAAGGTGGTCGAGCCGCCAGGCAATTGTCGTGAGAGGCGGGGGCCACGGGCTTTCGGGGGCGCCGTCCCGCCCCCACTCCCCCGCGCCGATGAGCTTGACGGCGCCCGGTCCGGGCCCGTCGGCGCGCCTCCGCACCGACCAGCATGCGTCGACCGGCTCCCACAGGTACTCGGCGTCCGTCAGCACCGGTACGTCGACGTCGCTGCCATCACCTGAGTTGCTGGTGGGCCCGGCGAGGCGACTGAGAAGTCGCTCCGTCGCCCAGTCGTACTGCTCGAGCAGCGGCTCGAGGCGCTGGTTGGTCGTCATAGCGCCGAGCGTAGTCCCAGCGGAAGGCCGGTGGGCCCCTGTCTCCCCTTAGGAGACGACCCGCCCTCGCGGCCCGGGCGCCGGCTTACGAAGATCGAGGGGCCGGCCACGATAGACTCTTTCCTCGTGTCTACCCTGAGAGCCGTTCGTGGCGGTTGTTGAAGCGAGCATTGCTCTCCCCCCTAGTAGGTCCCGCAGTGCTGGGCGCGGATTCCGTCCTGAGGTTCAGGGGCTGCGTGCGCTTGCCGTCCTGATGGTGGTCTCGTACCACATCTGGTTCGGGCGGGTGTCCGGTGGGGTTGATGTCTTCCTGCTGATTTCCGCGTTCCTGCTGTCCCTTTCCTTCATGCGGAAGGTCGAGTCGGGGAAGCCCTTCGATCTGGTGCGGCACTGGCTGCATCAGTTCAAGCGGTTGCTGCCCGCTGTGGTCGTCGTGATCATCGGTGTCCTCGTTGCCACGTTCCTGCTCGTTCAGAGGTCCCGGTGGCCGGACATCCTGGAGCAGTCGTGGGCGTCGTTGTTCTACGTGCAGAACTGGGTGCTTGCGTCGAACGCGGTCGATTACTACGCGGAGGACGACAGCCTCGCGAGTCCGCTGCAGCATTTCTGGTCGCTCTCCGTCCAGGGTCAGGTGTTCATCCTGTGGCCCCTCCTGTTCCTGTTCAGTGCCGTGGTCGCCCGACGGTACCGGTTGAAGTTCCGTGGTGTCGTCCTGCTCGTGTTCGGCGGGTTGTTCGTGGTCTCGCTCGCCTTCTCGGTGTGGGAGACCTCCACGAGTCAGGCATACGCGTACTTCGATACCCGGGCCCGCCTCTGGGAGTTCGCGTTCGGGACGCTGCTCGCTCTTGCCCTGCCGTCCGCCCGGTTGCCGCGGTTCCTGCGGGTCGTAGCGGGCTGGGTCGGTCTTGTCCTGATGCTCAGCGCGGGTGTCGTTCTCGACGTTCAGGGGCAGTTCCCGGGGTACGTGGCACTGTGGCCGCTTACGGCCGCTGCCCTCGTGATCATCGCGGGTCAGACGGGCAGCCGCTTCGGCGCGGACCGGTTCCTTGCGTCGAGACCCTTGGTGAGGGTCGGGAATCTGTCCTACGCCTTGTACCTGTGGCACTGGCCGGTGCTGGTGCTGGCGTTGGTCTGGCAGGACCGTGGATCCCCGGGACTCGTCGGGGGATTCCTCGTGATCGGGGTGTCGCTGGTCCTGGCACACCTGACCACGCGTTTCGTGGAACAGCCCATGCGGGCCCTGAGCTGGGCGGATCGTAAGCGCCGCCGCGCCGTCGTCGTCCTCGCTGTGTGCGTGGCTCTCGTCGCGGCGCCCGTGGCGTTCTGGCAGCAGAGCCTGCGCGTTCAGACCGAACAGGCGTCGGCTCGGGCGGACACCGACAATCCCGGCGCATTGTCGCTTCTGCCCGGATACGTCGATGAAGTTGCCGCGGACGCCGCGCTCCTCCCGGAGCTCTCGGATATCCGGGATGACTGGCCGGTGTTCGCCGGCGGTTGCCAGAGCGACGTGGCGACCGCAGTCAATATCTGCGACAACTCCGTCGGGCCGGAGGCACCGCGCAGCCTGATGGTCGTCGGGAGCTCACATGCACACGTCTGGGCGACCCCGGTCCTCGAGGTGGCAGCCGAGGAAGGGTGGGCGGTAGAAGCGGTGACTCGCGGTTTCTGCCCGTTGAGCCTCGATCCCGAAGTCGGATCGGATTGCCTGGCGCACAATCGCGACCTCATCGCGACCGTGTTGGAGCGCAAGCCGGACGTGGTCGTCACCACGAGCACGCAGACACTGCCGGGTGGAGGAGAAGTCCTCGATCCCACCTGGATCGGGATCATCCGGCAGTTCTCGGATGCGGGAATAGAGGTTCTCGCCATTCGGGACACACCGAGAATGCCTGGAAACGTCCGTTCCTGTATCGAAGAGCGTGGCCCAGATGATCCGAAGTGCGGCAACAGCAGGTCGGCGACCTTGGCCGACAACTCGATGCCGCCGGACTTCGGCAACGATGTCCCGGGCCTGCACCTTCTCGATTTCTCGGACTTCTTCTGTCCGTCGGACCGCTGCCCCGCTGTGATCGGTAATGTCATCGTCTACAAGGACGACAACCACGTCACCGCCACGTACCTGAAAACGATGTCCCAGCCGTTCCGGGCCTCACTCCCGCAGTCCTGGTTCTAGACCGCAGGGTCGATGGGGGCGGTGAGGTTCCCCGGCGTTTCCTGTTCACCGACCTGTCGGCGAGCGGATACCTGTCTGCTGCCGGACGATCAACACCGGTTGGAACAGTGGACGGGTGAGGATTGCAATTGTCGCCGAGACCTTCCTGCCCAGTGTCAACGGGGTCACCCACTCGATCCAGAGAATGCTCGACCATTTCACGGACCGCGGGGATGACGTGCTGGTGATCGCACCGTCCAGCGCAGACCCGGTCGAATCCGGCCTGGAGCACAACATCCGCGTCGTACGGCTGACGTCGATTCCATTGGCCGGTTACAGCAGTGTGCGGGTGGCTGTCGGCGGAGTCAGCAGGGTTCGGCGGATCCTCGCGGATTTCGCGCCGGACATCGTCCATCTTGCCTCCCCGTTCGAGTTGGGATGGCGTGCGCTCCGCGCGGCCGCAGGACTCGGTATCCCTGTGGTCGCCGTCTACCAGACGGACATCCCCGGGTATGCAGCACGATACGGCCTACCTCTCCTCGAAAGCTGGGCCTGGCAGAGGGTCGAGCACATTCACGGCGGAGCAACCCGCACCCTGGCACCCTCGACATCGGCCATACGCCAGCTGGAGGTGCGCGGCATTCCCAATGTCCGGTTGTGGCGGCGCGGAGTGGACACTTCCCGGTTCCATCCGGGCAAACGGAGCCATTCCTTCCGGGAGAGCATCGCACCGCAGGGAGTGAAGCTTCTGGGGTACGTGGGGCGGCTCGCTGCTGAGAAGCAGGTCGATGACCTCCGGGTCCTTGCGGATATCGAGAACACCCGTCTGGTGATCATCGGTGACGGCCCCCTCCGGCCGGCTCTCGAATCCGCCCTTCCCGGTGCCCATTTCACCGGCTTCCTCGGCGGCGAGCGCCTGGCCGCTGCGGTGGCCAGCCTGGACCTCTTCATCCATCCCGGTGAGCTGGAGACCTTCTGCCAGACCATTCAGGAGGCGATGGCTTCAGGAGTTCCCGTGGTGGCCACGGGACGGGGTGGCCCTCTCGACCTGGTCGACTCGTCAAGGACCGGATGGTTGTACCACCCCGGAAACCTGGCGCAGCTGCGAAGCCAGGTGGTCGACCTCGTGGGTGACGACGCAAAACGTGCCGCATTCTCCCAGGCGGCCTTCGCCAGCGTGCAGGGACGGACCTGGCCCGTGCTCTGCGAATCGCTCGTCCAGCACTACGAGGAGACCATCTCCGACCATGCCCTGCTTCGCCTGTGACCCCGGGACGGAGCCTGCCGGCCGGCCGGTACGTGGCGCTGGGAGATTCCTTCACGGAAGGCGTAGGAGATCCGAACAAGCATCTCCCCAACGGCGTGCGAGGCTGGGCCGACCGTGTGGCGGAGAAGCTGGCCAAGAACCAGCCCGGATGGGAATACGCGAACCTCGCGGTCCGCAGCAAGCGCCTGCGGCAGATCGCGGCCGAACAACTCGATCCGGCCCTCGCCATGAAGCCCACCCTGATCACGCTCTATGCCGGTGGAAACGACATCCTGGACGCTCGGACGAACATCACCGGTGTGCTCCAGCACTACGAGGAGCTGGTCGCCGGCCTCGCGACGACCGGAGCCACGCTGCTCCTCTTCACGGGATACGACGTCGACGTCACCCCGGCGCTACGGATCTTCCGGAGACGGAACCATCTGTACAACGACGGTGTCCGCCGCATCGCCGACAAGTACGACGCCGTCCTGGTGGACTATTGGGGTTTCGAGGCATACCGCGACCCGCGCATGTGGGCCCCGGACCGCCTCCACATGTCCAAGGCCGGCCACAAATACCTGGCGTCCAAGGTCCTCGACATCCTGGGTGTAGGGCACTCCATGACCCTGCTGGACTGGCAGCCCCCTCAGTCGAGAACCCTGGTGCAGTGGGAGCAGGCACAGCGGCGCTGGATCAATGACTGGATAGTGCCCCTCGTCCACAGGAAGCTCCAGGGCGTGACACTCGGTGATGACCTGCGGCCCCGCTGGCCCGTGCCGGTTCCAGTACCTCCCCAGGGCGGCCTTCGCCGGCTGGTGAAATCCGGCTCGGCCGACGATACGACCAGGAATTGATCCCCGGACATCAGGGCGTGCCGAAACCGCCGGGCCTTCGCTGAGGGCGCTTCCGAACTCCCGGACGGGCGACCGAGACGATCGCCAGAAGGACTGCCCTTGCTGCGACACGGTTTATTGACGCGACCAGCTGACGGCGCCCGGATTGCGCCACACGACTCCTGCCGCTGCCCACATCCACCCACGAAAGCTGGTGCGCATGCTCAGCATCCCGCAGGTCCAGTTCCTCGCGGAGTTCCTCGAGACGGAAGGCGATTTCCTGGTCCAGTGTTCCGTGATCCGTCGCCGCATCCACGGCTCGCTGTGCCCTGCTGTGCAAGACCGCCAGCTCGATCGCACCGAGCATCCGCAGGCTCGAGGGGAAGAAATCTCCGGGACTCATCTGGCTCGGGCCGATGGCGGGCCCGGGTGCAGCGCGCCATCCCGCCGGTTCCGGCACCTCGCCGTGTCCCCCGCTCCCCTGATGGGACCGCGGCCGCGGTGGAGTGGGAGACCACTCCTGGCGTCGACTGGCGGCTCTACCTGCCACAGCAAGGTGCACATCAGTCCGGTATGGGTGATCGGGCAGTTCTGGGAGTTCATTCACAGCGGGCCTCCACGGTAGGCGTAGGTTTCAAGCTAGCCACGCCGCGCGCTGGTGCCCTAATGAATACTCGCTGGTGCCCTGATGAACAAGAGGTGACCTGCCGGTCCGGCCACCCGCAACGCATCCGCTCACCGTCCTAGCCTGCGTTGTCGGGTTCAGCCCCGGTCGTGGAGGGTGATGTAGTAGCCGTCGGGGTCGGAGAAGGTGAAGGTGCGGCCGAAGGGTCCGTCGATCGGCGGTGAGACGATCGGGTGATTGTCAGAGGCGAGAGCATCGTGGATGGTCTGGACGTCGGTGGCATGGAACCAGACCGATATCCCGATACCAGGCTGGACAGCGGAGGTGAGGTAGGTACCCGGCAGGAGCTCCCGAAGCGCGAAGGCGATCGGGGTCGTTTCGAAGACAACGGCGTGGGGCGGGCCGGCATGGGTCCGGACGAGGCCGAGGTACTGCTCGTAGAACGCTTGTGATGCGTGCAGGTCGCGAACCTGGAGCGAGATGAAATCGGGGCCGGTAACGGGCATCAGGAGCTTCTTCCGTAAGTGTCAGTTATCTGACAAAAAGTACGGTATGTCAGACTTCTGACATGAGTCAAGAAGGCATCAACCTCGAGACATCCCTCGGATACCTGCTGAAGGAGGCGTCGAGTGAGCTCCGAGCCGCCATGGAAGCAGTCCTGCGACCGCTCGGCATGACCGTGACGCACTATTCATGCCTCGAGCTGCTGGCACAGCGCCCAGGTCTGTCGAATTCCGAGCTCGCACGGGGTGCCTTCGTGACCCGGCAATCAATGAACGTGCTGCTACAGGCTCTGGAGCGGGACGGATACGTGGAACGGCCGGTCGAGGCCCGCCTCGGAAGGGTGTCCCCTACCCAGCTCACCGCCCGTGGTCGCCAGAGCCTTGAGAGAGCGACCGCCGCTGTCCGCTCCGTCGAGGTCCGGATGCTGAGCGGCATGACGCCGGAGGAGCAGTCCGCCGCCCGCAGGGTGCTCACCGGGATGATCCAGTCCCTACGCAGCGACGGGGACGCGCAGGCGTGAATCCGGGGGGCTCGGGGCTCCCTGGAAGGACGTCCGCGGGGGACACTGAAATGCTCCTGAAATGGGGCCACTATCCTTGATTCCCATGACGTGCACCATCCAGCCCGCCGACTTCGAAGATCCCGCCCTCGAGGTCTTCCTGAACGACCACCTGGCGGATATGGCACCGGAGTCGCCACCAGAGAGCCAGCACGCGCTGGACCTGGCTGCCCTGCGGCAGCCGGGTGTGAGGCTGTGGGTCGCCCGGCTCGAACGGCGGATAGCGGGCACGTGCGCATTGGCGGCGCTGGAGCCAGGGCATGAGGAGCTCAAGAGCATGCGGACCGAGCCCGCGTTGCGGGGGGGGGGGGGGGGAATAGCGTCCGAGTTGCTGCATCACGTGCTCGAGGATGCCCGAGCACGCCACGTCGGTCGTATCTCCCTGGAGACCGGAAGCATGGAGTTCTTCGCATCCGCCCGGGCACTCTATGCGAGGCACGGCTTCGAGCCGTGCCCACCCTTCGGCTCCTACACGGATGATCCGCACAGCTCGTACATGACGCGCGCAGTAAGGACCGCCTGACCGGCGGCAGGCCATGCCGCCACCTCGTCGATGCGCTGATCCGATACGACGTGGCGACCAGCCGGGACGACCGGCTCGAATGGGTGGAGTGCGCACCTCCGGAACATAATGGGACCATGCCTACGGATGCCCCCATCGACCTGTTGCCCGACGCCCCCACCGCCCCTGCCGCCGAGCGGGGGAAGCCCGTCCAGGGACTCCTGCTCGACGTCGACGGGCCCGTGGCGAGCCCGCTCACCCGGACGGTCCCGGCCGGGATCATTGCCGACCTGCTCACGCTCGCCGCCGCCGGCTGGCCCGTCGTGTTCAACACGGGCCGCTCCGACGCCTTCATCCGCGAGCAGGTGATGCGGCCGATGCTGGCCACGGGCATTCCGGCCGGGATCACCTTCCATGCGGTCTGCGAGAAGGGCGCCACCTGGTTCTCCTTCACGCAAGACGGCGCCGGCCAGGTCTTCGTCGACCGCGAGCTCGCACTTCCGAGGAGCTTCGCCGACGACGTACGGGACCTTGTGGAGGAGAAGTACTCGGATCTCATGTTCTTCGACGAGACGAAGCTCTCCATGGTGTCGGTGGAGCAGTCGCTCGATGCGACCAACGCCGACTACCTCGCGGCCCAGCGCTCGTTCGACGACGACGCCCTCGACATTCTGCACAGCCACGACATGGGGGCCCGCCGACTGGACCGCGAGGAGCCGGACAGCAACGGGGAGATCGACTACCGGGTCGACCCGACCATCATCTCCACGGACATCGAGTCCGTGCGCGTGGGCAAGGACCTGGGGGCCGAGCGCGCGCTGACGCTCGTCGCGCCGCTCCTGGACATCCCCCGGACCTGGCATACCGTCGGCGATTCCCGCACGGACTACGCGATGGCCGACTACCTGCACGGGCAGGGCTTCGACGTCGCGCACGTCGACGTGCGGCCCGCGGACGGAGTGCCCGCGAAGCCCTACGAGATCCTCACGGAGGGCTCGCTCATCCACGAGGAGGCAGGGGCCGCATTCCTCGCGCGCTGCGTCGCCCTGCTGGGCTGAGGCCGGCTCCTCCACGCGGAGCGCTTGAGAGGCTCAGGCAGCGGCGCGCGCCAGTGCGTCCTCGATCGCGGCGATGACCTCGGGAGCGTCCGGCTCCACGTTCGGGGCGAAGCGCGCCACGATCTCGCCGTCGCGCCCGACGAGGAACTTCTCGAAGTTCCACTTCACCAGCCCGGGCAGGGCCCCGTTCTTGAACGTGGTGAGCTGCCGGTACAGCGGGTGCTGGTCCTTGCCCCGCACATCGCCCTTGGCCAGCAGCGGGAAGGTCACGCCGAACGTCGTCGAGCAGAAGGCGGCGATCTCGTCGTCGTTCCCCGGTTCCTGTCCCAGGAACTGGTTGCAGGGCATCCCGAGGATCACGAGCCCGTCCTCGGCATACCTGCCGTACAGCTCCTCGAGGCCGGCGTACTGCGGGGTGAACCCGCACTTCGATGCCACGTTCACCACCAGGACCGGGCGGCCGCGGAAATCGCCGAAGGACTTCCGGCTGCCGTCATTCATGGTGAGGTCGATGCCGTACAGGTCGGACGAGGACATGGCTGCTCCTGGTGGGTCGGTGTGCTCCTGCTTCGTACCGCACCGTATCGCGGATGGCTGTGACGCGTATTGCTATGGCGCGGAGCGAATGCTTACGGAGCAAATCGGCACGGGGATGCGTTGGAAGGAACGGCGGCCGCACGGCCGCGAGCGCATAGCGCCTGGCCGGCCGCAGGTCATGAACAGGATGGGTCACCGTATGGGAATCATCGGCACGTGGAAGACACAGCTCCGGACCACCTTCACGGACGGTGATCCCGCCATCCCCCAGTGGCAGTTCGAGTTCGAGAAGGGCGATGACGCCGGCTATTTCCCGGTCGGCTCGGCCGTCTGGACCGTGCACAGCTCCATGACGCCGACGGTGGCCGGCATCCGTGCCCTGCTGCTCCAGGCCCTGCATCCCGGAGCCATGGCGGGGGTGCATGCCCACTCGAGCTTCCGCGAGGAGCCGCTCGGCCGGCTCGCCAACACCATCCGCTGGATCTTCACGGTCACGTACGGCTCCAGGGTCGCGGCGCAGGAGGGCTCGGCTTTCGTGCAGCGGCTGCACACGAGGGTGCACGGCACCTACGTCGACAGCCGGGGTGAGGAGAAACCCTATTCCGCGGCCGACCCCGACCTCATCCGCTGGGTGCACCTCGCGTTCACCGATGCGTTCGTGGCTGCCCATGCCTCCTACGGCGGACCGATTCCGGGTGGAGTGGACCAGTACGTGGCCGAGTGGGCGCAGGCCGGGGAGCTGATGGGGCTGGAGGACCCGCCGCGCTCCGAGGCCGAACTGCGGTCCCAGCTCGCGGCGTTCGACGGCGAGCTCACGACCAGCGACCAGGTACGGGAGGCCCTGACCTACATCCGCCGTCCGCCGCTCCCGTGGTCCCAGCGCCTCGGGTACCAGGTGCTGTTCGCCGGGGCCGTGGCGACGCTCCAACCGAGGCACCGCGAGATGCTCGGCCTGAGGGTGCCGTCCCTCGGACCGATTGCCCTGCCCCTCCGGAGCGCGGTGCGGCTGGTGCTCGGGATGATCCGGCTGGGCCTCGGACCCGAGGGGCCGGCCGAGGCGGCCGCGAAGCGGCGCATCCGCCGCGTGACGGGGGCTGCGGCCGACGGCACTTCCGGGGTGGCGTCCGCTTAAACAGCAGGACCCCGGCCGGAGCCGGGGTCCTGCTGTCTGTAGCAACAAGGCGGAGGATGGGGGATTTGAACCCCCGAGGGCGTTAACCCAACACGCGTTCCAGGCGTGCGCCATAGGCCGCTAGGCGAATCCTCCTCATTTGGAGCAGATACCAGAATACCCATACAAGCGGATACTGCCGAATCGTGTCCTTTCGGGGCGGTTCCCGCCGATTCGAAAGCGGCCCATCCGACTGTGTAGACTATTTCCCGGCCCCTCATGTGGTGTCATCCTGTGAACTCCCCCAGGACCGGAAGGTAGCAAGGGTAAGCGGGCTCTGGCAGGTGCATGGGGGGTCTTCACTTTAAGGGCGCACTCAGTGGGAGGTCGGAAGGTGGCACACCAGGGCGCCGGCCGGTTCGCTCCCAGCCCGTCGGGGCAACTGCATATCGGGAACCTCCGCACCGCCGTCCTCGCCTGGCTGTTCGCCCGCTCCACGGGCCGGGACTTCCTGATCCGCATCGAGGACCTGGACCGCGTCCGTGCCGGTGCCGAGGCCGACCAGCTGGCCGAACTCGCCGCTCTGGGGATCCGCTCCGATGCACCCGTCATCCGCCAGAGCGAGCAGGGCCACCGCTACGCACAGGCCCTCGACGGCCTCCTTCACCGCGGCCTGGTCTACGAGTGCTTCTGCACACGTCGGGACGTGGCCGAAGCGGCAAGCGCGCCCCACGTCCGGCCCGGTTTCTACCCGGGCACCTGCCGCCGCCTGAGTGAGACCGAACGCGTCCTGCTGCGCGTGCAGCGACGTCCGGCGCTGCGCCTGAAGTCCGGCGTGGAGTCCTGGAGCGTCGAGGACCTGCTGGCGGGCCGCGTCTCCGCGCCGGTCGACGACTTCGTACTCCGGAGGAACGACGGCGTCATCGCCTACAACCTCGCGGTCGTCATCGACGACGCCGCGCAGGGCATCGACCAGGTGGTGCGGGGGAACGACCTGCTCGATTCCGCCCCACGGCAGTCCTACCTCGCCTCGCTGCTCGGCCTGCCGGTCCCCGTCTACGCCCACGTTCCCCTCGCGGTCTCGCAGGAGGGGCGCCGCTTGGCAAAACGGGACGGCGCTGTGACACTGGAGGACCTTGCCCGGCTGGGCTGGGCGCCGCCTGCGGTGCTGGACGTCATCCTGGCCTCCCTCGGCCTTCCTGGCGGGTCGTTCGAGGCAGCCCTGGCCGTGTTCGATCCCGGCCGGATGCCCCGTGAGCCGTGGGTGGTGGACCCGTCAGCACTGTTCCCTCCGTCGCCTGCACCGGCATGCAAACCGTCAGTACCAACCGATAAGGTTTCTTCGTGAGTACAGCCCTTTACCGCCGCTACCGTCCCGAGACCTTCGCGGACGTCATCGGTCAGGAGCATGTCACCGAACCCCTGATGGCGGCCATCGACAAGGACCGCATCAACCACGCCTACCTGTTCTCCGGCCCGCGTGGCTGCGGCAAGACGACCTCCGCCCGCATCCTCGCCCGATGCCTCAACTGTGCCCAGGGCCCCACCTCCACGCCGTGCGGCACCTGCGACAGCTGCGTCGAACTGGCGCGCAACGGGTCGGGCAGCCTCGACGTCATCGAGATCGACGCCGCCAGCCACGGCGGTGTCGACGACGCCCGCGACCTCCGCGAACGCGCGACCTTCGCCCCGGTGCGTGACCGCTTCAAGATCTTCATCATCGACGAGGCGCACATGGTCACGTCGGCGGGTTTCAACGCGCTGCTGAAGATCGTCGAGGAGCCGCCCGAGCACATCCTCTTCATCTTCGCGACCACGGAGCCGGACAAGGTCATCGGCACCATCCGCTCGCGCACGCACCACTACCCCTTCCGGCTGGTCCCGCCGGAGCCGCTTCTGGCGTACCTCGAGCTGCTCTGCCACCAGGAGAACGTGCCGGTGGCGCCCGGCGTGCTCTCGCTCGTGATCCGGGCCGGGGGCGGCTCGGTCCGTGACTCCCTCTCGGTCCTCGACCAGCTGATGGCCGGGGCCGGTGAGAACGGGCTCGACTACGAACTCGCCGTCTCGCTCCTCGGCTACACCCACGCGACGCTCCTCGACGACGTCGTCGAGTCGGTGGCCGCCGGCGACGCCGCGACCGTCTTCAATGCCGTCGACCGCGTCATCCAGACGGGCCACGATCCCCGCCGCTTCGTCGAGGACCTCCTCGAACGGTTCCGGGACCTGATCGTCATCAACGCCGTGCCGGAAGGCGCCGCGTCCATCCTCCGCGGCGTGCCCGACGACCAGCTCAACCGCATGCGCACCCAGGCGAACCAGCTCGGCGCCGGTGAACTCTCCCGGGCGGCCGACGTCACCAACACCGCGCTCACCGAGATGACGGGAGCCACCTCCCCGCGCCTGCACCTCGAACTGCTGTGCGCACGGCTCCTGCTGCCCGCGGCGGACGCCACCGCGCGTGGCACCCTGGCGCGCGTGGACCGCATCGAGCGACGCCTCGAGTACGCCGCCGGCGCTCCGGCGGCGGAGGTGGACGACGCACCGAAGGCACCAGCACGCACACGACTCGACGGCGTACCCCGGACCGCTGAGGAAGCCGCCGCCCGCTGGTCGCTTCCCCCTGCGGAGCCGGCAGCGGAAGCCCCTGCGGTTCCGGCTGCTGTGCCCGGCGTCCCCTCCCCCGCGGCACCGGCCGCCTCCCGCGTCCAGCCCTCCTCCGGCACGCCCGTCCGGGACTCGTCCCCCGACTGGGGCGGCAGTTGGGGCGTGTCCACGGACTCGGCGTTCTCCGACCCGGTGCCGTCGCAGCCGTCCGAGCAGCCCTCAACGCAGCCGTCCGGGCAGCCGGCAGCAGCCGGCCCGGCGAACCCCGCGGGGCAGGCCCCGCCGGTAGCGGACGTTCCCGCGACGGAGCGCCCGCAGGCGAGCCCGCAGGAATCCCCCCGTCCCGGATCCACGGCTCCATTCGGCCAGCAGGGTCCGCCGGTGCAGTCCACGACGGCTACACCTCAGCAACGGCAGCCGGCGGTGCAACAGCCGATGGCGCAGGGGCAGCAGCCCGCAGCGCCCGCAGCAGGACGGCGACCGGACCAGGACGACGCCCCACAGCAGGGACCACTGCAGGGCGGCCAGGGGCAGCAGGAGGTCCGTCGGCCCGACACGGCCCCGCAAGGCCGGCCTGCTGCCTCCGGGGGCAACGTCGAGATGGTTCGCCGGGCATGGCCGGAGATCATGGACGAGGTCGCCCGGATCAAGCGGGCCACCTGGCTCATCGTCAACGTGTCTGCCAAGCCGCGATCGTTCGAGGGCAATCAACTGGTCCTGGCCTTCGCCAACCAGGGCAACGCCATCGGGTTCCAGCGCGGGCCCCACGTGGACAACCTGAAGCAGGCCATCCACAAGGTCCTGGGCCTCACGTGTTCCATCGAGGCGGTCCACGACGCCGGCGGGGCGGGTGAGTCGGGCCCAAAAGTACCGGCCAGCCAGACGGCCCCGGGTAGCACCCCGGGCCCTGATTCCTCGGCGCCCTCGGCACTCCGCGGCGGCTCGCCGAGCGGTTCCCCCGGTTCTCCGCAGCCTCCGGAAGGCAGAGGTCCTGCAGGCCAGCCAGGCCCTACGGCTGCCCCTGGCAGGAACCCCGACGCCCAGCCGGGCCCTCGGCCCAGCACGCATTCCGACGGCCAGCCCGGTAGTCAGCCCGGCGGTTCCGCTGCAGCCCTCGGCGCCGATGCCGGTGGGCCGGCCGGCCCCGCTGTGTCCGCAACCGCCGGCGTCCGGCAGCCGGTAGTCAGCCCCGCCGGGGACACCGGTGCCTCCGCCCTGCCGGGAGCAGCTACACCTGGGCCGGGTCGAATGCCCGTCATCGCTGGACCCCGTGCCACCGGGCCTGATGTCCAGGCACCTGCCGGCACGCCCGGTTCCTCCGGGTCCGACGGCCCGGTCCCTGCCCGCACGCCGGGCCCCCAGCGGTCGCGCGGCGGCAGCCATCCGGCAGGAACACCTGCGCCGACTTCGGACCCCTCGGACGGCCCTTCCGGCGGGCGCCGACTGCAGGGATCCCGCTCTGCAGCGCCGGCCATCGGGAAGCCCCGTAGTGCCGGCGGAGCCCCTGCAGCCGGCGACCCGACGACCGAAGCGGTCAGCGCCTGGGATCCGTCGATGTCGGATGACTCATGGGCGCTCGTCGAGCCGCCGGAAGAGGCCTTCGACCCGGGTCCCGGCTGGAACGCAGTACCGGAGGATCCCTATGAGCGCCGGAACTCGGGCGCACAGGGAACACCAGTCCCTCCGGCCGGCGGTCCAGCATCTGATCGGGCCGGTGGAGCCGTTCCGACAGCTTGGGCGCCCCGGCGCTCCGGCCAGCAGGTGCCGGCACCCTCCACTGGAGCAACGGCCGGCCCCTCCGTTCGGCCTGAACGAACGCCTGAACGAACGCCTGGCCGAACGCCTGACCGGACGTCCGTCCCCGGTTCAGCACCCGCGCCCGTCCGCACTCCCACGCAGACGGCCGTGTCCCAGGGTCCCGGACCCGCGGTCCTGCCGCAGGTTCCAGAGCCCGACGCGTCCCGGTCGGTGGTGTGGAGCCCCGCCATCGGGTCGGTGCCCTCCGCCCCGGAAGCCGGCACGGTTCCGTCCCCGACACGTCCAGCAGGTCCAACAGGTCCAACACTCGGCGTCGGCGGGAGCGGATCGCCGGTGGCTCCTGCCGGTCCGGGGAGCACTACGGGTCCTCGCTCCGGCAGCCCGGCACCTGCCGGGCCCGGCGTGCTTGCGCCGGATCGCCCCGCATCAGCCGAGAATGTCCGGCAGAAGCCCGTCAGCCGTTACCAGCAGCTTCTCGACGAGGCCGAACGGAAGCGGGCCGAGGAGGCTGCTGCTGCCCGGGGAACCGCCGATCTCCGTTTCGTCGAGGACGAGCCCAGCGCCGACGACGAAACCATCGAGGAGTCCGGGCTGGTCGGCCGCAGGGCGATCGAGCGCATCCTCAATGGGCGCCTGATCGAGGAACGAAGCCTCGACGGCCAGTGACCTCCCTGCCCGGACGGGCAGTCAGGCGGGCAACGCTGAGGGCTTAACCGCCGCGTTGCGCGGCGACCGATCCGCGGCTCGGTAGGGCGGACAATGGAGGGGACACTCCCTGCCACCGCGCCGGAGAAGTAGGGCGGCCGGCTGTATCGCCGGCACCATCACCTGAGAGTAGAAGAGGGACCACCGTGTACGAAGGCGCAGTGCAGGAGCTGATCGATGAGCTCGGGCGCCTGCCCGGCGTGGGTCCGAAATCGGCCCAGCGCCTCGCGTTCCACATCCTGGAGGCGGACGGGGACGACATGAAGCGCCTCGTCACGGCCATCACCACGGTCAAGGAACGCGTCAAGTTCTGCACCATCTGCGGGAACGTGGCGGAGCAGGAGAAGTGCGCGATCTGCCGCGACCCTCGCCGCGATCCGACCATGATCTGCGTCGTCGAGGAGTCCAAGGACGTGATCGCCGTCGAACGGACGCGGTCCTTCCGCGGCAGGTACCACGTCCTCGGAGGTGCGATCAATCCGATCGCCGGGGTGGGACCGGACCAGCTGCGTATCCGGGAGCTGCTCGCCCGGCTCTCGGACGAGCAGATCCAGGAGATCATCATCGCCACGGACCCCAACCTCGAGGGTGAGGCGACGGCGACCTACCTGGTGCGGATGCTCAAGACCATCGGCATCCCGGTCACCCGCCTCGCCTCCGGCCTCCCTGTGGGCGGGGACCTCGAATACGCCGACGAGGTGACCCTCGGCCGCGCCTTCGAGGGCCGCCGCGCCATGTCCTGATCACGCCCTGTCCCGATCGCAGATTGCACGGGGTAGACGAGGACGATCTCGAGGAGCTAGGCGATGCGCGTCCCCTGCGCGAGGCGCCTCGCCGGCATCGTGAGCCTGCGCCGGGCGACCACCAGCAGCCCGGCCGCGAGCACCAGCTGGATCCCCAGCCCGAGGGGCCAGATCGGCGTCTCCTGAGGCAGCGGCCGAAGGGACTCGGCGAGCTCCTCGCAGGTCTGGTCGAGATCGGGTCCGGCCTGCGCCGACCGCACACCCTGACTGACCGACTCCATGACGCCCGGGACGTAGTAGGGGCCATCTCCGGCGAGCGGATCCGGCCCGGTGCCCTCCGGTAGACCCTCAGTGCGGTAGGGCACGGCGTCGGCAACCACCACGAACGGGTTTGCGGCGAGTAGCCATGCGATGTACTCCGTGTGCGGGATCATGCCCTGGCTCGTCCGCGTGACGCATTCCATCTCGGCATCCTCCCGGGGACCGCCGGAGTTGTCGAGACTACTTTCGGTGTAGGTGTAGTACGACGTCGTCATGGTTCGTTCCTCCATCACCAGCGTGGTGCTCAGCCCGAAGACGATGACGGTGCCGATGGCCAGCAGCGCCACCAGCATGTAGGTGCTCACGATCGAGAACAGCGGCCGGTGGGCGATCCCCGAGACGCCGATGCCGAGCGCGCAGACGACGCCCAGTTCGACCGCGAGCATCAGGAGGGAGACGAATGCTTCCTGCGCGTTGACGCCACCGAGCGCCAGGGCCCAGAAGATGAAGGGGCTGCTGAGCACGAGGAAGGCCAGCGATCCCACCCAGGATGCCAGCCACTTGCCGGCCAGGAGCTGGGAGGGACTCACGAGGGTCACCTGCAGGATGGCCAGGGTTCCGCCGGCGCGGTCACCGTTGATGGCGTTGGCCGACAGTCCCGGGGCCACGAGGAGGCCGAAGAGCAGGACGAAGCCGACGACGAGGTCGAAGAGGATGCCGCCCTCATTGGCGGTGGTTCCCAGCAGGGACGTACCGAGCACGAAGATGAAGCCGATCACCACGAACCAGATGCCGAGCATCCAGTACCAGCCCCTGCCACGCAGGCGCTGCCTCATCTCGAGGGAGAACACCGTGCGGACGGCCGACCAGAAGGGCAGCGTGGTGGCGGCACGGACGGGGTGCGGGGTCGATGGTTCGGTTGCGGTACTCATCGCCGGTCCGTATCCAGGCTCATGTAGGTCTCCTCGAGGGCACCGCCGGCGGGAGCGAAGGCGGTGATGACGACGTCGCCCGTCACCAGGGTGCGCAGCAACCAGGCCGCCTCGGCAGTACTGCCCAGCTGGACGAGGAACTCCTCGCGCCGGGAGTCCCCGCGCGTCTCGAAGCGGACCCCGTAGCTCTCGAGCGCCGCGGCGAGCGCCGACATCGGCTGCGCCTGGACGTAGTAGCGGCGCACCTGGCTGCCCGCCTCGTCGAGCGTCTGGGTCTTGACCGACTGCCCCCGGCTGACGAAGACGGCACGGTCCGCGATCTCGTCCAGCTCGGACAGGACATGACTGGACACGACGACGGTCTTGCCGTCGGCCGCGAGGGACCGCAGGAGTGAGCGCAGTTCCACGCGGGACCCCGGGTCGAGTCCGGAGGCGGGTTCATCCAGCAGCAGGACCTGTGGGTCGTGGATCAGGGATCGCGCCAGGCTGAGCCGTTGCTGCTGTCCGCGCGAGAGCACGCGGGCCGGCTGGCGGCCAAACTCGGCCAGGTTCACGGCGACCAGCAGCTCGTCGGCACGGCGCGTACGGTCCTCCGCGCTCATCCCGTACAGGGCACCGAGCGTCGTCAGCACCTCGAAGGCCGTCAGGGACTCCCACATGCCGAGCGTGTCCGGCATCCAGCCGACCCGGCTCCTCACTTCCCCCGGCTGCGTGACGGGATCGAACCCTGCCACGCGCACGGTGCCGGAATCGGGGGCTAGGAGGCTCGCCAGAATCAGCAGCAGCGTGGTCTTGCCGGAGCCGTTGGGACCGATCAGGGCGGTCACCTCCCCGGGCGGAGCCTCGAAATCGATATCCCGGACGGCCTGCACCGAGCCGAAGCTCCGGGCGACTCCCTCGACAACGATCCCCCCGAATTCGTCGGTCATGCTATGAGGGTATGCGACGAATGCCCGCTCGGACCCCGCGGAGCACGAGGTATTCGCGCAGGGGACGCTGTTCTTATTCGGACCCAGACTTTGGGCGGGCAATTGCCGCGCCGCTACACTGGCACGGGCGCGGATCCCGGTTCCATGTTCCCGAGGCGCCGGTGCCGTCGCCCGCCAACAACCAGCGCGGTGGGTTCCACCGCCGTCCTCCTTCACCAGTGAGCGAGTGCATGAGCCTCATAGTCCAGAAATTCGGCGGATCATCGGTCGCCGACGCCGAGGGCATCAAGCGCGTGGCGCAGCGCGTCGTCGACACGCAGGCGGCCGGCCACCATGTGGTGGTCGTCGTCTCCGCGATGGGTGACAGTACCGACGAGCTGCTGGACCTCGCCGCCCAGGTGAGTCCGGCGTCCTCCGATGCCCGCGAGATGGACATGCTCCTCAGCGCGGGCGAGCGCATCTCGATGGCCCTGCTCGCCATGGCCATCCACGGCATCGGAGCGTCGGCGCAGTCCTTCACCGGCAGCCAGGCCGGCATGATCACCGACGCCATCCACGGCAAGGCCCGCATCATCGACGTCTCACCGCACCGCATCCGGACCGCCATCGAAAAGGGCGACATCGCCATCGTGGCCGGATTCCAGGGCATGAGCCGCGACAGCAACGACATCACGACCCTCGGCCGGGGCGGCTCGGACACCACCGCCGTCGCGCTCGCGGCGGCACTCGACGCCGACGTCTGCGAGATCTACACCGACGTCGACGGGGTCTACACGGCCGACCCCCGGGTCGTCCCGTCGGCGCAGAAGATCGACACCATCTCGAGCGAGGAGATGCTCGAGATGGCCGCATCGGGTGCCAAGATCCTGCACCTTCGCTGCGTCGAGTACGCGCGGCGCTTCGGGGTCCCCCTCCACGTCCGCTCCTCCTTCAGCCATAACGAGGGCACCTGGGTCCTGCCCAGCCCCGACGACCAGATCAAGATTCAAGAGGGAGAACCCTTGGAACAGCCCATCATCTCCGGTGTCGCGCACGACCGCTCCGAAGCGAAGGTCACCGTCGTCGGCGTGCCCGACATCCCCGGGAAGGCCGCGGAGATCTTCGGCATCGTCGCGGGCACCAACACGAACATCGACATGATCGTCCAGAACGTCTCGACGCATGGTTCGGGACGCACGGACATCTCCTTCACCCTGCCGATCGTCGACGGCGCCGAGGCCCTCGCCGCGCTCGGCGAGGCGCAGGACCGTGTCGGCTTCGAGAGCGTCGAGTACAACGAGACCATCGGCAAGCTCTCCCTGATCGGCGCCGGCATGCGGTCGAACCCGGGTGTCTCCTACCGCTTCTTCCGGGCCCTGTCCGACGCCGGCGTGAACATCGACATGATCTCGACATCGGAGATCCGCATCTCCGTGGTGACGGGGGCCGACCTCCTCGACGCTGCGGTCCGCGCCGTGCATGCGGCCTTCGAGCTCGACGGCGACACCACGGCGACCGTGTACGCCGGCACGGGGCGCTAGCCTCCCCTCCAGAGAACGAGAAAGGCCGGTGGATGATCCACCGGCCTTTCTCGTGTCCGTCAGGTACTGCTACTTGTCCCCGGTGGGGGTGATGGCTTCGCGCGGCCCCGTCAGAAGCTTGGCCGCCGGGTCGACGGCCGGGAGCTGGGCCACGGCCTCGCCCTCCCCGTCGACGACGACCGTCACGTAGGTCACGGCGGAGGACCCCGCGTAGGTCACCCGTCCCACGTAGGAGCCGGGGGTGAGGCCGGTCCAGGCGAGGGTCACGGCACCCGTGCTGCCGTTCGCGAGGACGAGCGGATTGGGTGTCAGCGTCGCGTTGTTCTCGCCGCTCTTCAGGATCGCAGCATCGATGGTGCCGGTGGTGGGCGCGTTGTCGGTGCTGGCGTACAGGTTCGCGATGATGCGGTAGGTGCCGGCTGCCGGGTTCGGGATCGTGATGGTTTCACTGGCATCGGCCGTTGCCACCTGGGTCACGGTGCCGTTCGGCCTGACCACGGCCATGTCGAAGTCCGCGGACGGATCGTCCGACAGCACCGAGAACTTGGCCACGGAAGTACCCGCGGGCACCGTGACGGACTTGGAGGCATTGGATGCGTTGTCGGTGTCCTCGTAGTCGCCCGGCACTAGGCTGATCGCCGTCGAGTCCGCCTTCGAGAGGCCCTCGAGCGTCATCTGGATCGGGCTGTTCGTGCCCGAGGTGACGTCGAAGCTGCCGCTTCCGTCGGGTCCGGCGGAGGAGAAGGCCACCTCATTCGGCGCGTTGACGGCCTGGGCGCGGACAGCCACCGGGGAGGTGACCTTCTTGCCCTGGCCGGACCAGGTCAGTGAACCGGCGGCGAACTGACCGAACGGTGCGCCCTGGTTCTCGAAGGAGACCTTGAACGTGCGGGTCTCTCCCGGTGCGCTGAAGTTCAGGACCGACGGCGTGACGGTCACCTTCACTCCGGGCACGCTGGCAGTCGCGCGGTAGAGCCCGGGCGTCACGGCGGTGACCGTGCGGGTCACCTCGATACGGCCGGTCAGGTTGCCGAGCCCGAACGACGGGACGTTGGTGTCCTTCGCGGCGACGGGCTCGATGCCGTCGATACCCAACTCGACGCCGGTGCCCTCGATGAAGCGCAGGTAGTCGTCGATGTCCTGGTCGTAGACCAGTCCGGGGCTGAGGACGCCGGCCGGATTGATGTGTCCCGCGCCCACGGCGAGGACGTCGGTCTCGACGGCGCCGGTGGCGGTCTTCAGCGGGTAGGCCGTGGTCATCATCGCGGATTTCACGGTCGCCGGGGACCAGGCGGGGTTCTTGCCGAGTACCAGGGCGGCGAGGCCGGCGACGTGCGGCGACGCCATCGACGTTCCGGACAGGAAGCCGAACTGCTCACCGTGCGAGCCGACGGTGGAGACGCCGGCGAGGACGGCGACACCCGGAGCCGTGACGTCCGGCTTCAGGAGGTCGGAGTCGGTCGCGAGCAGCGGGCCGCGCGAGGAGAAGCCTGCGACCTGGGGCGCGGGAGGCAGGGGCTTGCCCGTGGTGTCCTTGGGCTGCAGGGCGACGGTGAGTGCCGGGTTGGCCGCGACCTTCGCCTTGAGCTCGAGAGCCTCGGGGGCGTTGACGTGCACCGTGGGAACCGCGTGCTGGTCCGTGTCCGTCGAGGAGTCGACGAGGTTCACCAGGATCATGCCGACACCCCCGCCGCGTGCGACCTCGGCGCTCTTGGCGGTGCGGTCGACGACGCCGCGGTCGCAGACCACGATCTTGCCGGCGACCTTTGCGGGATCGAGCGTGTTGGGACCACAGAGGTTCGGGTTCGCCGCGCCTGCTGCTGCAGCATCGACGGCGAGGACTACAGGGCTGGCCGGGACGCCATCTCGCATGATCGAGGCGCCACGGTACTTGGTGCCGTCGGAGAATTCGGCGGTCCCCTGCAGTTCGTAGCTGAACGTGCTGGCGGCGACCGTCGTCATCCACGGAGCGCCGTGGTTGACGGTGCTGGCCGTGGGGCCGGAGTTGCCGGCCGAGGCTGCGACGAAGATTCCTGCGGACGTGGCCGAGAGGAAGGCGAGGGACACGGGGTCCGTCGTCGTCGTCGTGCTGCCCGAGATCGAGAAGTTGAGGACGTCGACGCCGTCGAGGATGGCCTGGTTGATGGCCGCGATGGCGGCGGAGTTGTAGCAGCCGCCCGTATTGGGATTGGTGTCTTCCCAGCAGATCTTGTAGACGGAGACCTTGGCGGCAGGAGCGACGCCGGAGGAGACGCCGAAGCTGCGGCCGTCGACGGTCTGGGTCACGCCGGAGTTGCCCGCGGCGGTGCTCGCCGTGTGCGTGCCGTGGTTGTCGATGTCCACCGGGGAGAGGACTTCCTCGGGAGCGCGATCCTCTGCCGGAACGCTCGCGAGGAACGCGTCGGCGAAGTACCGGGCCGAGAGGACCTTGGAGTTGCAGAGGCTTCCGTCGAAGTCCTCGCCGACCTGGCATTCGCCGGTGAAGGTGGAGCCATCGGATTTGAGCATCGCGATGTCGCCCGCGGCGTCGAGGTAGGGCACTCCGACCTTGGGCTTCGCATTGCCCTTGAGCGGTTTGACGGGGTCGCCCGCGAGGAACGGGTTGTCCGGCGCGTACCCGGTGTCGATCACGCCGACGACCGTTCCCGCGCCCGCGTTCTTCTCTCCGCCGAACTGGGTCTTCCAGGCGCCCTTGTTGCCGCCCAGGCCGAGGAAGTCGATGCTCGAGTAGTCGGGGGCGTTCTCGACGTCCGGAGCGACGAGGAGGACGTCGTCGCTCTTCGCGAGCTGGACGGCCTGGTCGGCACTGAGGTCCGCGGCGAAACCGTTGAGCGCCGCCGTGTAGGTGCGCTTGATCTCGACGTTCTCCTCGGCGGCGACCTCCTGCTGCTTGGTCTCGAGGAACTCCGAGTACTTCTTGACGTTGTCGGCTGCGGCGTCGAGCTTGCGGCCCTGCTCGGGTTTGGTCGGCGCGATGCCCTGCACGCCGCCCTCGTAGGTGGCCAGCGGCTTGTCGGCGAGCACCACGATGTACTTGCCGGCCGGGTACTGCGCCGGGTCCAACTCCTTGGCAGGGGCTTTCTGCGGCGTCACCGAACCGGACTGGGCGGGCGCTGCGAAGGCAGCAGGCGCCACGGCCGTCGATGTCACCAGTAGCGGCAGACCCAGGACGATGGCCGCGGCAGCGCGCGCGGCGCCGCTCCCCCGTCCGGCTTTACTCCGTTGTTTCATAGGAAGGTAGTGCCTCTCGTGAAAGTGCGGGCCGGCCAAGGCCGTTCCCCCGGTGCCGTGCTTTCCTGGCTAGGACCCCAGCCTGTGATGATGGCCACAGACGCCACGGCGAGCACAAACTTACCCCAGGCAACTCACGACGCCCACAGGATCCAGCGTGTCCCGCGCACAATTTCCACGCGGTATTTACCAATCCACCCCCCGGTGATAATGGAAGGATGACCGACGTCCTCCTGCCCCGCCTGCAGGCGGTCGAATGGCAGGATCGTGAACGGCGGCACCAGGACCGCGCCGCCCGCTTCGCGGAGCCCTACCTCGACCGCCGGTCCCGCGGCTCCCGGCACCCCGTCGAGGACTTCCTCTTCACCTACTACAACCAGAAGCCGGGCCAGCTCCTGCGCTGGCACCCGGGAGCCGGTGTGGTGCTGACGGGAGCGGCGGCGGCGGCGCGTGCCACCTGGAAGTACTACACGGCGGACGACGACGGCGTGCAGGTGGATGTACGCCGGTTCACGGCGGAGCGGCGCGAGGCGGTCGACTTCGCCCGGCTGATCCTCGCCCGGACGGCAGCACGGCCGGCGCAGTTCGGCTGCTTCGGGCTCCACGAGTGGGCCATGGCCTACCGGTCGGCGGTACACGGCGTGCGGCACGACTACCTCCGGCTCCGGCTGGGTACCGCGGGCACGGACGACGTCGTCGAGCAGTCCCGCATCCGCTGCACCCACTTCGACGCCTTCCGTTTCTACGCGCCGGAAGCCGTGCCCCTCAACGAGCATGCGCCCACGCGGGAGACGCAGCGCGACCTCGAGCAGCCGGGCTGCCTGCACGCCAACATGGATCTCTACAAGTGGGCGTACAAACTCACCCCCCTCCTGCCGAGCGAACTGGTGATGGACTGCTTCGAGCTCTCGTGGCGGATCCGCACCATGGACATGAGGGCGTCGCCGTACGACCTCTCGGACTGGGGATACACGCCCATCGCGATCGAGACGGCCGAGGGCAAGGCCGAGTACGTCCGCCTGCAGCGCGGCTTCGCCGAGGAATCTCAGGCGCTCCGGGCGCGGCTGCTCGACCACCTCGAGAGGGCGCTCGGCGGGTCGTGACGGTGCGGGTCCGGACCGGGACGCTCCGCCGTCGTCCCTCGTTGAGCCTGCATCAGCCATTACGCTGGCAGCCGAGGGGGACCACCATGACAACGCCTGTCCTGACGCGAGCAGCCCGGCCACGCCGAGGAACCGTGCGGCTCGCGCTCGTCCTCACCGCACTGCCCCTCGCCCTCTCCGCGTGCGGCGGGCCGGCAGCCGAACCGACAGAGCAGGAGACCGCCGTGCAGTCCTCCCCCGATTCCTCCGGACCGCCTGAGGCTTCCGGAACGCCCGGGCCCTTCGAAACCGCCGGAGCCTCGACACCTGACAGCAGCGCGGTGCCGACGGCACCTCCCACCGCCCCGGGAACCAGGGCTCTGCTGACCATCTCCATCCAGCAGGATGCGTCCGCGGAGCCAGTGCAGTATGTCCTGGAATGCGTGGACGGCGCGCCTGGTCCCGCCTCGACCCTCCCCGGCGCCGAGGCCGCCTGCGCCGCCCTCGCCCGGCTCGGCACGAGGTTCTTCACGGCCCGCCCCGACAAGGACATCATCTGCACCCAGCAGTACGGGGGCCCGCAGACCGCAAGCATCACCGGCACATTGGACGGAACGTCGATCCTCGCCTCCTTCGCCCTGACGGACGGCTGCGAGATCTCGCGATGGAACAGGGTCCGGGACATCCTCGGGGCTCCGGGGGCGCAGTAGCGCCTGCCCGCCTTCCGCCCGTCGGAGTGGGAGATCGGGCCCATGACGCCCCTGAAGACGTCCGAAAGGGAGTCCGTCGAGGGGTCCGTGGAGGAGTGCGACGGCCCCGGACCGGCGCCGGGCGAATCCCCGGTAGACTTGTAGGGCAAGCTCGCGGAGCGCCGGTGTCAACCCAGATGCGGCGTGAGACGGCACTTCCGGGCTACTGCATTTAATGCTGGAATCCCCAGCACTTGCCGCTCACGCACAGGAGTTGCCGGATGTCCCGGATTGTTGTCGACGTCATGCCCAAGCCCGAGATCCTCGACCCGCAGGGTAAGGCGATCGCCGGAGCCCTCCCCCGGATCGGCCTCACCGGGTTCGCCGGTGTCCGCCAGGGCAAGCGCTTCGAGCTGACCGTGGACGGTGACGTCACCGAGGAGATCCTCGAGCAGGCCCGCCACGCCGCCGCCACGTTGCTGTCCAACCCCGTCATCGAGGATGTCACGCGCGTGGAGGTTCTCGAGGAGGACGCGCAGTGACCACCTCCAACATCGAGACGCCCCTCATCGGCGGCCCGCAGCCGGTCGCCTCGAACAACGAGGACAGCCCGCTCAGCGGCGTGAAGGTCGGCGTCGTCACGTTCCCCGGCTCGCTCGACGATCGCGACGCCGTCCGCGCCGTCCGCCTCGCGGGCGGCAGCGCGGTCCACCTGTGGCATGGCGACCACAGCCTGCAGGACGTCGACGCCGTCATCATCCCCGGCGGATTCTCCTACGGCGACTACCTCCGGGCAGGCGCCATCTCCCGCTTCGCACCACTCATGGAGCAGATCACCGCAGCAGCATCAGGCGGGGCCGACGCCCTTCCCGTGCTCGGCATCTGCAACGGTTTCCAGGTCCTCACCGAGGCGCACCTGCTGCCCGGCTCGATGATCAAGAACAACGACCTCCACTTCATCTGCCGCGACCAGCGCCTGCGGGTCGAGAACGCGGACACGTTCTGGACGTCGGAATACGCGCAGGGCGAGGAGCTCGTCATCCCGCTCAAGAACCAGGACGGCCAGTTCGTCGCGGACAACCGCACGCTCGACGAGCTCGAGGGCGAGGGCCGCGTGGTCTTCCGCTACGTCGGCGGCAACCCCAACGGCTCGCGCCGCGACATCGCCGGCATCTCGAACGCTGCGGGCAACGTGGTCGGGCTCATGCCGCACCCCGAGCACGCGGTGGAGGCCGGCTTCGGCCCCGACTCCTCGGCGCGCGGCGAGGTCGAGGTCCGCGGCGGCACCGACGGGCTCGGCATCTTCACCTCGGTACTCAAGAAACTGGTGGGCAAGTGACCGCAGAGACAATGTCCAAGAAGTTCAACATCGACACCGTCGCGAACGCCGAGGCCACCCCTGGCCAGGCGCTTCCCTGGGCCGAGCTCGGCCTGAAGGAGAACGAGTACCAGCGCGTCGAGGAGATCCTCGGCCGCCGGCCCACCGGCGCGGAGCTCGCCATGTACTCGGTGATGTGGAGCGAGCACTGCTCCTACAAGTCCTCCAAGGTGCACCTGCGCCAGTTCGGCGACAAGGTCACCGAGGCCATGAAGGAGCACCTCCTCGTGGGCATCGGCGAGAACGCCGGCGTCGTCGACATCGGGGACGGCTGGGCCGTGACGTTCAAGGTGGAGAGCCACAACCACCCGTCCTTCGTGGAGCCCTACCAGGGTGCCGCGACCGGCGTCGGCGGCATCGTGCGCGACATCATCTCGATGGGCGCACGCCCCGTCGCCGTCATGGACCCGCTGCGCTTCGGTGCGATCGACCACCCCGACACCGCGCGACTCGTCCACGGCATCGTCTCGGGCATCGGCGGCTACGGCAACTCCCTCGGCCTGCCGAACATCGGCGGCGAAGTGGTCTTCGACGCCATCTACCAGGGCAACCCGCTCGTCAACGCCCTCGCGGTCGGCGTGCTGCGCCACGAGGACATCCGCCTCGCCAACGCGTCCGGCGCCGGCAACAAGGTGGTCCTCTTCGGCGCCCGCACCGGCGGCGACGGCATCGGTGGCGCATCCGTCCTCGCCTCCGAGTCCTTCGACGACGCCAAGCCCTCCAAGCGGCCCGCGGTCCAGGTGGGCGATCCGTTCGCCGAGAAGGTGCTCATCGAGTGCTGCCTCGAACTGTTCAAGGCCTCCGTGGTCGAGGGCATCCAGGACCTGGGTGCCGCAGGCATCTCCTGTGCGACGTCGGAACTGGCCTCGAACGGCGACGGCGGCATGCACGTCGAACTCACCAACGTGCTGCTGCGCGACCCCTCCCTGACACCGGGCGAGATCCTCATGTCGGAGTCGCAGGAGCGCATGATGGCGGTCGTGACGCCCGAGAACGTCGCGGCGTTCGAGGCGATCATGGACAAGTGGGCCGTGGAGTACTCCTGGCTCGGCGAGGTCACCGACACCGGGCGCCTCATCATCGAGTGGGACGGCGAGAAGATCGTCGACGTCGATCCGCGCACCGTCGCCCACGAGGGACCGGTCTACGACCGCCCGTTCCACCGGCCGGAGTGGCTGGACGGCGTCCAGGGAAACTCCTTCGTCCCAGAACCCGCGGACCTGCGGGAGGCCGTGCTCGAACTCATGGCCTCTCCCAACATGTGCGCGAAAAACTGGGTGACGGACCAGTACGACCGCTACGTGCAGGGCAACACGGCGCTCGCCATGCCCGACGACGCCGGCGTGATCCGCGTGGACGAGGAGACCGGCCTCGGCGTCGCCATCTCCACCGACGCCAACGGCCGCTACTCCTACCTCAACCCCTACGAGGGCGCACGCCTGGCCCTCGCGGAGGCCTACCGCAACGTGGCCACGTCGGGTGCCGCGCCCCTCGCCGTCACCGACTGCCTGAACTTCGGGTCCCCCGAGGACCCCGAGGTCATGTGGCAGTTCGCCGAGACCGTGCGCGGGCTCGCGGACGCGTGCCAGGAACTCGGTGTGCCCGTGACCGGCGGCAACGTCTCGCTCTACAACCAGACCGGCGGCGTCGCCATCCACCCCACCCCGGTGGTCGGCGTCCTGGGCGTGTTCGACGACGTCGCGCGGCGCACGCCGTCCGGCTGGCGCGAGGACGGCCAGGCCGTCTACCTGCTGGGCACGACGGCCGACGAGCTGGACGGGTCCGAGTGGGCCAACCTGCGCGGCCACCTCGGCGGACAGCCTCCCGCGCTGGATCTGGCGGCGGAGAAGACCCTCGCGGCGATCCTCGTCAACTGCTCACGCGACGGCATGATCGACGCCGCGCACGACCTCTCCGAGGGCGGCCTCGCGGCAGGCCTGAGCGAGATGACGCTGCGGTTCGGTGTCGGCGCGCGGATCGGGCTCGACGAGCTCTGCGAGCGCGACGGCATCGACGCGTTCACCGCGCTGTTCAGCGAGAGCCAGGCACGCGCCGTCGTCAGCGTCCCCCGCTCGGAGGAAGTGCGCTTCAACGACATGTGCACGGCCCGGAACTTCCCGACCATCCGCATCGGGGTAGTGGACACGGAGAACCAGGCGCTCGACGTACAGGGCTACTTCAACCTGCCGCTGGACCAGCTGCGGAAGGCACACGAGGAGACACTGCCGAAGCACTTCGGCTAGTCGCTCGACGGGGCAGCACGCCCCGGCTCGCAGGAGGCCGCCACCCGACCGGGTGGCGGCCTCCTGCGTCGTCCGGACCCCTCGGAGTCCGTCGCGGACTGCTTGTCGGGGCTGGGCCGCCGCGCCGGGCGCCGAAACCCGTGGCGGCGCCCCACCGCACCGGAGCCGCAGCCCCGGGTTTACGGCCCGACCACGACGCTGTTGCCCGGCTGCCATGCGTCAGGAGCCGGAAGTCACGGTGCGGGCCGGATCACCGGTTCACGCAGTCTTGGGCATCGCCGTGACGACGACATTCTTGCCCCAGGGGTCCTCGGTGTAGCAGCTGATGAGGACCACGCGGTTCGGGACGATGTTCCAGATATCGCTGTCCTTCAGGGTGTCCTTGTCGTGTGTGAGGACCGAATCGACGACGTAGGTGATGTCGCCCGTCTGTGTGGTGAGCGTGAACTCGCTTCCCACGAGCGCTTCGTTGCTCAGCCGGTTGAAGGGCGCGTCCTGGCCGTCCCAGCTGTGCCCGGCGATGTAGGTGGTGTTGTTCGAGCCTGCGCCGGGAACCCCGTACGAGGTGAGCCAGTAGGCGTCGAGGGTGAGCGGCGGCACCAGCGACTGGGCTGCCAGGTCCGCGTCGCTGGGGGTCAGCGGGAGTACGGCCACGTCGATACCCGCGGCGGCGAAGGACAGCGCGATGGGCTGGGATGCGGCGGGCCCAGGGTCCACTGCGGGTGCTGCGGGCGCCGCGGAGGCTGCTGGAGGGGCCGCCGAAGGCGTCGCGACGGCGGAGAGAGTGCTCGACGGCGCGGTCGATGGTGCTCCGGCGGAGTCCGGCGGCAGGACCGATACGCCGATCGCGAGGCCGACTGCCGCGACGAGCGGGAGGGCTATCCAGGGCTTCCGGGACCGCTTGGGGGCCCCGGTGTGCGCTGGGGCGCCGAGCTGCTGACCGGCCGGTTCGTCGACTCCGTGCTGTTCCATGCGGTGCGCTGTCCTGGGTGGTGAGGGATGGTGCACCGTCCCGGCCCGGCGAGTGGTTCTGGACCAGATCGCCGGGCCGGGACGGCCTGTGCTAGCGCTGTGCGCGCGCGAGGCGGCGCATGCGGGCAGCGGTGGCCACGGGCACAGCGACACCGACTGCCAGCAGTGCGGCGAGGAGTGCGACGGCCGGGCTGTCGTCCTCGGTGGCGACGGCGGTCTGCACGTTCAGGCCCTGGTTGGTGCCGGTGGGAGCGGCGACACCGCTGCCGGTTCCCGTGACGGGTGCGACCGTCACGGGTGCCACCGGCACAGGGGCTACCGTCACGGGCACAACGGGGGCTACGGGCGCAACCGGGGCGACCGGCGCTACCGGAACAGGAACCACGACGGGCGTGACGGGCTCGACGCCGATGGCACTGGCGTCGCAGGCGGCAAGGAATGCCTTGAACAGGGCGATGAGCTCTGCTGCGGCTGCTTCATCCCCGCTCAGCTGGGCGACGAGCGCGTCGGCGGTGGCCGATGCGTCAGCGAGGGCGTCCTCCGCAGCCTGTACCTCCGGGGTGTAGACAGCCACCTGATAGGCGGCGGCGGCGGCATCGGCGGTGTTGAGCGCCGCTGCCTGTGCGGCGAGTGCGACGGTGAGCTCGCCCTGCGCCGCGACGACGGCCTCGGCGGTCACGTCCCCTCCGGCTGCCAGAAGGGCGGCGTCGTACTCGCCCTGCTCGGTTGCTGCCAGCTCGAGGGCAACCTGGTAGTCCTCGTCCGCCTGCGCCAGGACCGCCTCCGCCTCCACCGCAGCCGGGGAGGCCACTGCGGCCTCGCTGACGGCCTCGTAATTCTCGGCAGCGGCGACGACGGCCGCCGTCGCGAGCTCGAGCTGGCTGACGAAGGCGACGTCGATCCCGGCGGCGCCGAGCGCTGCGTTGAACGTCACGGACGCCTGCAGGCAGGCTGCGTCACCCGGTGCGGCTGAAGCCATCGGAGCCCCGAGGAACAGTCCTCCGGCGAGAAGGGTGGCGGTCGATCCTGCAGCGATCCACTTCTTGGTAACGAACATGTGTGCGCGTCTCCTGACACGTAGTTTCCCCCGGGCCGTTCCCGACGGCGCAGCCTGCGGCGCCACATGCGAGCGGCGCCCGTAGGGGCGCCGCTCGACAAGAATCCGGAATCCGCCGATCGCTGGTCCAGGGCGTTGGTCCCGACGTTGCTGGGTCTTCCCTGGGCGATCACTGTATTTCTCAACCTAGGACGGTTCGGTGTCTGAAGCAATGAGTCGGTGGTCCCGATGGATAACGGTTCGGTATCAGCGCATGCCAGTGCCCGGGAGAGAACGGTCAGTCGCCCGCCGCCAGCTCCCGTGCTGCCTTGCCGTAGCGCGACAGGACGTACCGCTGGGTCAGCCGGGTCACGGGCGCCGCGAGCCGGAACAGGAGGGTTGCGGGCATGCTGTAGGCCGAGCAGATGAACAGCAGGCGGTTGTCCGCGGTCAGTTCCGCATAGAAGCCCTCCTCGCCCCGCACGGGATGCCCGGGCAGCGTTCCGTAACCGAATCCGCCGCGCTGTCCCGGGACGGCCCTGCCCGCGCCGTCGAGCCGGGCCTCCCTCGCCCAGATGACCCTGCAGGGCGCCTTGACCCGGGCCGGACCCACGCCGAACCCGGAGACGACACGGACGCCGGGCGCCGCCCGTTCTGCATCCGGCTCCATGCTGAGGCCGGCACGACGATGCAGTTCCCACCCGAGGATCCCCTCGGTGAGTGCGGCGAACGCGCCGGACGGATCATCGGTCGGGATCTCCTGGGACTCGACCATCACGGTGTAGCCGGCGGGCCAGCCGCCCTCGAACGGCTCGGGGAAGGGCCTGTCCGTAGCACCCTGCTCCTCGTACGTGAACTGCTCCATGCTGTTCCCCTTCCGATGTGCGCCAGCCTTCCGACAGCGGCGTGCTGCCCCAGAACCTCCGTCCCAACCTAGTGGACGGGAAACATACCGGGGCGGCCGGAGCAGTGGCAGGATGGTGACCACATCGGACCGGGCCCGCACCTGCGGCGCACGCGTCCGCCGATCCGGCAAGGAGGCGGGATCACCATGGCACCGAAGACGGCGTCCAACAGGTCATCGAAGAAGCTGGGCCACATGTCGGCCGGAAGAAATGCCGGAAAGGATGCCGCGGGCAGGGCATCCGACACCGCCGAGGAGGTCGTCAACTCGAAGGGCTTCGAACTCGCGGCCCGCGCCGGCTACGTGGCGGCAGGCATCCTCCACTTCCTGATCGGCCTGATCGCCTTCGGGCTGGCATCCGGCCGCTCGGGGAGCGCGGACCAGAGCGGTGCCATCGGGCAGGTGGCGGCCAGTCCGGGCGGGACGTTCCTCCTGTGGTTCTGCTTCATCGGGTGCATCGCCCTCGCCCTGTTCCAGCTCAGCGAGGTGTTTCTCGGCGCCAGGGGTGGAAGCGACAGGGACAAGCTCAAGTTCCGGCTCAAGAGCGGGGGTCAGGCCGTCGTCTATGCGGCGATCGGCGTGACCTTCGGCAGGTATGCGCTCGGCGGGTCGAGCAACAGCAGCAGCAGCACGGAGTCGCTGACCGCGTCACTGATGTCGAACCCCGCGGGCACGGCCCTCGTCCTCGCGGTCGGCGTCGGCATCCTCGCAGTCGCCGGCTACTACGTCTACAGCGGATTCACCCAGCGGTTCCTCAGGAAGCTCTCGGGCCTCCCCGCCGGCAGTGCCGGCAGGGCCGTCGTCGGACTCGGCACCGCAGGATACATCGCGAAGGGGTTCGCCCTCGGAGTCCTCGGGATCCTCGTCATCGTCGCCACGGTGACGAACGACCCCGGGAAGTCGACAGGGCTCGACGGCGCCCTCAAGACGGTGCGCGACCAGCCGTTCGGTCCCTGGCTCCTCGGTGCCGTGGCCGTGGGCCTCATGGCCTACGGCGTCTTCATGATGGTGAGGTCGAAGTACCAGCGCATGTAGCTAGAGGCCGAGTGCCGGTGCCTCCATCGCGGGGCACGTGTCCATGACGACGTCGAGCCCGGCCTCGGCCGCACGCCGGGCAGCGTCCTCGTCGATGACGCCGAGCTGCAGCCACACCGCCCTCGCGCCGACGGCGATCGCCTGGTCCACCACGGCGCCCACACGGGACGAGTTGACGAAGCAGTCGACGACGTCGATGGTTCCCGGGACGTCCGCGAGCCGCGTGTAGCCCTTCTGCCCGTGGACGTCGTCGCCCTTGAGGCTCACCGGGATGATCTCCATCCCGAGCCCGTCCATCAGGAAGCGTGAGACACCGACGGCGACGCGGCGCGGGTTGTTGGACAGACCCACCACCGCCCAGCTGCCGTGCTCCGTCAGGAGCCTCCGGATCACCTGCGGATCGTTCTGGTGGACCACGGGGCCTCCTTCGACTTCGGATTTGTTACAGCCTTTGTTACACGCCCTATTTTGCTCCTCCCCTACCGCGGGCGTTTCATAGGAGGGACCATCCCGAGCGGCCGAGAGACCTGGATCGATGAAGCCGCAGCAACCCTGGTTGTCCGCATCCCCCTGATGCCGGGCAATATCGAGGCCCGAGCCACGGGCACCACCGCGAACGGTGGCGAAGGCTCGTCCCGTAGGGTGCTACCGCCAGGACCGATGGAGACACCATGACCGCAGTTCTGGCACCGGGCAGCACCAAGCCCCACCACAAGCAGGCCCTCGGGGTTCGATTCTCCGGCCTGGGGCGCAGTTTCGGCTCGTCCGGCGACCGGAGGGTCGTCCTCAGGGACGTCACCGTGGAGGTGAAGCCGGGCGAGATCCTCGCCATCCTCGGCACCAGTGGATGCGGCAAGTCCACCCTCCTGCGGGCCGCCGCCGGCCTCGACATCCCCGACAGCGGGCAGGTCCTGATCGATGGAACGCCCGTGACCGGCATCGACGAGCGGTGCGCCGTCGCGTTCCAGGAACCCCGACTGCTGCCCTGGCACACCCTGCAGGCGAACGTCGCGATCGGGCTGCCCAAGTCTTCCAGCGCCAGCGCCGGCAAGGCCAAGGTCCACGAGCTGCTGAAGCTCGTGGGCCTCGACACCTTCGCGAAGCACAGGCCGCGCGAGGTCTCCGGGGGCATGGCTCAGCGCACATCGCTGGCCCGCGCCCTCGCCCGCAACCCCGGAGTGCTGCTGCTCGACGAGCCCTTCGGAGCCCTCGACGCCCTGACGCGCATCAAGATGCAGGACCTCCTGCTGGACATCCACCGCGCGCAGCCCACCACGGTGCTGCTCGTCACGCACGACGTCGACGAGGCCCTCCAGCTCGCCGACCGGATCCTCGTCCTCGGGCCCGGCGACACCGACCAGCCCGGTTCCACCATCGCGGAACTCGTGGCCGTGCCCGGCGCACGCCCGCGGGACCGCAACTCCGCCGACCTCGGGGTGCTCCGCAGCTCCCTGCTCTCCCTGCTCGGCGTCACCGGACACTAGCCCGGCTTCCGCCCCCGGCGCTGCCGGACCGCGGCGCCTTCCTACCCTTTCGCACCACCCACTCAAAGGACCACCATGAACCGCCGCGCCTTCCTGCCCACCCTCGCACTCGCCACGGCCCTCTCGCTCAGCCTCACTGGCTGCCTGGCCGGCGAGAACGCCTCCGACACCCAGGCCGCGGCCGGGGATACCACGCAGGGCGGAACCCTCAACATCGACTTCGCCACCTACAACCCCCTCAGCCTCATCATCAAGAAGCAGGGCTGGCTCGAGGACGAGCTCGCGGACCAGGACATCACCGTCAACTGGGTACAGTCCGCCGGCTCCAACAAGGCCAATGAGGCCCTGCGCGCCGGAGCGATCGACGTCGGTTCCACGGCCGGTTCCGCCGCGCTGCTCGCGCGCTCGAACGGCTCCCCCATCAAGGCCATCGACATCTTCTCGCAGCCCGAGTGGGCAGCCCTCGTGACGCTGCCGGACTCCGGCATCACCAGCGTCGAGGACCTGCGCGGCAAGTCCGTCGCCGCCACCCGCGGCACCGACCCGTACTTCTTCCTGCTGCAGGCACTCGAGGCCGCGGGCGTGGAGCAGTCCGACGTCACCATCGAGAACCTGCAGCACGCCGACGGGCGCGCCGCGCTGGCGAGCGGCGCGGTGGATGCGTGGTCCGGGCTGGATCCGATCATGGCCGCCGCGGAGCAGGACGGCGCGCAGCTTTTCTTCCGGGACATCGACTACAACACCTACGGCTTCCTCAATGCGACGGAGGACTTCCTCTCGGAGAAGCCCGACGTCGCGCAGACCGTGGTGAACGCCTACGAGAAGGCCCGGGAGTGGGCCAAGGAGAACCCCGAGGAGACGGCGTCGATCCTCGCGGAGGTCGCCGGCATCGATCAGGCCGTGGCGAACTCGGTGATCCTCGACCGCACCAACCTCGACGTCGATCCCGCCCCCGGCGATGCCCAGCGCAGCGTCCTCGAGAAGATCGGCCCCGTCTTCGTGGAGACCGGTGACGTGCAGAGCCAGGACCAGATCGACGACGCCCTCGGCTCCCTCCTGGATGCCTCGCTCGTCGAGAAGGCGGACCCGGCCGCCATCGGTTCCGACTCGTGAGTGCGGAATACCTGACGGGCAGCAGCGCAACACCCCTCAGCACGGCGGGCCTGGAGGCCACCGGCTCCCCGGTGACCGGGCCTTCGAACAAGGGCAACGGGGGACGCACACGCCTAGCGGGCGGACGCCGCGCCGGCGTCATCCTGCTCGGGCTCATCGTCCCGGCGCTCATCCTGCTCGCCTGGCACCTCAGCACCGCCTCGGGCTACTTCCGGCCGTCGCAGCTGCCCTCCCCGGCATCGGTCCTCGCGGCCGCCGTCGACCTGGTGCAGCGCGGCCAGCTCGCCAACCACATCCTGATCTCCACCCAGCGCGTGCTGCTCGGCTTCCTCATCGGCTCCCTGCTCGGGGTGCTGGCCGGCGCCCTGCTGGGCCTCTCCCGCATCGCCGACATCCTCCTGACACCCACGGTCGGAGCCCTCCGCGCGGTTCCGTCCCTGGCCTGGGTCCCGCTGCTGGTCCTCTGGATCGGCATCAACGAGGACTCCAAGGTCACGCTGATCACCATCGGTGCGTTCTTCCCCGTGTTCACCACGCTCTACCTCGGGCTGCGCCACGTGGACCGCAACCTCGTCGAGGCGGCGCGCGCCTTCGGCCTGAACGGCGTCCGCCTCCTGACCACCGTGCAGCTTCCCGCCGTCGTGCCCGCACTGTTCTCGGGCCTGAGGCTCGCCCTCGCGCAGTCCTGGCTGTTCCTCGTGGCGGCGGAGCTCATCGCCTCCTCGATGGGCCTCGGCTTCCTGCTGACGGATTCCCAGCAGACCGGCCGCGTGGACCGGATCATCCTCGCGATCATCCTGCTGGCCGTCATCGGCAAGACCACGGACGCCCTGCTGGGCATTGCCGAACGCTGGGCGGTACGGCGATGGGCGTAGGTACGACGACGCCGGAAGGGGCCGCTGCAGTGGAAGCCGACCGGCTCGCCTTCTGGGCCGAGCAGGCGGGCCGGCTCGAGTGGGACACCCCGTGGCACACGCTCCACACCTTCGACAGGGCCCTCCCGCAGGCGGACGGGTCGCTCAGCGTCCCCGTCATCGAGTGGTTCGCCGGGGGCACCCTCAACGTCGCCGCGAACTGCGTCGACCGGCATGTGCGGGCCGGCCGCGGCGACCGGGTCGCGCTCCACTTCGAGGGCGAGCCCGGGGACCACCGCACGGTCACCTATGCGCAGCTCCAGGAGGAGGTGTCGCGCGCGGCCAACGCCCTGCTCGCCCTCGGCATCGGCAAGGGCGACCGCGTGGTCATCTACCTCCCCGTCCTCGTCGAGACGGTCGTGATCACCCTCGCCTGCGCGCGCATCGGAGCAGTGCACTCCCTCGTGTTCGGGGGTTTCTCCGCCGAGGCCCTCCGCTTCCGGGTGGAGGACACCGGGGCCAAGCTGCTCGTCACCACGGACGGCCAGTTCCGACGGGGCGCCGCCGTCCCGGTGAAGGCCAATGCCGACGCCGCGGTCGCGGGTACCAACAGCATCGAGCACGTCCTCGTGGTGCGCCGTACCGGCTCGGACGTCGCCTGGACCGAGGGACGCGACGTGTGGTGGCACGACGTCGTCGGTGCCGCTCCAGCGCACCACGAGCCGGAGGCGTTCGACGCCGAGACACCGTTGTTCATCATGTACACCTCCGGTACGACGGGGAAGCCGAAGGGGCTCGTGCACACCTCGGGGGGCTACCTCACCCAGGCGTCGTGGAGCTTCGAGCACCTCTTCAGCAATCCCGATCCGTCCCTGCGGGACCGCGACGTCCACTGGTGCACCGCCGACCTGGCATGGGTCACGGCGCACACGTACGAGCTGTACGGTCCGCTGTCCAACGGCGCCACGCAGGTGATCTTCGAGGGCACCCCGAACACGCCCCATCCCGGCCGCCACTTCGAGATCATCGAACGCTACGGCGTCACCAGCTACTACACGGCGCCCACGCTGGTCCGGTCACTGATGGGCTGGTTCCCCGACGGCGTCCCGTCCTCCTACGACCTCTCCAGCATCCGCGTGCTGGGGACGGTCGGCGAGGCGGTGAACCCCGAGGCATGGCGCTGGTTCCGGAAGAACCTCGGCCGCGACGAGGTCCCCGTCGTCGACACCTGGTGGCAGTCCGAGACGGGCGCCACGGTCCTCTCGCCGAGCCCCACGGACACCGACTTCAAGCCGGGCTGCGCCGCCCGCGCCCTTCCGGGGGTCAGCACCCGCATCGTGGACGAGGAGGGCCGGCAGGTACCGCCCGGCGTGCAGGGCCTCATCGTCGTGGACCGCCACGGCCCGGCCATGGCACGCACCGTCTGGGGCAACCCGCAGCGCTACCTCGACTCCTACTGGCGGAAGTTCGCCGCGCAGGGCTGGTTCCTGGCCGGCGACGGAGCACGGTACGACGACGACGGCGACACCTGGATCCTGGGGCGCGTCGACGACGTCATCAACGTCTCCGGCCACCGCCTCTCCACGATCGAGATCGAGTCGGCCCTCGTGGCGCACCCGCTCGTGACCGAAGCCGGCGCCTGCCCGGTTCCCGACCCCCTGACGGGCCACGCCATCGCTGCGTTCGTGGTGCTGGCGCCGGGCGCGGATCGGGACTCGGATGTGTCCGCCACGCTCCGGGCCCATGTCGCGGAGGCCATCGGGCCGATCGCGCGGCCCTCGGCCGTCGTCGTCGTTCCCGATGTGCCGAAGACGAGGTCGGGGAAGATCATGCGGCGCCTGCTCACGCAGCTCTACGAGGGCACCCCGCTCGGGGACACCACCTCGCTGCAGAACGAGGGCTGCATCCCCGGCATCCAGGACGTCCTGGCCGGCAGGCACTGACCCGCCGTCGGAACCGACCCGCGTTAAAAGGAGGAAGCGGCAGGCGCCCCGTCCAAGCACCTGCCGCTTCCCGTGTGGGGTCCGTTCCGGTACTAGCCCGCTACCCGAACGAAGGATGCTCCCGGGAGGTCCGAGAGAGGGTGCTGCATGGTGAGGTTCGAGCCGTTCATGCCGCTGCTGATGACCTGGCCACCACCGACGTAGATCGCCACGTGCCCGGCCGTGATGACGATGTCGCCGGGGGCCGGGGTCGCCACGGTGGCGCCGAACTGGAAGAACTGCGAGGGGCCGAGGTCGCCGACGGGGATGCCGGCGGCACGCAGCGCGGTCTCCACCAGGACGGTGCAGTCCTGGATCGCGCCGGCTGCGAGCTGCGCCTGCGCCGACGCCACGAGGGTACCGGCGACGCTGCTGGAGGACGCGATCGGGGTGATGTCCGCCGAAGCGAGGTACACGCTCGAGGCGGGGGCAGCGGCGGCCTGCTGGACCGGAGCGACGGCTGCGGCCTGCTGGACCGGAGCGACGGCTGCGGCCTGCTGGACCAGGGCTGCCGGTGCTGCGGCCACCGCAGCCGGTGCAGGGGCGACATCGCCGGTGGGGATGGTGATGGCGTCGCCGGGGAAGATCACCGATGCCAGGGACAGCCCGTTGGCTGCGAGGACAGCGTTCAGGTCCACGCCGTAGGCGGCGGAGATGGCGCTGAGGGTGTCGCCGGCGACGACCGTGTGGGTCGTCGCGGCGGGTGCAGCGGCCGGCGCCGCGGGTGCAGCAGCCTGCGCGACGGGTGCAGCGGTGGCAGCGGCGGCAGCGGGAACCGTCGTCGCGCCCGCGTCGGTGTACTCACCGGCGTGGGCGGTGCCGACCGCACCGAGTGCGAGGCCCGAGGTGACCGCGGCGACCGCGATCGGACGGCCGACCGCGGTGGCGGAGGCCTTCACGGCGCGGGACAGGCCCTGCAGTGCGGGGTTGCCGGCGCGGTGGCGCGCCGGGGAAGTCTTTCGTGACATGGATGTATACCTCTCCCATGCCTGCGGGGTGAGCTGTCGGGTTCGGATGGGAGTCACCCGGCCGTGCGTACTCGGGGTGGGAGCTGCAGCGACTTAACCCCAGGGATGCAGCAGGTGTGCTGCGCGTCCCGTGGAACTGTGGTTCCCCCGTCCCCGCCTCGGTGATGTACGTATCCCGTTCGGCGGCAGGGCTCGGCAATCCATCCGGGAGGGCCTCCTATGGACGGAGGCACGCGACGACGATACCCAGCGCTCACCGGGTTTGTCACATTTGTATAACGGCGCGTACCCTACGCGTCCGAACGGAAGGACCGCCAGCGGCGGAACGCGAGGACCGTGCCACCCGCACTGAGGACGAGCAGGACGCACTGCTGCAGGTAGAACCAGGCAGAAGCCGCTGTTCCCGCGCTCCCCGCGACCAGCAGGACGCTGCTCGCCACGGTGACGGTCACGACCACGCCGACCCAGAAGAGCGTGTTCCAGAGCGTGCGTTCCTGCGTGCGGCCCGCCGACCTCCAGCTATCCATTCCTCCACCCTAGGCACCCGGGCTCCCGCCCGATGACCCACGGCCGCCATTGGACGACACATTGTTTGGTTCTGCAGCCCTCCGGTGTCACACTCGACGTGACCATCCCGAGCGGCTGAGAGATCTGGCTCACTGACGCCGCAGCAACCCTGGCCACCGCTTCGTGCGGCGACATTAGGGTGCTACTGCCAGACCGATGGAGGAAACCATGAGCGTCGCAGACCTTTCCACGCCCCTCAAGTTCGCCTACTGGGTCCCCAACGTCAGTGGCGGACTGGTGGTCTCGACCATCGAGCAGCGCACCAGCTGGGACTTCGACTACAACAAGAAGCTCGCCCGCATCGCCGAGGACGCCGGGTTCGAGTACGCGCTGTCGCAGACGCGCTACGCCGCGTCCTACGGTGCGGACAAGCAGCACGAGGCGACGTCGTTCTCCCTCGCCCTGCTGGCGGCCACCGAGAAGCTGAAGGTGATCGCCGCGGTCCACCCGGGCATGTGGCACCCCGGCGTGCTCGCGAAGTACATCATCACCGCCGACCACATCTCCAACGGCCGCGCCGCCGTCAACATCGTCTCCGGCTGGCTCAAGGACGAGTTCACCAACTTCGGCCTCGAATGGCTCGAGCACGACGAGCGCTACGTCCGCACCGAGGAGTTCATCCGCGTGCTGCGCGGCCTCTGGACGGAGCAGGGCTACAGCCAGGCGGGCAAGTACTACAACATCAAGGACTTCACCCTGAGCCCGGCACCCGTCGACGTCCCCGGGCGCCCCCACCCAGAGATCTTCTTCGGCGGGAACTCGACGGCGGCCCAGGCCACGGCGGGCCGCGTCGCCGACTGGTACTTCTCCAACGGCAAGGACCTCGAGGGCTTCAAGGAGAACATCGCCGGCGTGCAGGCGTCCGCCGAGCAGGCCGGGCGGCGTCCGCGGTACGGCCTCAACGGGTTCGTCATCGCCCGCGACTCCGAGAAGGAGGCGCGCGACACCCTGCGCGAGATCGTCGAGCAGGCGCACCGCCCCGCCGTCGAGGGTTTCCGCGACGCCGTGCAGGAAGCCGGCCCCTCGACGAAGGACGGCAAGGGCATGTGGGCCGACTCCACCTTCGAGGACCTCGTGCAGTACAACGACGGCTTCAAGACGCAGCTCATCGGGACGCCGGAGCAGATCGCCGAGCGCATCGTGGAGTACAAGAAGATCGGCGTGAACCTCTTCCTCACCTGCTACCTGCACTTCCAGGAGGAAGTGGCCGCCTTCGGCACCGACATCCTGCCGATCGTGCGGGAGCTCGAGGCGGACGCGGCCCGCAGCGCGGGAGTGGACTTCGACCCCGACGGCACGCTCGCCGTCCCCAGCAAGGCAGGTGTCTGATGGCAGAACGTTCCTTCGGTTTCCGTACGCGCGCACTCCACGCCGGCGGCACACCCGACGCCACCCACGGCGCCCGGGCCGTGCCGATCTACCAGACGACGTCGTTCGTCTTCAAGGACACGAACGACGCCGCCAACCTCTTCGCGCTCCAGAAGTACGGCAACATCTACTCGCGCATCGGCAACCCGACGGTCGCGGCGTTCGAGGAGCGCATCGCGTCCCTCGAGGGCGGCATCGGCGCGGTGGCGACGGCGTCGGGCATGAGCGCCGAGTTCATCACCTTCGCGGCGCTCTGCCAGGCGGGCGACCACATCGTCGCCGCCTCGCAGCTGTACGGCGGGACGGTCACCCAGCTGGACGTCACGCTGCGCCGTTTCGGCATCGAGACCACCTTCGTCCCGGGAACGGATCCGGCGGACTACGCGGCGGCGATCCGCGAGAACACCAAGGCCGTCTACGCCGAGGTCATCGCGAACCCCTCGGGCGAGATCGCGGACCTCGCGGGCCTGGCCAAGGTGGCCCACGACGCCGGTGTGCCGTTCATCGTCGACTCCACCCTCAGCACGCCCTACCTGGTGCGACCCATCGAGCACGGCGCGGACATCGTCATCCACTCCGCCACCAAGTTCATCGGCGGGCACGGCACCACCCTCGGCGGTGTGATCGTGGAGAGCGGCCGCTTCGACTGGGGCAACGGCAAGTTCCCCATGATGACCGAGCCCGTCCCCTCCTACGGGAACATCCAGTGGTGGGGGAACTTCGGCGAGTACGGGTTCCTGACCAAGCTGCGCACCGAACAGCTCCGCGACATCGGGCCCTCGCTGTCGCCGATGTCGGCCTTCCAGCTCCTGCAGGGCGTCGAGACCCTCGCCCAGCGCCTCGACGAGCACCTCGAGAACGCGCAGGCCGTGGCCGAGTGGCTGCAGGCCGACCCCCGTGTCGAATACGTCAACTACGCGGGGCTTCCCACGCACCCGCACCACGAGCGTGCCAGGACCTACCTGCCGCAGGGCCCCGGATCCGTGTTCAGCTTCGGCATCAAGGGCGGGCGCAAGGCGGGCCAGAAGTTCATCGAATCGCTGCAGCTCGCCTCGCACCTCGCGAACGTGGGCGATTCCCGCACCCTCGTGATCCACCCGGGCTCGACGACGCACCAGCAGCTCTCCGCCGAGCAGCTCGTCGCCGCGGGTGTCCCCGAGGACCTCGTCCGCATCTCGGTGGGACTGGAGGACCTCGACGACATCCTGTGGGACCTCGACCAGGCGCTCGAGATCGCGGTGGACGCTCCCGACGACGGATTCGACGAACTCCCGCAGGAGGCGGCCGGAAGGAACGACGACGACCCCTCGACGACACGGGCAGTAGGAGTGGGAGCATGAGCAACACCGCACCGGAACGGACCTGGGAAGGGCCGTCGGCCCCCGAACGGCTCAACCTCCTGAGGAACGCGCGCTCCGTGGCGATCGTCGGGGCATCGGACAAGCCCTCGCGCGCCTCCTACTTCGTCGCGACCTACCTGCAGTCGTCCTCGCCCTACCGCCTGTACTTCGTGAACCCGGTGGCGAAGGAGATCCTCGGACAGCCGGCCTACGCGTCCCTCAAGGACCTCCCCGAAGTACCCGACGTCGTCGACGTGTTCCGCAAGCACGACGACCTGCCGTCCGTCCTGCAGGAGACGCTCGACGTCGGGGCCAGGACCCTGTGGCTGCAGCTGGGCTCGTGGCACGAGGACGTCGCACGCGACGCCGAGGCGGCCGGCCTGAACGTCGTGATGGACCGCTGCATCAAGATCGAGCACGCGCGCTTCCACGGCGGACTCAACCTCGCGGGCTTCAACACGGGCATCATCTCGTCGAAGCGGCAGATCACCTCGTAGGGAAGGCCGCCCGCAGACGGAAGAAGCCGGAACAGGACATCACTCCCGTTCCGGCTTCTCCCGTTTTCCGGTCCTACTTCAGGGCATTGGAGGCGCGGCGCTTGTTGAAGACGTCGAACCCGACGGCCAGCAGGAGCACCATGCCCTTGATGAACTGCTGGACGTCGATGCCCACGCCCAGCAGGGACATGCCGTTGTTGAGCACACCCATGATGAGCCCGCCGGTGATGGCTCCGATCACGGTTCCGACGCCGCCGGTCACGGCCGCTCCGCCGATGAACGCCGCCGCGATGGCGTCGAGCTCGAACAGGTTGCCCGCGCCCGGGCCTGCCGAGTTGAGGCGCCCCGTGAAGATGAGACCGGCGAGGGCGGCCAGCACGCCCATGTTGACGAAGAGCATGAAGTCGATGCGCTTGGTGTTGATACCGGACAGCTGTGCTGCCTGGAGGTTGCCGCCGACCGCGTAGATGTGGCGGCCGAAGACGCTGTTGCCCATGACCGCGCTGTAGGCGACGATCAGCACGCCGAGGACCACGAGCACGATCGGCGTCCCGCTGCGCGAGCTGCCGAGCAGGTAGGTCAGGCCGAGGATGATCGCCACGATGAACGCGAGCTTGGTGAAGAACCAGGCACCGGGTTCGTCCTCGAGCTTGAGGCGGGCGCGGGTGGCACGGCCACGGAGCTGCGTGAAGACCAGGAGCGCGACGGCGATGACGCCGAGTCCCACGGTGGTCCAGTCGAGGAGGTTGGTCTCGGGCGGGAACAGTCCCGGGAACAGGAAGCCGCCGCCCAGCTGGCGGTACTCCTCGGGGAACCCGGTGATGCGCTGGTTCCCCAGCACGATCTGCGTGAGGCCGCGGAACACCAGCATGCCCGCGAGGGTGACGATGAAGGCCGGGATGCCCACGTAGGCGACCCAGAAGCCCTGCCAGGCGCCCACGAGGCCGCCGATGATCAGCGAGGCGACGAACGCCACCCACCACGGGAAGCCCCAGTCCTGCACCATGATGCCGGACATGGCGCCGACGAAGGCCGCCACCGATCCGACCGACAGGTCGATGTGTCCGGCCACGATGATCATGACCATCCCGATGGCCAGGAGCAGGATGTAGCTGTTCTGCACGATGATGTTCGAGACGTTGTCCGGCTGCAGCAGTGCGCCGCCGGTCAGCACCTGGAACAGGGTGACGATCACCAGGAGTGCGACGAAGATACCGATCTGCCGCAGCCTGCTGGTCAGGAAGGAGAACCCCTCCTTGACGGTGGGAGGTGTCGTCGCGACGACGGGGTCCTTGACGGTGGTTGCCATGGAATCAGTCCTTTTCCTTGGTCATGTACTGCATGAGGAGTTCAGGGGTCGCCTGCCCGATGGGCACTTCCGCGGTGATGCGGCCTTCGGCGAGGGTGTAGATGCGGTCACAGATGCCGAGGAGCTCAGGAAGCTCCGAGGAGATGACGATGACGGCCTTCCCCTCGGCAGCCAGCCGGTTGATGATCGTGTAGATCTCGTACTTCGCACCGACGTCGATGCCGCGGGTGGGTTCGTCGAGGATCAGGACGTCGGGGTCCGAGAACATCCACTTGGAGAGCACCACCTTCTGCTGGTTGCCGCCGGAGAGCTTGCCGGTGATGGCGGTGACGGTGGGCGCCTTGATGTTCATCGACCGGCGGTACTCGCCGGCGACGACGGCCTCGCGTCCGCTGTCCACCCAGCCGCGCTTCGCCAGCTTGCCGAGGGCGGCGCCGGAGACGTTGCGCTTGATGTCGTCGATCAGGTTCAGGCCGTACCGCTTGCGGTCCTCCGTGGCGTAGGCGATGCCGTGCCGGATGGCTTCGCCGACGGTCCGTGCCATGATCGGCGTCCCGTTCTTGTAGAGGGTTCCGGTGATGCGGGAGCCGTAGCTCCGGCCGAAGATGCTCATGGCGAGTTCGGTCCGCCCGGCGCCCATGAGTCCGGCGATGCCCACTACCTCGCCGGCGCGGACCGCCAGGTTCGCCGAGTCGACGATCACACGGGTGTTCTCCTGCGGGTGGTGCACGGTCCAGTCCTCGACGCGGAGCACTTCCTCGCCGATCACCGGGGTGCGCTCGGGATAGCGGCTCTCCATGTCCCGGCCGACCATGCCCTTGATGATGCGTTCCTCGGTGACGGAGCCGTCGTGGAGGCTGAGCGTCTCGATGGTCCGCCCGTCCCGCAGGATGGTCACGGAATCCGCGATCTCCCGGATCTCGTTGAGCTTGTGACTGATGATGATGCACGTGATGCCCTCTGCGCGGAGCCCCTTCACGAGCCCCAGGAGGTGCGCGGAGTCCTCGTCGTTGAGGGCCGCGGTGGGCTCGTCGAGGATCAGGAGCTTCACGTTCTTCGACAGCGCCTTGGCGATCTCGACGAGCTGCTGCTTGCCCACGCCGATGTCGCCGGCCCGCACGACCGGGTTGAGGTCGAGGCCCACGCGCCGGAGGAGCTTCGCCGCCTCCATGTTGGTGTCGTTCCAGTTGATGAACCCGCGCTTCTCGCGCTCGTTCCCGAGGAAGATGTTCTCCGCGACGGACAGGAAGGGTGAGAGGGCGAGCTCCTGGTGGATGATGACGATGCCGTCACGCTCGCTGTCGCGGATGTCCTTGAACTCCGCGACCGTGCCCTCGAACTCGATGTCGCCGTCGTACGTGCCGTGCGGGTACACACCCGACAGCACCTTCATGAGGGTCGATTTCCCGGCCCCGTTCTCCCCGCAGATCGCGTGGACTTCGCCGCGCGCGACGTCCAGGTGGACGTCCTGCAGTGCCTTCACGCCTGGGAAGGTCTTGGTGATGCGGCGCATCCGCAGGATGTTTTCCGCCATGGTCAGGCCTCGCTTACTTGAGTGGAAGTCCCGGCAGGGGCCGGGCGAGGTACAGCACCTGTGGCTCCGGACCGGAACGGTACGGAGCCACAGGCAGGAGAGGTGCTACAGGTGGTGCGGGACGGCTACTTGAGGTCGTCCTCGGTGTAGTAGCCGGTCTCCACGAGCGCGGTCTCGTAGTTGTCGACCGTGACGATCTCCGACTCGAGCAGGTAGGACGGGACGATCTTCTCGCCGTTGTCGTACGTCTCGGTGTCGTTGACCTCGGGCTCCTCGCCCTTCATGAGGGCGTCGACCATGGTGACGGCCTGCTTGCCGAGGTTGCGGACATCCTTGAAGATCGTGGAGTACTGCTCCCCCGCGATGATGGACTTCACGGACCCCACCTCGGCGTCCTGGCCGGTGACCACGGGAAGGTCGTCCGCCGAGTAGCCGCCCGAGGTCAGCGCCGAGATGATGCCGATGGAGAGGCCGTCGTACGGGGAGAGGACGCCTTCCAGCTGCTCGCCGCCGCCGACGGTGAGCAGGTCCTCCATGCGGTCCTGCGCGGTGTCGGGCAGCCAGCGGAGGATCGCCGCCTGCTCGAAGTCGGTCTGGCCGCTGGGGACGCGCAGCACGCCGCTGTCGAGGTACGGCTGCAGGGTCTCCATGGCGCCGTCCCAGAAGAACGTCGCGTTGTTGTCATCGGGGCTGCCGGCGAAGAGCTCGACGTCGAAGGGACCCTTCTCGCCGGTCTCCTTGCCCTCGGCGTCGAGGATGCCGAGACCGGTCAGCAGCGAGGTGGCCTGCTGCACTCCGACCTCCTTGTTGTCGAAGGTCGTGTAGTAGTCCACGGTGTCCGACCCGTTGATCAGGCGGTCGTAGGCGATGACCGGGATGTCCTGTGATTCGGCCTGGTCGAGGACGCTCGTGAGGGTGGTGCCGTCGATCGAGGCGATCACGAGGGCCTTCACGCCGCCGTTGATCATGTTCTCGATCTGCGAGACCTGGGTGGGGATGTCGTCGTTCGCGTACTGGAGGTCCACCTCGTAGCCGAGCTCCTCGAGCTGGCTCTTGACGTTCTCGCCGTCGGCGATCCAGCGCTCGGACTGCTGCGTGGGCATGGCCACGCCGATCTTCGCCCCTTCGTTGGACCCGCCCTCGGCAGCGGCGTCGTCGCCGCCGCCCCGGCTTCCGCCGCAGGCGGTGAGGCTGAGGGTCAGGATGCTGGCGGCCGCGATGCCGGCCAGGTATTTCCGATTCATGGTGCAACTTTCTTGAGTGGAGTTTCCGGCGACAGTGCCGGCTTTCGGGGAGGAGCTCTTACAGCTTCTGCGCCAGCCGGTAGTAGGCCGCGTTCCAGCGCAGTTCGCGCTGGAACTCGCGCAGCTTCGTATCGGCGTCGATCCGCAGCAGTTCGACCTCGGCGATGTCCGCGAAGTCCTCGAAGACGTCGAGGCCCACGGCGGTGGTGAGGACGGTGTGGTGTGCGGCGCCGGCACTGAGCCATGCCGCTGCGGAGGTTTCGAGGCTCGGCTCCGGCTTCCACACTGCGCGCGCGACCGGCAGGTTGGGGAGCGGGGCATCGGGCGGGACGACGTCGACGGCGTTGGCCGTCAGCCGGAAGCGGTCCCGCATGTCGGACATCGCGACGACGACGCCGGGGCCGGCGTCCGTGTCGAACACGAGGCGTACGGGGTCCTCCTTGCCGCCGATGCCGAGCGGGTGCACTTCGAGGGTTGGCTTCGACGTGGTCAGGGTGGGGCAGATCTCGAGCATGTGCGCTCCGAGGATCTTCTCCTCACCCGGCACCAGGTGGTAGGTGTAGTCCTCCATCAGGGACGCACCGCCGGGCAGTCCCGCACCCATGACCTTGGCGGCCCGGACGAGGACGGCGGTCTTCCAGTCGCCCTCGGCGCCGAAGCCGTAGCCGCGTGCCATGAGCCGCTGGACGGCGAGTCCGGGCAGCTGACGGAGTGCACCGAGGTCCTCGAAGTTGGTGGTGAAGGCACCGAAGCCGCCCTCCTCGAGGAAGGACAGCAGGCCGAGTTCCTGGCGTGCGCCGTAGCGCAGCGACTCGTGCCGTTCGCCGCCGCGCCGCAGTTCGGGGACGACGTCGTACGTCTCCTCGTACTCGGCCACGAGCGCGTCGACGTCGGCATCGGACTGGGCCTCGACGGCCGCGACGAGTTCGTTGACGCCCCACGTGTTGATGGAGACGCCGAAGCGCAGCTCCGCCTCCGTCTTGTCGCCCTCCGTGACGGCGACGTTGCGCATGTTGTCGCCGAAACGGGCCACCTTGAGCTCGTGGACGGCGGCCCAGCCCGCGGCCGCCCGCTGCCAGCAGGAGACCTTGGCGCACACGGACGCGTCCGACACGTGCCCGACGACGGTCTTCCGCGGGACGCCGAGACGCGACTGGATGTACCCGAACTCACGGTCGCCGTGGGCGGCCTGGTTGAGGTTCATGAAGTCGAAGTCGATCTCGCCCCAGGGCAGCGCGACGTTGATCTGGGTGTGCAGATGCAGCAGGGGCTTGCGGAGTGCATCGAGGCCCGCGATCCACATCTTCGCGGGGCTGAAGGTGTGCATCCAGGCGATGACGCCGATGGCGTTGTCATCGGCGTTGACCTCGAGCGCCATGCGCCGGATGGAGCTGGAGTCCTTGAGCGTCGGCTTCCAGACCACCTTCACGGGCAGGCCGGCCTCCCCGAGGATGCGGACGATCTCCTGGGACTGCTCCGCGACCTGCTGGAGCGTCTCTTCACCGTAGAGGTCCTGGCTGCCGGTGAGAAACCAGACTTCGTAGGCGTCGAGGGTCGTGCTGAGGGGGCTCATGCGGGTGCTCCTGGAGTCGGGGACTGACCGTACACGTTCTGGTAGCGGTCGAAGAGTGAGTCGATGTGCTCGGACTGGATGCCTGCCGGGGCGCCGAGCTGACGGGAGATGTGGACGGTGCGGGCGACGTCCTCGAGCATGACGGCGGCCTTGACGGCATCCTTCGCGTCCTTGCCGATCGTGAAGGGACCGTGGCTCTTCATCAGCACGCCGCGCGACCGGTGGTTCGTCAGCGTCTCGACGATTCCGCGGCCGATCGAGTCGTCGCCGATGATCGCGAACGGACCCACCGGGATCTCGCCGCCGAACTCGTCGGCCATGGCGGTGATGACGCACGGGATGGGCTCGCCGCGCGCGGCCCACGCCACGGCGTAGGTGGAGTGCGTGTGCACCACACCGCCGACGTCGGGCATGTTGCGGTAGACGTAGGCGTGTGCGGCGGTGTCGCTCGACGGCGAGCGCTCGGACCCGGGCGTTCCCTCGATGACGTTGCCGTCGAGGTCGCACAGGATCTGGTTCTCCGGCGTCAGCTCGTCGTAACTGACGCCGGAGGGCTTGATGACGAACAGGTCCGCTCCCGGGACGCGGCCGGAGACGTTGCCGCCCGTCCAGACCACCAGTCCGTAGCGCACGAGTTCGGCGTGCAGGGCGGCGACGTCCTTCCGGACGTCGAGGATGGCGGCCTCGACCTCGGGGCTGAAGGTGCCGGCAGGCGATACAGGGCTCATGCCGACACCGCCTGAGGGGAGCGGGCGGAACGGCGCAGGGCCTTGAGCCGGTGCATGACGTCATTGGTGCCGCGGCCGAAGTAGTCGTGCAGTTCGGTGTACTCGCGGTACAGGGCGTCGTAGGCGGCGGCGCGGTCCGCGTCGGGTGTGTAGGCGGCGCGGTTCAGGCGGCCCATCGCGGCGGCTGCCGCGTGGATGTCCTCGTAGGCGCCGGCGGCCACGGCGGCATGGATCGCGGAGCCGAGGGCCGGCCCCTGGGAACTGCCGATGACGGAGATGGGCAGGTTGAGCACGTCGGCGTAGACCTGCATGAGGAACGGGTTGCGGATGAGGCCGCCCGCGGCGACGAACTCGGTGACGGGCACGCCGGCCGCGTTGAACGTCTCGACGATCTTGCGTGTCCCGAAGGCCGTCGATTCCAGGAGTGCGCGGTAGACCTCGTGGGGCTTGGTGGCGAGCGTCAGGCCCACGATGGTGCCCGACAGCTCGTGGTCCACGAGGACGGAGCGGTTGCCGGAGTGCCAGTCGAGGGCGACGAGTCCGTGCGCGCCCACGGGCTCGTCCTGCGCCTGCTCCGTCAGGTACTCGTGCACGCTCTGGCCCTGCGCGGCGGCCGCGTCCCGGATCTCGCCGGGCACCTGGTTCGCGACGAACCAGGCGAAGATGTCGCCGACGCCGGACTGGCCGGCCTCGTAGCCGTAGAAGCCCTCGACGATGCCGCCGTCGACGACACCGCACATGCCCGGCACCTCGCTCAACCGGTCGGAGTTCATGACGTGGCAGGTCGAGGTGCCCATGATGGCCACCATCTGGCCGGGGTCCGTGGCCTGCGCTGCCGGGGCCGTGACGTGGGCGTCGACGTTCCCGACGGCCACAGCGATCCCTGCCGGCAGGCCGGTCCAGGCGGCGGCCTCCTCGGAGAGCGAGCCCGCCTTCGAGGCGAGTGCGCCGATCGTGTGATCCACCTTCTCGCGGGCGAAGCCTGCGAACTCGGGGTTCAGCGCGGCGAGGAACTCCTCGGACGGGTAGGCGCCGTCCTGGTAGATTCCCTTGTAACCGGCGGTGCACGCATTGCGCACGTACTCCCCCGTGAGCTGCCAGACGATCCAGTCGGCCGCTTCCACCCAGTGGTCCATGAGGTCGTACAGCTCACGGTCCTCCTCGAGCAGCTGCAGCCCCTTCGCGAACTCCCATTCGCTGGAGATCAGGCCGCCGTAGCGGGGCAGCCATGCCTCGCCGCGCTCGGCGGCGAGGTCATTGATGCGGTTGGCCTGGCCCTGCGCCGCGTGGTGTTTCCACAGCTTCACGTAGGCGTGCGGCCGGCCCTCGTAGCCGGGGACCTCGTTCAGGGGGGTGCCGTCGGCGAGGGTGGGCACCATGGTGCAGGCCGTGAAGTCCGTGGCGATGCCGATGACGTCCTGCGGGTCGATGCCTGCCTCCTCGACCGCGGCCGGCACGGCGGAGCGGAGCACATCGACGTAGTCGGACGGCACCTGGAGGGCCCATTCGGGCGGAAGCTGCTCGCCGGTCGCTGCGAGGGTCGAGTCCATGACCGCGTGCGGGTATTCGAGCGTCGAGGCGCCGAGTTCGGCGCCGTCGGAGACGCGGACGACGACGGCGCGCCCGGACAGGGTGCCGTAGTCGACGCCGATGACGTAGGTGGGCCTGTCGGCCGCGGTCGTGGCGGGTGTGCCCGTGGTGGAGTCACTCAAGGGAAGGACCTCTTTGTTCTTCTCGAGACCGCGCTGCGGTTCTCTGGTGGATCATCGGTACTGCAACGCGGTCATGTGACCGTTCACATCTGCGCTCATCAGTGTAGGGGAGCGCCCGTGGGGTATGTCAATGGTTCTGCCGTGTCACCCGCTACCACCCCGCACAGGGAAGTCGTTCACAGGAGCACACTGCGACCCGATTCCGACGGCATGTCGGCGCGCGGTCCCCGGGTCCGTCAGGCCGGCGGTGTTGCCGTCGACGCCCGGATGACGAGTTCCGGGACCACGTCCTGCGGGGTCCCGGCGGCGTCGGGGCCCGTTCCCGCCTCGCCGATGAGCGCGAGCAGCCTGGCGACGCAGCGCCTGCCGAGCTCGGGGAAGTCCTGGCGGACGGTGGTGAGCGGGGGCCAGTAGTGCGCGGCCTCGGGGACGTCGTCGAAGCCCACGACGCTCACGTCCTCCGGGACGCGGCGCCCGGCCTCCCGGAAGGCGTGGAGCAGTCCGAGCGCCATCTGGTCGTTGGACGAGAACACCGCGGTGACCCCCCTGTCCTCCGCCAGGGCCCGCCCTGCCCGGTAGCCCGACTCCGCGGTCCAGTCCCCCGACAGCTGGAGCTCCGGATCGCAGCCCCAGGCCTCCATCTCCCCGCAGTACCCGCGCACGCGCGCCTCCGTCTCGAACCAGCCGTCCGGACCGGCGACGTGCACGATCCGTCGGTGCCCCAGTTCGAGCAGGTGGCGCGTCGCGAGGGCGGCGCCTCCCGACTGGTCCATCGACAGCCGGTGGTCCCCCTGGGCCCGCGGGGAGTGCACGGTCACGAACGGAAGGCTGATGGACAGGCGCCCGATCTCACCGAGGGCCTGCATCTGCGGTGCCAGGATGACGAGCCCGTCGACCCCGTGGGCGAGCAGGCGGTCCAGCGCGGAGCGGATGGAGCCGGCGTCCATGGCGTCGAGGTGCGCGACGTCGACGGCGTACCCCGCCTCGCGCGCCGCACTGTCGATCGCCTGCAGGCTGGCGGCGGGCCCGTACTCGAAGCCCTTGCCCACCAGGACGCCGATGGTGGTGGAGCGGCTGGTCACGAGGGCGCGGGCGGCCCTGTTCGGGCGGAAGCTGAGCTCGTCCATGGCGACCAGGACGCGGTCCCGCGTCTCGGCGCGCAGGCTCGGGTGTCCGTTGAGGACCCGCGACACGGTCTGGTGGGAGACACCGGCGCGGCGGGCTACGTCCCTGATGTTCGCGGCGCGGCCGGTGTCCGCCTGCCGGGCCCGCTCCCCGGCGGGCACTGCCTCCGGAGGGCCGGCTGCGTCAGTGGGAGTCGACAATGCTGTCGTTCCGGGCGAAGCGCCGGTTCCGGAGCACCGGCAGGAACTCGCGGACGTCGTCGACCCTGCGGCGGGTGACCTCCGCCGTGGCGAGGCCCCGCTCCTCGTCCTCGAGGTGCACCTGCGGGACACCCATCGGATCGATGATGGCCGAGTGGCCGATCGTGTGGCCGCTGGACGTCCCGGCCGCGGCCACCCAGAGGGTGTTCTCGATGGCGCGCGCTTTCAGCAGTGTCTCCCAGTGCTCGATCTTGTGCTCGCCCTTGAACCAGGCAGCCGGAACGCAGATCAGGTCGGCCCCGGCGTCGGCGAGGGCGCGCGCGAGCTCGGGGAAGCGGAGGTCGTAGCAGGTCATGAGGCCCACCCGGACGTCGCCGAGATCGGCGATCTTGATGCCGCCGTCGCCCGGCTTGATGCGCGTGGATTCGGAGTAGCTGAAGGCGTCGAAGAGGTGGAGCTTGCGGTAGGTGTCCACGATGCGGCCCGTCGCGTCGAGCAGGACGAGCGTGTTGAAGGGCCGCTCCTCGCCGCTCGGCTCGTAGCCTCCGGCGACGACGGCGATGCCGTGCTCCGCGGCGAGGAAGGACAGTTGCTGCACGAAGGAGCTCCAGTCGGCGTCGACCGCCTCCCGCAGCGAACCCTTCACCTCGCCCATCGAGAACATCGATTCCTCGGGGAAGACGATCAGCCCCGACCCCCCGGCACTCGCCTCCGCGGCGAGTTCCCGCATCACGGCGAGATTCGCCTGGACGTCCCCACCCGGCCTGAACTGACCAACGCTGACCTTCATGATGCCGCCCTCATCCGTATGCCTTTTCTCCAGCGTACAGACTCCCGCCCTGCACGGCGGAGTAGCCTTCTCCCCATGAGGAACCCGATCACGAGCAGGCGCGTGGAGCCCGGCCCCGGCCAGGAGTCCGTCTGGGACTACCCGAGGCCGCCCCGCGTGGAGCGGACGCCAGCGGTCATCGAGGTGCGCTTCGGCGGACGGCTGATCATCAGGACGGACGACGCCGTGCGAGTGCTCGAGACGAGCCACCCGCCGGTCTACTACCTGCCGATCAGCGACTTCGCACCCGGCGTGCTCGTGCCCGTCGAGGGCACGTCGCACTGCGAGTTCAAGGGCACGGCCGGCTACTTCGACGTCGTCGCAGGACCTGAGCGCAGTCCGCGCGCCGCCTGGACCTACCCCACGCCGGTCCACGGGTACGAGGACCTGGCCGCCCGCGCCGCCGTCTACCCGTCCCGGATGGACGAGTGCACCGTCGACGGCGAGCGGGTCCGGTCCCAGGAGGGCGACTTCTACGGCGGCTGGATCACCGCCGCCGTCGTGGGACCGTTCAAGGGCGGCGCGGGGACCTGGGGCTGGTAGCCCGCCGGGACCGGCAGGGAACCGGAGGTCAGCCGCCGATCAGGTCGTTGACCACGATGGTCTGGTCGCGGTCGGGCCCGACGCCGATGGCGGAGAACCGGGTGCCGGACAGCTTCTCGAGCGCCCGGACGTAGGTCTGCGCGTTGTCCGGCAGGTCCTCGATGGTCCGGGCTCCCGTGATGTCCTCGGTCCAGCCGTCGAAGTACTCGAAGATCGGCTTCGCGTGGTGGAACTCGGTCTGGGTCATGGGCATCTCGTCGTGGCGCACGCCGTCGACGTCGTACGCCACGCACACCGGGATGGTCTCGATACCGGTGAGGACATCGAGCTTCGTGACGAAGTAGTCGGTGAAGCCGTTGACGCGCGAGGCATGGCGCGCCAGCACGGCGTCGTACCAGCCACATCGGCGGGGACGGCCGGTGTTCACGCCGAACTCGCCGCCGGTCTTCTGCAGGTACAGGCCCATCTCGTCGAAGAGCTCCGTGGGGAACGGGCCGGCGCCGACGCGGGTCGTGTAGGCCTTGATGATGCCGATCGAGCGGGAGATGCGCGTGGGCCCGATACCCGAGCCGACGGACGCGCCGCCGGCCGTGGGGTTCGAGGACGTCACGAACGGATACGTGCCGTGGTCGACGTCGAGGAACGTCGCCTGGCCGCCCTCCATGAGGACCACCTTGCCGGCGTCGAGCGCCTCGTTGAGCACGAACGTGGAGTCGATGACGAGGGGCTTGAGCCGCTCGGCGAAGGACAGGAAGTACTCCACGACCTCCTCGACCTCGACGTTGCGCCGGTTGTAGACCTTGACCAGCAGTTCGTTCTTCTGCTTGAGGGAGCCCTCCACCTTCTGGCGCAGGATCGACTCGTCGAAGACGTCCTGCACGCGCAGGCCGAGCCGCGCCACCTTGTCCATGTACGCCGGGCCGATGCCGCGGCCCGTGGTGCCGATGGCGCGCTTTCCGAGGAAGCGTTCGGTGACCTTGTCCAACACCTGGTGGTACGGGGCCACCAGGTGGGCGTTGGCGGACACGCGCAGCCTCGAGGTGTCCGCGCCGCGGGCCTGAAGCCCTTCGATCTCGTCGAAGAGGGCCTCGAGGTTGATGACGCAGCCGTTGCCGATGATCGGGATCGCGTTGGGGCTGAGGATGCCGGCGGGAAGGAGCTTCAGCTCGTACTTCTCACCGCCGACGACGACGGTGTGCCCGGCGTTGTTGCCGCCGTTCGGCTTCACGACGTAGTCGACCCGGCCGCCCAGCAGGTCAGTGGCCTTGCCCTTACCCTCGTCGCCCCACTGGGCTCCGACAATGACGATTGCTGGCATGGGATCCTCCCCCATTCGGTACGGCCCTTCCCGCGCCGCGGAGAAGTACGCCGTGCATCAGAACGCCCCAACCGTCCGCACGGTGTGCGCGGGCACTGGGGCTCTTACCGTCCGAGTTTAGCCGAGCCGCTCCGGGGGCGCCGAAAAACGCGGCGCATGACGGCACGCGTGCCGCCCGGCGGCACGCTCCCAAGCGACGATTCCGTGCACAATGGGGCATGGACCGCTTCGAAGGACACATCGCCGGCATCGGCACCGCCTCGGGCACCAGGCTGGTGATCGGCCGCTGGGACACGTCCCCGTTCGGCGCGTTCACCGACGTCATGATGGAGGATGCAGCGGGCCACCGCACCCTGCTCGCTCCGAGCCGGGACGTGGCGGACTACGTCGGTGCGACGTACGCGTTCGACGACGTCGTGCTCTCGCCGATCACCTCGACGCTGACGCGCGACCGCCTCGAGGTGGAGGCCGGGGATCTCCGGGTCTTCGCCGGGATCGGGGCCGTCACGCTGCTCGGGCGGCTCCTCGGCCTCGTTCCGCCCCGCCTGGCCACGCACCCGCGCTGGCTGGCGCTGGTCAACCCGGTGGCGTCGGTCCTGGTGAAGGGCGTGGCGACCGCCGGCTCCGCCGGACAGGGCCGCACGGAGTACTACGGAGTCACGTCGGCGCGGGCGATCACCCGGGTGGCGGCAACCTGGCGCGGTTCCGACCTGGGTGCGCTCGCCCCCGTCCGTCCGCCCGTGCGGTTCGGCTTCAGCTCCGCCCCTGCACGGCCGCAACTGGTGTCCGTGACCACGACGATCCGCCGCCCGGAGCCCTGAGTCGGGTCAGCCGGCCGTCAGGGCGAGCCAGTCCTGGACGACGGCGGTGTCCGTCCGCTGGTAGCCGTCGATGTACCGGCAGATGGTGTTGAACCCGTAGGAGCTGACGGCGACGAGGTAGCCGTCCAGGAACACGGGCCCGCCGGAGTCCCCGGAACAGGTGCCCCCGCCGCCGCGCGGGTCGTTCGGATTGCCCTGCAGCTGCAGGACCTGCTCCCCGAGCTTCTGCCCGGGGGACGTCGTGCTCCGGCGCAGCAGGGGGAAGTTCATGGGCTCGGGCTTCTGCGGTCCGGCGTCCGGCTTCCGGACCTCGGTGCCGTACCCCACGACCTCGAAGATCGTCCGATTGAGCAGCGGTGCCCGGTACTGGTCGAGGTACCCCACCGGCGCGAGCTCGGCGGGCGCGATGCCGGCCGCAGGGGCGTCGAGCACGATCACGCCGACATCGGCCCGGTCGGTGACGGGAGCTGCACCCGAGTAGTCGGGGTGCGCCGTGGAACTGCCGGACAGTGCACCGGCAGCGGCGAGATCGGCGCGCGTGTAGCCGACGGCAGGGTCGGTGGCTCGCGGGATCGCGACGGGCGGGGCATTCCCGATCACGGGATCGAACGTCACGAAGGACTCCCCCACCGTCCCCGAGACGCAGTGGGCCGCCGTCAGGAGGACCGTGGGGCTGATGAGCGTCGCGGAACAACGCTGCAGGGCTCCGGTGCCGCTGTAGGTGAAGACCAGCGCGACGCCGGGGTGATCGTCCGCGTCGGGCTCCCCACCGGTGACTGCTGTGGCGGGTGATGCACCTGCCGCCAGCAGGACGAGCACGGCTGCTGCGGCGAGGGCGCGGCTGAGGAGCCTCATGGGTGGGGACCTTTCGAGCGGACAGGGGTGTTGAGCCGAGCATACTGGCGGGACCGCTCCCGGCACGCACCTCTCGGGACCGACACGACCGGAGACGGAGAGCCGGCAGCGCTACCGGCCGGATGCGCCCCGCACGCGGTCGAGGGCGACGGTGTAGTGCGGCCAGTACCGCACGCGTGCAGGCAGCAGCGGCGCGGCCAGCCGTGCGGCCCGGCGGATGGCGGCGAAGGACGCCTGCTCGCGGCGGCCCCACGGAAGTCCGTAGGCCTCGCGCAGGGAGGGAGGGAGGACTCCTGCGGCGAGCACGGAGGGCACCGGACGGAGCGGCCGCGGCAGGAGCGGCGGGTCGGGCGCGAGGATCTGCCCCGCGATCGTCCGTGCGGTGCCGCCGACGTCGAGTGAGGCTCGCACCTGGTGCTCCACGTACCGCTCGAGGGCGCTGTAATCCTCCGGCAGGAGTGCGTCCGGGACACCGAAGAGGTGCGCCATCCGCTTCATGTCCTGGTAGTACGCATCCCGCTCCCCCACCGGGACCGCACGGAGGAAGGCGTCCGTGACCTCGAGGGCGGTCCAGACGAGGGTCGAGAACACCCACAGGGCGAGCTCGGGATGGTCCGCGCTGTAGGGCGTGCCCGCCGGCAGCGATGCGCTGGGCTCGGTCAGGGTACCCCGCACGGGTCGGTGCTTCCGCGCCACATGGGCTGCGGCGGAACGGACCTGGTCCCGGTCGCCGAAGGAGACGGTGAGGACGGCGTCGAGCGTGCCGCGCAGGCGCTGCAGGGGATCCGTGGCGAACCCGCTGTGGGCCCGCACGCCCTCGGCCACGAGCGGATGCGCCAGCTGCAGCAGGAGCGCGGCGGGACCCCCGGCGAAGATGGCGCGCTCGCGCGCGATCCGCCACGCAGCCGAGCCCGGCCCGAAGATCCCCGGGTCACCCGCTCTGCCGGGCGCAGGAGCCCGAGGGAAGAACCGGCCGAGCCCCTTCACGCGCCACCCTCCCCGTGCACCGCAGCGGAGCCGCCGCCCGCCGCCGCGCTGGTTCCCTCGTCGTGGGCACCCACGTCGTCGTCCCGGCTGCCGTTCTCCTCGGTCCCGTCGGTCCCGTCGTCGACCCACTCCAGCAGGTCCCCCGGCTGGCAGCCCAGCACCCTGCACATCGCCTCGAGCGTGCTGAACCGGACGGCCTTGGCGCGCCCGTTCTTCAGGACCGCAACGTTGGCCGGCGTGAGGCCGACGCGGTCCGCGAACTCCCCCACGCTCATCTTCCGCCGGGCGAGCTCGACGTCGATACGCACCACGATGGGCATCAGATGACCTCGTCCAGCTCCGTGCGCAGCTGGCGCGCCTCGGCGTCCCGGTCGACCGCCTGGACGAGCAGCGCCCTGAGCACGAGCACGATCAGCGCCACGGCCGCGATCATGACGGACACGCCCCCGATCAGCAGCACGACGCCGGGAGCCACGGCCTCCCCCGGCGCGAGGGCGACTCCGAGGCCGAATGCGAACAGGCTCGCAGCGGCGAACGCGCCGATGACCGTGTTGACCAGCCGGAAGGCGTCCGTCGAGAAGACGGTCCCGCGGCGCACCATGGTCAGCAGGCCCCAGACGCAGACCACGGCTGCCTGGAGGGCGAGGATTCCGAGCACCGTCAGGACGACGAGCGATGTCCGGATCAGGGCGACGTCGGGATCGGCGGAGTCGAGATCGATGCCGAGGAGCGAGAGCATCACCACCTGGATGAACACGGCACCCGCGAACATGAGGCACAGCACTACCCGTAGCGCGACGACGGTGATTCGTCCCATGACAGCTCCTTCTATGCCGAGTTACGACACAAAGCTATCGTTAATCGATAGTCAGGGCAAGGGCTCCTGCAGCAGGGCGCGAGGCACTACGGATTGCCGTACCGGGGCAGGATCCAGCGCCACCCCGCACCCTTCGCCGGCCCGCGTCCGGAACCTGCTGCGCAGGAGTCAGATGGAGAAGTCCGACCCCGGGTTCGCTGCGTCGAGATACTCCCGGACCGCGCTCTGCGGCACCCGGTAGGACCGCCCGAACCGGATGCTGCGGATGGTTCCCGATTGCACCAGCCGGTAGACCGTCATCTTCGAGACCCGCATCATCGCGGCCACCTCGGCCACCGTGTACAGCTGTCCCGTGCTTACCTTTGTGGACATTGCAGCACCACTTCCATCCGCCTCACCACGTGCTGTGGAGCTATTAACTCTGATCCCGGGAGTAACGGCAGCACAAGAAACCCGACTACTCGTTTATCACCTGCAACAGCAAGTACCAGGCGCCTCACCAGCGACACTCCGGGCGCCCCGACCGCCCGCCCGCGTGCACCGCCCGAACGGAAAAATGGCGGGGCGAACGATCGCCCCGCCATTCCTCCAGCCGATGCGGCTGCTTCCCGTGGCGTCAGCCCGCCAGCTGGGCGCTCGCCTCCGGGTCGGACTCCCGGAGGAAGACCGCGATGCGCTCGGCCTCCTCGATCTCGCCGATGGACGCCGCAGCCCGGCCCAACGCGAAGAGCGCTCGCAGGAACCCGCGGTTCGGCTCGTGGGAGTAGGGGATCGGACCGGCGCCGCGCCAGCCGCTGCGCCGGAGGGCGTCGAGGCCGCGGTGGTAGCCGGTACGGGCGTACGCGTAGGACTCGATCGTCCGGCCCTCGGCGTAGGCCTCGTCGGCGAGGATCGCCCACACCAGCGACGACGTCGGGTGCTGGGCTGCCAGGTCGACGGCCTCGTCACCGGCCGCGAGGCGCTCGACGACGTCGGGTTCTTCGGGTAGGAGGGTGGGCTCGGGCCCCAGGAGGTTCTTCCGGAACTCGTCGGACACGGGCTAGAGCTTCTTTCCGGCGGACCCGAGGGACGCGGCGGCCTCGACGATACGGGCCGAGAGGCCGGCCTCGGCGGAGGCGCCCCAGACGCGGGGGTCGTAGGTCTTCTTGTTGCCGACCTCGCCGTCGACCTTCAGCACGCCGTCGTAGTTGCGGAACATGTGATCGGCGATGGGACGCGTGAACGCGTACTGGGTGTCGGTGTCGATGTTCATCTTGATGACGCCGTAGGAGACGGCGTCGGCGATCTCCTGGTCGGAGGAGCCCGACCCGCCGTGGAACACGAGGTCGAAGGGCTTGTCCTTGCCGATCTTCTGGCCCACCTGGTCCTGGATGTCCTTGAGGATCTCCGGGCGCAGCTTCACACCGCCGGGCTTGTAGACACCGTGGACGTTGCCGAAGGTCAGCGCGGTGATGTAGCGGCCGTTCTCGCCGGCACCGAGGGCCTCCACGGTCGCGAGGGCGTCCTCGACCGTGGTGTACAGCTTGTCGTTGATGGCGTTCTCCACGCCGTCCTCCTCGCCGCCGACGGTGCCGATCTCCACTTCGAGGATGATCTTCGCGGCAGCGGCGCGGGGCAGGATCTCGCGGGCGATCCGCAGGTTTTCCTCGAGGGTCTCGGCGGACCCGTCCCACATGTGGGAGTTGAAGAGCGGGTCGCGGCCGTTCTTCACGGCGTCCTCGGACGCGGCCAGCAGCGGCAGCACGAAGTCGTCGAGCTTGTCCTTGGGGCAGTGGTCCGTGTGCAGGGCGATGTTCACGTCGTACTTCTTCGCCACTTCCTTCGCGAACGCCGCGAAGCCGAGCGAACCGGCGACCATGTCCTTCACGCTCGCGCCGGACCAGTAGGCAGCGCCGCCCGTGGAGACCTGCACGATGCCGTCCGAGCCCGCTTCGGCGAAACCACGCATCGCGGCGTTCAGGGTCTGGGAGGAGGTCACGTTCACAGCCGGGAAAGCGAACCCGCCCGCCTTCGCGCGGTCGATCATCTCGGCGTAAACATCAGGGGTGGCAATAGGCATGCTGAGGACTCCTTAGTGGTGGGAAGTGCTTGCTTCATCCTAGCGAGCAGACCTGCCGGGCGCAGTGGAAGTCGACGCCTCATGACGACGCGACCGGGGACGGACCGGGGCGGATGTGCCCGTCCGGCCGGATGCCGATCAGACGTGCTGGCCGAAGACGTGCCGCCGCACCCAGCCGTGCATCGCGATCGCGGCAGCCGCCGAGGCGTTGATGGAGCGCGTGGATCCGAACTGGGCGATGGAGAGCGTCGCCTCCGCGGCCTCGTACACCTCCGGAGTGAGGCCGGGGCCCTCCTGGCCGAAGACGAGCACGCACCTCTCGGGGAGGTCGTAGGTCTCGAGCGGCACCGAGTCCGGGAAGTTGTCGATCCCGATCACGGCCAGCCCCTCGGCTGCCGCCCAGGCGGTGAAGTCGGCCACCGTGGGGTGGTGGCGGACGTGCTGGTAGCGGTCGGTGACCATCGCGCCGCGCCGGTTCCACCGCCGTCGCCCGATGATGTGGACCTCCTTCGCGAGGAACGCGTTGGCGGTACGCACCACCGAACCGATGTTGAGGTCGTGCTGCCAGTTCTCGATCGCGACGTGGAAGCCGTGGCGCCGCTCGTCCAGGTCCGCCACGATCGCCTCGTGCGTCCAGTACCGGTAGCCGTCGACGACGTTCCGGGTGTCCCCGTCCGCCAGGAGGCCGCGGTCCCAGTGATCGCCGTCGGGCCACTCCCCTTCCCAGGGTCCGACGCCGACGGCGGGACCTCCCGGGGCTCCGTCCGTGGCCTCGGTGGTGTCGGTCGGCTCCAGCAGGGGTTCTTTCACCGTCCAAGCGTAATCGGCGGCAAAGGTGGAAGACTGGCACAGGCAGTTCCCCGTGCGTCCGCCCCCTTGGAAGGAAGCCCCATGCGCGAGAACGAACACATCGAGTGCTGGCTCACCGACATGGACGGCGTGCTGGTGCACGAGAACTCCGCCATCCCCGGCGCGGCCGAACTGATCGAACGGTGGGTGGCCACCTCGAAGCGGTTCCTCGTCCTGACCAACAACTCGATCTACACGCCCCGCGACCTCGCCGCGCGTCTGAAGGCCTCCGGACTCGAGATCCCCGAGGAGAACCTCTGGACCTCCGCGCTGGCCACCGCGCAGTTCCTGCGCGACCAACTGCCCGGCGGCCGCGCCTACGTGATCGGCGAGGCCGGGCTGACGACGGCGCTGCACGAGGCCGGTTTCGTCCTCACCGACACCAACCCCGACTACGTGGTGCTGGGCGAGACGCGCACGTACTCGTTCGAGGCGATCACCACCGCCGTACGCCTGATCCTCGACGGGGCACGTTTCATCGCGACGAATCCTGACGTCACCGGCCCCTCGAAGGAGGGACCCCTCCCCGCGACCGGCGCCATAGCGGCGATGATCACGGCGGCGACGAGCCGCGACCCGTACATCGTGGGCAAGCCGAACCCCATGATGTTCCGCTCGGCCATGAACCAGATCGACGCCCACTCCGAGACCACGGCGATGATCGGAGACCGCATGGACACGGACATCATCGCCGGCATGGAAGCCGGCCTGCACACCGTCCTGGTGCTCAGCGGCATCACGCAGCCGGAGGACATCAACGCCTACCCGTTCCGCCCGGCGCAGATCTGCGACTCGGTGGCGGACCTGATCGACCAGGTCTGATCGGCAGCACGCCTGGTGGAGCTCTAGAAGAAGCTCCTCCAGCCCCCGCCGCGCGGCATCGGCGCGTACTCCCGCTGCACCGCGGACACGATGCCCTGGTACACCCCTGGGTTCCACTGCGGGCTGGCGTGTGCAGGCAGCGCACCGTCCGTCACGTAGTCCACGGACATCACGTTGTCGGGCAGATCGCGTGCCCAGCCCGCACGGGCCCTCGCGTAGTCGACGACACCGTCGCCCGGGTTCCCGGCGAACACCACCTTCGTGTCCCCGAGGGAGAGCCTGAACCGTGTGGCGTCGAAGTGGTAGATGTACGAGGACTCGGACTGGATCAGCTCGCTGCTGGGCGCCAGGGGCGAGAGCTGCTCGAGCGTCTGGTCCATGATCTGGCTCCAGGTGCGCTCGTTCTTGTGGACGATCCGCTCACCGAGCTCGTACGTCCCCCGCACGCTGATCGGTACGCGCACCCCGGCTTCGTAGAGCAGCACCACGCCGTCGAACATGCGCTGGTCCTGGACGTCGAAGCGGCTGGACGGCGAGGAGTCCAGCAGGACCAGCTCCACCGGGATCCCGCGGTCCCGCAGTCGCGCAGCCACTTCGACCGCCACCATCCCGCCGAAACTGTGGCCGTAGAAGTAGAGCCTCTCGAGGCGGAAGTTGTCCACGTAGCGGTTCATCGTGGCCACGATGTTGTTGATGTCGAGCCCCCGGTTGGAGTATCCGAGGACCGCCATCTGCGCACGCCGGGACAGGACCGGCCGCAGTGAGTTGAGGATCCAGAGCCCCTCCTCCCAGCTGGTCTTGTACCCCGGGAAGAGGACCCACCGGTCGTTCGGGAACCGGGCGGCCGCGCGGTCGTCGTCGAGCGGCAGGATGCGGTTCTGGTCGCGCTGGGACTGGATGACGCGGGTGAAGGCGAGGTCCGCCGTCACCACTGCGGCTGCCGCCGAGCCGATCAGGAAGGACCGGCGGGAGGACTCACGGAACTCGCGGGCGCCCTGCAGGGCGCGGGCGTCGTCGTGCTTCACGCGCTTCCCTCCCGCAACCCGCCGGGAGTGATCGTCAGGCGAGGCCCAGCTCGTCCTTGCCGAAGGCGAAGAGGTAGGGCACCCTGGCCTCGGACTCGATGCGTTCCTTGGAGCCCGTGCTCCGGTCCACGATGACGGCGACGGCCTGCACGTCGCCGCCTGCGCGGCGTACGCCCTCGACGGCGGTGAGCGCGGAGCCGCCCGTGGTCGAGGTGTCCTCGAGCACGACGACGGGGCGCCCGGACACGTCCGGTCCCTCGACCTGCCGGCCCATGCCGTGCGTCTTCTGGGTCTTGCGCACCACGAACGCGTCGATCGGCCGTCCGGCCTGGGCCGCAGCGTGCATCACGGCGGTTCCGACGGGGTCGGCGCCCATGGTGAGGCCGCCCGCCGCCTCGAAGGTGATGCCGGCGTCGTCGAGCAACTGGAGCATCACGCGGCCCACGAGGACGGACGCCTCGTGGTGCAGGGTGATGCGGCGGAGGTCGATGTAGTAGTCGGCCTCGACTCCGCTGGAGAGCGTGACGCGCTCATGCACCACGGCGAGTTCCTTGATGAGCTCGAGGAGCCGGGTACGGTCGGTGGTCTGCGCGGAGGTCTCGGCGGTCATGCGGCCAGTCTATCGAGAGGCACGGGACGCACCGTCACGGGCCATCAGCCGGTCGGCGTCGTCTGCGACTGTTCAGTCGGCGATCGTGTCGTTGAGGCCGAGGACCATGTCGTCGATCCGCTGGGGTGACATCGCGTCGTGGATGGCGAGCATGCTCGCGCCGAGGACACCCGCGTCCAGGCCGGAGGAGGACTGGACGATCTGCAGGTGGTGGGTAGCGAGCGGGATGGTGCGTGAGTAGACGACTTCGCGGATGCCCGCGATGAAGTGCTCGCCGGTGAGCGCCATCGACCCCCCGATGACGATCACCGACGGATTCATCAGACTTACGCAGGCCGAGAGCACTTCTCCTACGTCTCGACCGGCCTGGCGCACCGCGTGCACGGCCTCCTTGTTCCCGCTCCCCACGAGGCGGACGACGTCCTCGCTGTTGTGGGCTTCCAACCCGAGGGCTCTCAGCTTCGCTGCGACGGCCGGCCCTGACGCAACGGCTTCGAGGCAGTCCTGGTTGCCGCAGTGGCAGGGAACGCCACCGCCGTTCTGCACGCGGATATGGCCGATGTCCCCTGCGACGCCATTCGCGCCGCGTTGGAGCATGCCGCTCGAGACGATGCCGGAACCGATGCCGGTGGCCACCTTCACGTAGATCAGGTCGTCCACATCGGACCAGGCGGCGTTTCGCTCACCCACCGCCATGATGTTCACGTCGTTGTCCACGAGGACCGGGACGTGGAAGTGGTTCTGCAGGTAGCCAGGGACGTCGAAGCGGTTCCAGCCAGGCATGATCGGCGGGTTGATGGGCATGCCAGTGCTGTGTTCGACCGGCCCGGGGACACCGACCCCGATGGCCAGCAGGTCCGAGAGCTCACGGCCCGCTTTCTCGAGGAGTCCGCCGGACATCTCGACGACCGCCTGGAGCACGGAGGTGGGACCCGACGACACCTCGATGGTGCGTGCCGCTTCATGGAGCTGATGGCCCGTGAGGTCCGTCAGTGCCACGCGGAGGTGCGACGCCCCGATGTCCACACCCAGGACGACCTTGCTCCCCGCCTTCAGCGCGACGCGCGAGGACGGGCGACCCCCGGTCGAGACAGCGTCGTCGACGAAACCGACCAGCCCCAGTTCCATGAGCGATTCGATCCGCAGGGTGACGGTGGACCGGGCCAGACCCATCTGCTCGGCCAGCTCCGACCGCGTGCGGGGACGCCCGTCCCGAAGGATCTGGAAGAGCTCGCTGGCTCCGGAGGAGCCGAGTCCGTTGAAGCTACTTATGTCACGCATCGACTCATTACAGCATATAAACCGACGAAACATGAGTGCAGAAAGGTCTGGTGGTGATGACTTGAGGGAAAGTAGCCACCACTCCGGTGCTACGGGACTGTCTGTCGCCCTTAGTACTGCCTGAGCTCGACTTTACATCGGGGCAGACTTTTCTGATTACATCGACGGACATGCAACATTCGTTGTTTCTCGCCATTACCCGTGTTAGGTTCGCTGGGACTTCCGTCACAAAGACAGGCTTCGGCCGACTCACCCGATCGACGGGATTCCCCTGCATCACCACTTCAAGGAGGAAGCTTTGATGAAGAACGCCTACACCACCGTTCACCACCCGCGCCGGGGAGCCGCGCGCAGAGTGGCGGCAGCAGCCGCTCTCGCCATCGCAGCGACGACTGTTCTGGCCAGTCCTGCCATAGCCGCCCCGAAGGCAGGCTCGGGGTCCGAATGTGCCGGCAGGAGTGTCCCCGCCAGCAAGATCTCCTTCCAGCTGTACAGCTACGCCGGCTGGCAGAGGGACATCGGAACGGAGGGAATCCTCGCCGAGTTGGCGGAGATCGGGTACAAGAACGTGGAGCCCTTCGGCGGCTCCTACGAAGGACGCAGCGCAGAGGAATTCAATGCGCTTCTCAAGGAGTACAAGCTCAAAGCCCCGACCTCGCACGGCAGCACTGCCGAAGCGACATTCGACCAGACCCTCGCCTACGCCAAGACGATCGGGCAGAAGTACACCGGATCAGGTGGTTGGGCGGCGCCCGGGGTGAACAGGGACGCCACCAGCACCTATGCGGACCTGGTGGCCACCGCCGAGGCGATGAACGAACTGGGCGAGCGTTCCGTGAAGGCCGGGACGGGGAAGCACTTCGGCCACAACCACTGGTGGGAATTCACTACGCTCGTCACCGACCCCAAGACCGGCCAGCAGACCACGGCCTACGAGGTGCTCCTGGCGAACACCGACCCCCGCTACGTCGCCTTCCAGCTCGACGTCTACTGGGCCTCGGACGCGGGAGTCGACATCGTCGATCTGCTCAACCGGCACGGCGACCGCATCGAGCTGCTCCACATCAAGGACGGCGCACTTCCCGCCGACACGATCGGATTCGCGAGCTTCCCCCTGCTGACCGATGTCGGCGAGGGTGACATCGACTGGGGTCCGATCCTCGACGCCGCCCAGGGCAAGGTGAAGTACTACGTCATCGAGCGGGACAATGCCCCGGCCACTGCCGAATTCGCCCGCGACAGCTTCGACTTCCTCACCTGCTACGCCTACTGAGACCGGCACCACCTAGAACGACGACCCGACCGGCGGCTCCCTGCTGAACCGCCGGTCGGGCCGAGCCTTTTCAACTGCATCCCCCAGTGCTGGGATCCATCTACAGGAACCACCCCCTGATCAGATCCCGCACGGTTCCGTCGGTCCACGCACCCCACCCGACAAAGGTTCACTTCTCCCCGTCGGCCGATCGTTGACGGACTCCGACAACGGTCCCCCGCAACATGCGGGGGGACCCTTTCGCGTGGCGCGCTGGGCCTCCGGGCGGGTGCATACCTGCCACCCACCCGGAGTGCGGTTGAATCAGCTGGTCTGAGCTGCGTCGGTCCTCACCGCATTGACCATTCGCTTGCGTGGTCCCTGTGACGCGAACCGCTGCTGCAGGAGGACCGCGCCCACGAGGATGAGGGCTCGGGCCAGAGCCTGGATGGAGGTGTCGAGGTTGTTCTGCGTGAAGACATTGGTGAGAGTGCTGAAGATGAGCACACCGAGAACCGTGCCCATAATGGTGCCGCGCCCGCCGACCAGTAGTGTTCCGCCGACGACGACGGCGGCGATGACGTCGAGCTCAAGGAGCAGACCATGGGTGGACGTGCCGGCCGTGGTGCGGCCCAGGAACATGACACCGCCGATGCCCGCTGTGAGGCCGGCGAGGACGTAGAGGTAGACCAAGTGGCGCTTGACCTTGATACCGGCCAGCCTCGATGCTTCGAGGTTGCCGCCGATGGCGATGGTCCGACGTCCGAACGTGGTGCGGTTGAGCAGGAACCATCCGGCAGCAGCGACGACGACGAAGATCCAGACGAGGATGGGAATGCCGAGCAGGTCAGCGCGCATGACCTGCAGGAAGTCCCGGTTGCTGACGACCTGGGTCCTGCGGCCGGAGATGAGTTCCGCGAGACCACGCGCACCGACGAGCATCGCCAGCGTCGCGATGAAGGCGACCACCTTCCCGTAGGCGATCAACAGCCCATTGATGAGACCTGCACCGGCCCCGACCCCCAGTGCTACGAGCACCATGAGGATCCAGGATGACCGGGTGGCCGCAAGTTGTACGGCACTGAGGCTGGCGACCACTGTCGCCAGGCCGATGACCGACCCTACCGACAGGTCGATACCGCCTGCGGTGATGACGAAGGTGACCCCAATGCTCACCACACCGATGATCGAGGCATAGCGCAGGATCGTGAGCATGTTCTCGAGGTTGAGGAATCTGTCCCCACTGGTGGCTGCTCCCACCACGAAGAGCAGTGCGAGGGCGATGACCAGCCCGAGGCTGCGTCCTGCTGAGCCCTTCAGCAAGTTCTGCAACGGGTTGCCCCGCGGTGTGCCGTGATCGTCCCGTGCGCCGAGGCGTGATTCGGGCACCTTGGTGTTCTGCTCGCTCACGCGGCACTTCCCTTCATGATGAGGTCGAGCACGCCGTGCTCGTCCAGGTCGCTGGCATTCGTTTGGGTGAGGACTCTGCCGTCGTCGATGACGAGGACCTTGTCCGCGAGCCCCAGGACTTCCTCGATCTCGCTCGAGATGACGATGATGGCTGTTCCGGCGTCGGCCAGTGCGCGGATGAGGGCATAGATCTCGGCCCGGGCCCCGACGTCCACGCCGCGGGTGGGCTCATCGAGCAGGAGGACTGACGTTCCGTGGACGAGCCAGCGGCCGAGGAGGATCTTCTGCTGATTCCCGCCGGACAGCGTCCGGGCCGGCCGGTCGGGATCGGCCGGACGCAGCTCGAGGGCTGCGATCTGCTCACGGGCCGCCTGCCGCTCGGCGGCCTCGTTCAGGTAGCCGGCGCGGGCGAACCGTTCGAAGGTCGAGAGCGTCACGTTCTTGAACAACGGTTCGTCCAGGATGAGTCCCTGGCTCTTGCGTTCCTCCGGCGAGAGACCGATCCCGGCGTCCACGGCAGACCTGACGGAACCGGCCCTGAGGGTCCTGCCCTTGACCGAGACCGTCCCCGAGGATGCCTTCCGCGCCCCATAGATGGTCTCGAGGATCTCGGACCTCTTGGAGCCCACGAGTCCGGCGAAGCCGAGGACCTCCCCCGCACGGACGGAGAGGCTCACCTTCTCGAAGTGGCCGTCGAGTTCGAGGTCCTTCACCTCGAGGACCACCGGTGCATCGGCGGGCAGGGGCTTCCGGGCCGGGAAGACGTTCTCGACGTCCCTGCCGGTCATGAGCCGGATCAGTTCAGCTCTCGGGGTGTCCGCGACACTCAAACCGTTCGCCGTGCTCCGGCCATCCTTGATGACCGAGATCCGGTCCCCGATCTGCCGGATCTCCTCGAGCCTGTGGGAGATGTAGACGACCGCGATCCCCTGAGCGGTGAGCTCACGGACCACGCGGAAGAGATTGGCGACTTCACCCGAGTCCAGGATGGCGCTCGGCTCATCCATGATGATGAGCTTCGTGTCGCGGGACAGCGCTCGAGCCATGCTGACGATCTGCTTGTTCGCCGCCGACAGGGTCCCCACTTCCGTGGAGGGCGACAGACTGCCGTGGCCGAGGCGACTGAGCAGCGTGCGTGTGAGGGCGTTGGCCTTCCTCACATGGAGCACGCCGCCACGTGCCAGCTCGTGTCCGAGGAAGATGTTCTCGGCGACGGACAGGCCGTCGACGACGTCGAGTTCCTGATACATGGTGGCGATGCCGAGATCGAGTGCGGCGGTCGGGCGAGGGAGCGAGACTTCCTCCCCCTCCCAGAAGATCTCGCCACTGTCGGGCTGGTGGACCCCGGACAGGGTCTTGATGAGGGTGGATTTCCCCGCCCCGTTCTGCCCCATGACGCAGTGCACTTCCCCTGGAAGCACCTGCAGGTCCACTCCTTTGAGCGCCTGGACACCAGCGAACTGCTTGGTGATCCCGCGGACTTCGAGCAACGGCCGTGGCTGATCTTCATCGAACATGCGACGAACCTAACACAATACGTCGATTCTCGGTAGAAAGGCGTCGATTTCTGCGCACCTTCTGTTATTGTGATCGTAGTCACGCGGGTTGCACCGTTCGTTCCGGGATTGCAGCTTCGACGAAGACCACTTACTCAAAGAGGAGAGACACATGCTTGCACTTCGTACGGGCCGGAAGATGCTCATCACCACCGGTGCCTTTCTTGCAGTAGGCACCCTGGTCACCGGGTGCACCGAGGGGTCGGAAGACACCAACACGCAGCCCACCAACGCATCGGTCGAAGGTAACCAGGCCGAGGGGGACACCGTGGTCATCGGCTTCTCCGGACCCGCCGCGGACCATGGCTGGCTGGGTGCCATCAACAGCGCCGCTACCGCAGCTGCCGAGGAATTCCCGGACATCGATCTGCGCGTAGCTGAAGGAACGAACGACGCGAACCTGCAGATCAGCCAGGTGGAGCAGTTCATCAACGACCGTGTCGATGCGATCGTCCTGCTGCCCACCGACGGTGCTGCACTGACCCCGGTGGCCATCCAGGCCATGGAGGCCGGGATTCCCGTCATCAACGTCGACCGGGAGTTCTCGAGCCCCTTCGCGGCTCGCGCCACCGTCCTGGGCGACAACTACGGAATGGGCGTCAGCGCCGGCACCTACATCTGCGAGCAGCTCGAGGGCAACGACGATGCGATCGTCGCCGAGATCGCAGGCATCGACTCCCTGCCCCTCACTCAGGACCGCAGCCGAGGCTTCAAGGACGCCTTGGACGCCTGCGGGCTCGACGTCGACAACCGCGTCGCCGCCGACTTCACCGTCCAGGGTGGCGAAGCAACGACGTCGCAACTCCTGTCAGCAGCCCCGAAGATCGACGCCATCTGGAACCACGACGACGACCAGGGCGTAGGCGTCCTGGCCGCCATCGACAACGCAGGCCGTGACGAGTTCTTCATGGTCGGCGGCGCCGGCTCAGCCAACGCCATGCGCGAGATCCAGTCCGGCGAGAGCGTCCTGCAGGCCACCGTCATCTACCCATCCACCCAGGCAGCGGACGGCGTCCGCATGGCTCGCCTGATCGCCCAGGGCAAGGCCATGAGCGATCTCGTGGAAGTTGAAGTCCCGAAGCGCGTCGTCCTGAACGCACCGGTCGTCACCAAGGAGAACGTCGAGCAGTACCTGCCGACGGCCTTCGAGTCGTAGGACAGTGACGGGTGGGGGTCCCTGTTGTTGACAGGGACCTCCACCTCGGGTCATCAGCTTGGACAACTGCCGCCGGATAAGAGGAAACATGCACAACGACGTAGCACCCCTGAGGGTCGCACTGATCGGACACGGCTTCATGGGAGCCGCCCATTCGCAGGGATGGCGGGTTGCCCCACGCTTCTACGACCTGCCAGCCCAGCCGGAAATGACACTACTCGTCGGACGGAATGCGCGCGGGGTGGAAGCAGCCGCTTCCAAGTGGGGTTGGAGTGAGACCACCACCGATTGGCGGGCCGCCATCGCCCGTGACGACATCGACGTCGTCGACATCGTCACTCCCGGTGGCTCGCATGCCGAAATCGCCATCGCTGCGCTCGAGGCAGGCAAACACGTCCTGTGCGAAAAGCCGCTCGCAAATACCCTCGAAGAAGCCGAAGCAATGGCTGCCGCGGCAGACAGCGCCGGCAAGGATGTCTTCGCGATGGTCGGCTTCACCTACCGCCGTGTTCCCGCCGCAACCTTCGCAAGGGACCTGGTCCGGTCAGGCGCGATCGGTGAGATCCGACAGATACGCGCCGCTTACCTGCAGGACTGGCTGGTCGACGCAGAGGCACCCCTGACCTGGCGCCTGCAGAAGGACCATGCCGGTTCCGGCGCCCTCGGGGATCTTGGTGCGCACGCCGTCGACTTGGCGCAGTTCATCACCGGCCAGAAGATCATCGGCGTCAGCGGCATTCTCAATACCTTTGTCCACGAACGACCCCTGCTCGGCCAGGCATCAGGGCTCGCCGGTACGGCCGCAGCCGAGCGCGGGCGCGTCACCGTGGACGATCTTGCCCTGTTCACCGGCCGTTTCGACGGTGGCGCGATCGGCTCATTCGAAGCCACCCGGATGTCCACGGGTCGCAAGAACGCGCTCCGCATCGAGGTTGCCGGTTCCGCCGGCGCCATCTCCTTCGACCTGGAGAACATGAACTCGCTCGGCTTCTACGATGCGACGGCGCCCGACACACGACAGGGATTCACCGACATCATGGTGACCGAACCAGCCCATCCCTACATTTCCGCGTGGTGGCCTACAGGACATCTCCTGGGCTACGAGCACGGCTTCACCCACCAGGCGAAGGACTTCGTCGAAGCGATCGCCGAAGGCCGGCAGCCCGAACCGTCGTTCGCCGATGGCCTGCAGGTGCAGAAGGTGCTCAACGGTGTGGAGCAGAGCGCGGGCGCCGAGAGCGTCTGGACCAGAACCGTCTAGAACGGGTCTGCGAGCCGAGCCGAAGCCACTCCCCGGCGACGGCGACCAGACAGTGGAGCATCCCGCCCCTTCCCTACAAGGAGACATTCCATGGCACGCAACTTCACCCTGTTCACCGGCCAGTGGGCCGATCTGCCCTTCGAGAAGGTCGCCGAGCTGGCCGGCCAGTGGGGCTACGACGGCCTGGAGATCGCCGTCTCCGGTGACCACCTCGACGCCTGGCGCTGGGACGACGACGCCTACATCCAGGACCGCCTCGACATCCTCGAGCGCAACGGCCTGAAGGTCTGGGCCATCTCCAACCACCTGAAGGGCCAGGCCGTCTGCGACGACCCGATCGATTTCCGTCACAAGGGCATCGTCGGTGCTCACGTGTGGGGCGACGGCGACCCCGAAGGCGTGCGCCAGCGGGCAGCGGAGGAGATGAAGCTGACCGCCCGCCTCGCGCAGAAGCTCGGCGTCGACACCGTCATCGGCTTCACCGGATCCTCCATCTGGCAGTACGTGGCCATGTTCCCGCCGGTGTCCGCGGACGTGATCGAGGCCGGCTACCAGGACTTCGCGGACCGCTGGAACCCGATCCTGGACGTCTTCGACGAGTGCGGCGTCCGGTTCGCGCACGAGGTCCACCCCTCCGAGATCGCCTACGACTACTGGTCCACCCAGCGCGCCCTCGACGCCATCGGTCACCGCCCCGCCTTCGGCCTGAACTGGGACCCGAGCCACTTCATGTGGCAGCAGATCGACCCCGTCGCGTTCATCTCGGACTTCAAGGACCGGATCTACCACGTGGACTGCAAGGACACGAAGATGCGCATGGGCGGGGGTCGCAACGGTATCCTCTCCTCGCACCTGCCCTGGGGCGACCCGCGGCGTGGCTGGGACTTCGTCTCGACCGGCCGCGGCGACGTGCCCTGGGAGGACAGCTTCCGGGCGCTGACGGCCATCGGCTACACCGGGCCCATCTCGGTCGAGTGGGAGGACGCCGGCATGGACCGGCTGGAGGGAGCGCCCGAGGCTCTCGCCTTCCTCAAGCGCTTCGACTTCGCGCCGTCGGAGACCTCCTTCGACGCCGCCTTCAGCCAGTAGGCTCCCGGGCTGGAGTGGCACCTCGGGCCGCCGCGCCCGTCGTCGTGCACCCGGTGCCCGTCGTCGTGCACCCGGCGGCCGCCGTCGTGCCCGGCACGGCGGCCGTCGTCGTGCCCGGCACGGCGGCCGTCGTCGTGCACCCGGCGCGGCGGCCCCGATCGGCCGTACCTGCGCCACGGCTCTGCGCACCCGGCGCGGCGACACCGATCCGAACGGCACGGCGGCC
>NZ_JBTNDT010000007.1:0-227142 GCF_054510855.1 Arthrobacter rhamnosi | reverse complement strand
TCTTTTTTTCTGCAAGAACAACACCCCCCCCCCCCCCCCCCCCACCCCCCCCCTCCCCCCCCCCCCGGGGCCGCGGTCGCTCGGGACGAGCGGGACGGACTAGGCGTCCTCGCCCACGGCGACCTCGGGCAGCTCGATGCCGGCGTCCTCGGACGACCCGGAGGCGTCCTCGGCGACGACGGGCGAGAGCGAGAGCTTTCCGCGGTCGTCGATCTTCGTGATCTCGACCTGTACCTTCTGGCCCACGGAGACGATCTCGTCGACGTTGTCGACACGCTTGCCACCGGCGAGCTTGCGCAGCTCGGAGATGTGCAGCAGGCCGTCCTTGCCCGGGGTCAGCGAGACGAAGGCGCCGAAGGTGGTGGTCTTGACGACCGTGCCCAGGTAGCGCTCACCGATCTCGGGGACCTGCGGGTTGGCGATGGCGTTGACCGCCGCGCGCGCAGCCTCGGCCGACTCGCCGTTCGTGGCGCCGATCAGCACGGTGCCGTCGTCCTCGATCGAGATGTCGGCTCCGGTGTCCTCCTGGATCTGGTTGATCATCTTGCCCTTGGGGCCGATGACCTCGCCGATCTTGTCCACGGGGATCTTGACCGAGATGATCCGCGGTGCGAACTCGGAGAGCTCGTCCGGGGTGTCGATCGCGGCCTGCAGGACGCCGAGGATGTGCAGGCGTGCTTCGCGGGCCTGCTTCAGCGCGGCAGCGAGCACCGAGGCGGGGATGCCGTCGAGCTTGGTGTCGAGCTGGATCGCCGTGACGAACTCCGACGTACCGGCGACCTTGAAGTCCATGTCACCGAATGCGTCCTCGGCGCCGAGGATGTCGGTCAGCGCCGCGTAGCGCGTCTGGCCGTCGACGACGTCGGACACGAGGCCCATGGCGATACCGGCGACGGGCGCGCGGAGGGGCACACCGGCGTTGAGCAGGGACAGCGTGGAGGCGCAGACCGAGCCCATCGACGTCGAACCGTTGGAGCTGAGGGCCTCGGACACCTGGCGGATCGCGTAGGGGAACTCCTCGCGGCTCGGCAGGACGGGCACGAGTGCACGCTCCGCCAGTGCTCCGTGGCCGATCTCGCGGCGCTTCGGCGAACCGACACGGCCGGTCTCACCGGTGGAGTACGGCGGGAAGTTGTAGTTGTGCATGTAGCGCTTGCGCGTGACGGGCGACAGCGAATCGATCTGCTGCTCCATCTTGAGCATGTTGAGCGTGGTGACACCCATGATCTGGGTCTCGCCGCGCTCGAAGATCGCCGAACCATGCACGCGCGGCAGGACCTCGACCTCGGCGGTGAGCTTGCGGATGTCGCTCAGGCCACGGCCGTCGATGCGGACCTGGTCCTTGAGGATGCGCTGGCGGACGACGGCCTTGGTGAGCGAGCGGAACGCTGCGGACAGCTCGTTCTCGCGTCCCTCGAACTGCCCGCCGAGAGCGTCCATCAGCTCGGACTTGAGGGCGTCGGTGGCACTTCCGCGCTCCTGCTTGTCCGCGATCTGGAAGACCTGGGACAGCTTCTCCGCGCCGGCCGACTCGATGGCGGCGTAGACGTCGTCCTGGTAGTCGAGGAAGACGGGGAACTCGACGGTCGGCTTGGCGGCGCGCCCGGCGAGGTCTGCCTGCGCCTCGCACAGGGCACGGATGAACGGCTTGGCGGCCTCGAGGCCGTCGGCCACGACCTCCTCCGTGGGAGCGGTCGCGCCGTTCTCCTTGATCAGGTTCCACGAGTTGTCGGTGGCCTCGGCCTCGACCATCATGATCGCGACGTCGTCACCGGCGATGCGCCCGGCAACCACCATGTCGAAGACGGAGTTCTCGAGCTCCGAGTGCTTCGGGAAGGCGATCCACTGGTCGTTGCCGCTGCCGTTCGAGACGAGGGCCACGCGGACGCCGCCGATCGGTCCCGAGAAGGGCAGGCCGGACAGCTGCGTGGACATGGACGCGGCGTTGATGGCCACGACGTCGTAGCGGACGTCGGGGTTGATCGCGAGGACGGTCACGACGACCTGGACCTCGTTGCGCAGGCCCTTGACGAACGCTGGGCGGAGGGGGCGGTCCATCAGGCGGCAGGCCAGGATGGCCTCCGTGGAGGGACGGCCCTCGCGGCGGAAGAACGAGCCCGGGATGCGGCCCGCGGCGTACATGCGCTCTTCGACGTCGACCGTCAGCGGGAAGAAGTCGAAGCCTTCGCGGGGAGACTTGCCGGCCGTGGTGGCCGAGAGCAGTGCGGTGTCCTCGTCGATGTAGACCATGGCGGAGCCGGCGGCCTGCTGGGCGAGGCGTCCGGTCTCGAACCGGACGGTGCGTGTTCCGAAGCGACCGTTGTCGATCACTGCTTCGGCGAACTGGATTTCGGGACCCTCCAAGAGAGTCACCTCCGTTTCTCGGTATCGGAGGCAATCGGCACCCGACGTGGCCCCGCCCCTCATGGGCGGGCCACAGCACCCGGTCTTCGATCGAGATCCACGGAACGCAGGTGCGCTCCGGAGACCACTACCGAGGACCGCGAATGCGCGGTGCCGGTTGACTCCTGTTGTGCGGTGGTCCTGCTGGTGCAGGTCGTGCTGATACTGCTGGCTGCGGACACGGGGTCCGCCCGCCTGGTGCTCCGGTGTCCGGAACCGGGCCGCGGCGGAGGGGCCCGTACTTCTACCTAGCAGAGAAGGCGGCTCCCTCTCCAGGGGAGAAGATGCCGCCTTCCGATGCTACTTGATGCTACTTATCGACGCAGACCCAGGCGCTCGATGAGCGAACGGTAACGCGCGATGTCGGTGTCCCGCAGGTAGTCCAGCAGGCGACGGCGGCGACCGACGAGAAGAAGCAGGCCACGACGCGTGTGGTGGTCGTGCTTGTGCATCTTCAGGTGCTCGGTCAGGTCGAGGATACGACGGGAAAGCATCGCGATCTGGACCTCGGGTGAACCGGTGTCACCTTCGGCCAGGGCGTATTCCTTGATGATTTCCTGCTTGATGGCGGCGTCAAGGGCCACGAGTAACTCCTAGAGTTGTACCGTGAACAAGTGCTGAGCATCGTTTGCACGACGTCACAGAAAAATCCAGCCACCACGGACTGCAGCCGGACCTGTGCCCAGTTTAGCGTCTGGGCCGTTGTTCTGTCGAAAGCAGCCCACGGGCCCTGTCGACGTCGAGTTTCATCTGCTCGATCAGGGCCTCGGGCCCGGTGTAGGCGACCTGGCCCCGCAGCCGCTCGACGAATTCGACGATGATCGCCTGCCCGTAGAGGTCGAAGTCCTGGACGCGCTCGGGCGGACGGTTGATCACGTGGGCCTCGACCTGCCGGTCCACACCGTCGAAGGTGGGATTGGACCCGACGGAGATGGCCGCCGGCCACCGGGTGCCCGCCTCGTCGACGAGCCAGCCGGCGTAGATGCCGTCGGCCGGGATGAAGCCCTGGGAGGAGGCCGCCAGGTTCGCCGTGGGGTACCCGAGTTCCCGCCCGCGGGCTGCCCCGTGGACCACCTCTCCGCGCATGCGGTGGGGGCGGCCCAGGATCCTCGCCGCGGTTCCGACCTCTCCGGCTTCGAGTGCTTCCCGCACCCAGGTCGAGGAGCACCGCCTGTCGCCGTCGTCGTCCGTGGCGTCCACGGGGTAGCTCGCACCGAAGTCCTCGATGGCGATGACCTCGAAGCCGAGCGCCCGGCCGAGGTCGCGCATGGTGTCGAGGTCACCGCTGTTGCCCCTGCCGAACCGGACGTCATGGCCGATCACCACGGCCCGGGCCTTCAGGGCCTTCACGAAGACGCGTTCGACGAACTCCTCCGGCGAGTGCGCGGCGAGGTCGAGGGTGTACCGCATCATGAGCAGGGCGTCGATGCCCGTCTCGGCGATGGTCTCCACGCGGTCGTCGAGCCCCATGATCAGCTCCGGCGCCGACTCCGGCCGGTGGACCTGCGCCGGGTGCGGGTCGAAGGACACGACGACGGCGGCCGCGGCACGCTCCCGCGCCGCTTCGACGACCTGCTGCAGGACGCGCTGGTGGCCGCGGTGCACGCCGTCGAAGTTGCCGAGCGTCAGGACGGAGGGCCCGAAATCCTTGGGCACACTGTCCAGATCTCTCCAGTAGAACACGCATCTCCTTCGCGATTCGACCGATTCCCGCGGCCTCGGGTGTCCGGCGGGACGCCGCTCCCCATTATGGCCGACGCGATCACCGCGGACGGCATCGGGCCTCCGTGCCCGCCTTGGAGCGGAGGCCCGCTGCGCGAGGGGGTCCTCTAGCCGCGCTGTGCGAATTCCCGGCGCAGGTCGCTCGTCTTGGCGATGTACTTGTGCCAGACGAGCAGGGCCGGCGGGAAGGCCAGCTCGACGACCATGAGGACGATCATGACGTAGTTGGGGGTTCCGGAGAACGCCCAGGACAGGACCCGCCCGATGCCGCCCGCGAACACCATGAGGCAGACGAGCCAGAGCATGTTCGCCCACTGGAACTTGACCGCGATCGTGATGAAAGCCGCGCCGACACCGACCATCATGGCCGAGAAGAACCGGAACTGGCTCTCCAGCGTGGGGTTGGCGGGGCTGGCTTCCGTCTCGGGCAGTCCCGCCGTGCCGAGGATCAGGTAGTAGGCACCGAACCCGGCGATGACGACCCCCACCAGGACGACGACGGTGCGGAACACGTTCCAGTCCCCGCCGGAGGAGGACTTGCCGGGCTTCCTGCCCTTGCCGCCCGCGGGAGCGGCCTTGCCGCGCTGGATCGGTTCTCCCGGCGCAACCCGGTCGCGGTCTCCGGAAGGGGTACCCGAGGGAATACCCGGGATCGACCCTGCGCCGCCGGCGCTGCGGGCGTCGGACGAGTTGCGGGCATCGGACGACGAGGACCGCCCGGCTCCCGATCCGGTGGATTCGTCGTGCTCGGGGCTGTTGCTGGTCATGTCGCTCCCTGGAGGCAGGCTGGATCGGTGCTGTAGCGCCATACTCTCACGGGCTGCAGGCACCAGGGACCTATTTCCGGCGACGCTGTCCCGGCCTGTTCCTGCGCAGCCAGACCAGCCCCAGGATCGGCAGGACCAGGGGGACGAACCCGTAGCCACGACCGAAGGCGGACCATACGGTCTCGCTCGGGAAGGCCTGCGGATCCAGGACGCTGAGGAGGCCCACCGAGACCACACCGACGAGCTCGGTGGTGACGGCGACGACGGAGACGGCGTACGCGCGCGTCCCGCCCCGTGCGAGGGAGACCGTCGCCACGATGTAGACCACCGCGGCCACTGCCGAGAGGAGGTACGCGAGCGGGGCCTCGGAGAACTTCGTCGCGATCTGGAAGCCGGCGCGCGCGGTCGCGGCCAGCGCGAAGACTCCGTAGACGGCGATCAGCAGGCGGCCGGGGCCCCGCGCGCGGCTCGTGCCCCCCGCACCCGCGGCATCCGCGTCCGCTGCACCGACGCGCCCCGCGGGCGATCCCTCGTTCCGTCGACCGTTCACAGGCCGGCCACCCCATCCCAGATCTGCTCCATGCGGAAGAGCATGACGAAGACCGTCAGCCCGGCCGCGGCCAGTACGAAATTGCTCCAGCGCGTCCTCTCGAGGATGGACCACCAGAAGGTGCCGACGGGCACCAGGAGCGCTGTCAGGAGGTACCCCCAGAACTCCCAGGCCTCCCCCAGCACGGGCTCCCCCGTGAGCTGGCGGATTCCGGCAGCCACCGTGTACGCCAGGAGGAAGAGCTCGACGGCCGCGACGGAGAGGATGGTGATGTCGTTCGGCGGCTGGCGCACGAGGGCCGCGCCGATGCAGAGCACGGCGGAGACCGCGCAGACGAGCGCCCCGACGAGGAAGAAGGGATCCACCGCTACTCCTTCCCGCCGGGCGCGAACACCAGCACGGTGCGGGCGGCTCCCCCGCGGTTCTCGAGCAGCGCCACGAGGGTCCCGTCCGGGGCGAAGGCGGCGACCGGGACGTCGGGCTCGTCGTTGGGCCCGATTTTCCGGCCGTGGGAGACGTCCGCTGCCTCCGCCTCGGACAGTTCCCGCACGGGGAACAGCGACCGTCCGGCATCGTCCAGCGGGAGTACGTCCAGCTCCGCGGCGAGCTGCTCGAGGGTGCGGGCCTGCTCGATGGAGTAGGGCCCCACCTGGGTCCGGCGGAGCGCGGTCAGATGGCCTCCCACGCCGAGGGCTTCCCCGAGGTCGCGGGCGAGGGCCCGGATGTAGGTGCCCGAACTGCATTCGACCGTCACATCCACGTCCTGCAGCCGCCCGTTGCTGACCCGGCGGATCCCGTGGACGTCGAACCGGTGCACGGTGACGGGACGTGCGGGGAGGTCCACCTCCCCGCCGGCGCGGACCCGGGCGTAGGACCTCTCGCCCTTGACCTTGATGGCGCTGACGCTGCTCGGCACCTGCTGGATCTCACCCGTCAGCCGGGCGACCGCCGTCCGGATGTCCTCCTCGGTCACGGCCGCGGCGATGCTCCCGCCCGTGACCTCGCCTTCGGCGTCGTCCGTGAGGGTCGACTGTCCGAGCCGGATGGTGGCGGTGTAGGTCTTCGACGTGCCCACGATGAAGGTCAGCAGGCGCGTGGCGCGGTTGACGCCGATCACCAGGACGCCGGTGGCCATGGGGTCCAGGGTTCCGGCGTGGCCCACCTTGCGGGTTCCCGCGAGGCGGCGCATGCGCCCCACGACGTCATGACTGGTCCAGCCCTGAGGCTTGTCCACGATAATCAGCCCTGAGTGGACCTGCCCGGAATTCACGCCTCCCAGTATAGGGTCGCGGCTGCGCGCTCCCTGGCGCCCGCCCGCCTCGCGATACGATCCTGCGTATGCCTTCCGCTCCAGCCCACGTGGTGAATGTCCCGGTCAACCAGATCCGCGAGATCACGCAGGCGGCATGGGCCACTCCCGATTCCATCGTCCTCAGCATCGGCGAGCCCGCGTTCCCCGTCGCACGGCACGTGCTCGAGGCGGCCATGGCGGCCCTCGACCGGGACGACACGAACTACACGCCCAATGCGGGCATCGCCCCGCTCAGGGCCGCGTTCGCCGAGCGGTTCGCGTCCATGTCCGGGGTCGACGACGACCCCTCCCGCGTCTTCGTCGTCGCGGGCGCCCAGCAGGGACTGCACCTGGCGCTCAGCACGCTCATCGCGGCCGGGGACGAGGTGCTCATCCCCGACCCGGGGTATCCGACGTTCACCATGACCGTGGGGCTGCTCGGCGGCGTCCCCGTGCCCTACCCCCTGGTGCCGCACCACGGCTTCCAGCCCCTCATCGAGGACCTGCGGCGGCTCGTGACCCCCCGCACGAAGGTGCTCATGCTCAACTCGCCGTCGAATCCCCTCGGCTCGGTCTTCGACTCCGACCTCACGCGGGAGCTCGTCCGGTTCGCCCATGAGAACGACCTGTGGATCATCTCCGACGAGTGCTACGAGGCCTTCACCTACGACGTGCCCCATGTCAGCCCCGCACGCTTCGACGCCGGTGGGCCCGAGGCCGTTCCGGAGGCCGTCGAGGCCCGCGTCCTCACCTCCCTCACGCTGTCCAAGACGTACGGACTGACGGGTCTCCGCATCGGCGCGCTCGTCACGCCGCCCGGGATGGAACCGCTCCTCAGCAACGTCATGGAGGCCACCGTGTCCTGCGTCTCGGGTCCCTCGCAGTACGCCGGCGTCGCCGCCCTGACCGGTCCGCAGGACTACGTCCGGACCGCCCTCGACCACTACCGCTCCAACCGGGATGCGGCCACCGCCGTGCTGGACGAGCGCGGGATCAGCTACCTCGACGCCCGCGGCGCCTTCTACCTATGGGCCGACCTCTCCCACGCCACGGACGGGGACGTCCGGGCGTGGACCAGGGCGTTCCTCGCGGAGCGGGGCGTCGCGCTCGCGCCGGGCACGGCCTTCGGGTCGATGGGCGAGGGCTGGGTGCGGATCGCCCTCTGCGGCAGGAGGGACGAGCTCGTCGAGGGGCTGTCCCGGCTCCCCGCTCCCCGCGCCTGAGCGGTCCCCCGGAAACGACAGAAGGCAGCCGACCCGCAGGTCGGCTGCCTTCTGGTGTATGGCCCGGAACGGGAGCCGGGAGGGCTAGCGCCCGGCCTCGTCCTCGTCGGAGGTGCGGTAGGGATCGGCGTCCCCCGCGAAGTCCGCGCCCTGGGCGATCGCTGCCACCTCGGCGTCGCGCTCGCGGGCCTTCTGCAGCAGCTCCTCGAGGTGGCTGGCGTTGACCGGCACCTCGTCGGGGACGAATTCGAGCGTCGGCGTCAGGCGGGCCGTGATGTTCCTGCCCACCTCGGCGCGCAGGACGCCGCGGGCGGACTCGAGTGCCATCCGCGTGGCCTGCTGCTCCTCCGGATCCCCCAACACCGTGTAGTACAGCGTCGCGTGCTGCAGGTCGTTGGTGACGCGGGCGTCGGTGATGGTCACGGCTTCCAGCCGGGGGTCCTTCACACGGCGCCGCAGCGCCTCCGCGACGATGACTTTGATGCGCTGCGCGAGCCGCGCGGCGCGGGCCGGATCTGCCATTGCTGATACTCCTAGGGAAGCGGATGAGGGTGGGGAACCCGCCGTGCGGGCTCCGGCTGTATGACAGCACAGGCGCCCGGGAGAACCAGGGCGCCTGTGCTGACCTACCTCCTAGACGCGGGGCTTCTCCCGCATCTCGAAGGTCTCGATGGTGTCGCCTTCCTTGACGTCGTTGAACGAGCCCAGGCCGATACCACACTCGAAGTCCGTGCGGACTTCGGTGGCGTCGTCCTTGAACCGCTTGAGCGAGTCCACGGAGAGGTTGTCCCCGATGACCTTGCCGTCACGGAGGACGCGCGCCCTCGTGTTGCGTCGGATGATGCCCGAGCGGACGATCGAACCGGCGATGTTGCCGAACTTCGAGGAGCGGAACACCTCGCGGACCTCTGCGGTTCCGAGTTGCACCTCCTCGTACTCCGGCTTGAGCATGCCCTTGAGGGCGAGCTCGATGTCGTCGATGGCGGCGTAGATGACCGAGTAGAAGCGCATGTCCACGCCTTCACGCTCGGCAAGGTCCGCGACGCGTTCCGCCGGCTTGACGTTGAAGCCGATGATGATCGCGTTGTCGACGGTCGCCAGGTTGACGTCGTTCTGGGTGATCGCACCGACGCCGCGGTGGATGACGCGCAGCTGTACGCCCTCTCCGACGTCGATCTTGAGCAGCGAGTCCTCCAGGGCCTCGACGGCACCCGACACGTCACCCTTGAGGATGAGGTTGAGGGTGTCGACCTTGCCCTCGGCGACGGCCTGGTCGAAGTCCTCGAGGCTGATGCGCTTGCGGCGCTTGGCGAGGGCCGCGTTGCGGTCCGCGGCTTCGCGCTTCTCGGCGATCTGGCGGGCGGTGCGCTCGTCGTCGGTGACGAAGAACGTGTCACCTGCACGGGGCACGTTGGACAGACCCAGGACCTGGACCGGTCGCGACGGCTCCGCCTTCGTGACGATGTCGCCGTTCTCGTCGAACATGGCACGCACACGGCCGTGCGCCGTACCGGCGACGATCGTGTCACCCACGTTCAGCGTTCCGGACTGGACGAGCACCGTCGCGACGGCACCGCGTCCGCGGTCGAGGTTGGCTTCGATCGCGATACCGCGGGCATCCTTGTTCGGGTTGGCCCGCATGTCGAGGGCCGCGTCCGCGGTGAGCAGGACGGCCTCGAGGAGGTCGTCGATGCCGACGCCCTGGAGGGCGGAGACGTGCACGAACATCGTGTCGCCGCCGTACTCCTCGGGCACCAGGCCGTACTCGGTGAGCTGGCCCTTGACCTTGTCCGGGTTCGCGCCTTCCTTATCCATCTTGTTGACCGCCACGACGATCGGCACGTTGGCCGCCTGGGCGTGGTTCAGCGCCTCCACGGTCTGGGGCATGACGCCGTCGTCGGCCGCGACGACCAGCACCGCGATGTCCGTGACCTTCGCACCACGGGCACGCATGGCGGTGAACGCCTCGTGGCCCGGGGTGTCGATGAAGGTGATGGCACGCGTGCTGTCCTCGTGGACGTGCTGGATCTGGTACGCACCGATGTGCTGGGTGATACCGCCGTGCTCGCCCTCGACGACCTTGGTGTTGCGGATCGCATCGAGCAGTCGCGTCTTACCGTGGTCGACGTGGCCCATGACCGTGACGACCGGCGGACGCACCTCGAGCTCCTCGTCGCCCTCGGCTGCCAGCTCGGCGTCGAAGTCGATGTCGAAGCTGCTGAGGAGCTCGCGCTCCTCGTCCTCGGGTGAGACGACCTGGATCTTGTAGCCGAGTTCCGTGCCGAGCACCTCGAAGGTGTCCTCGTCCAGCGACTGCGTCGCCGTGGCCATCTCACCGAGGTGGAACAGCACGGTGACCAGTGCGGCGGGGTTCGCCTCGATCTTGTCGGCGAAGTCCGTGATGGACGAGCCGCGGCGCAGGCGCACGATGGTGTTGCCGTCTCCGCGGGGTACGCTCACGCCACCCAGCGAAGGAGCCGACATCTGCTCCAGTTCCTGCCGCTTCGCCCGCTTCGACTTGCGCTGCTTGCCACGGCCGGCTCCACCCTTGCCGAAGGCACCGGCAGTGCCGCCGCGTCCGCGACCGCCCTTGCCGAAGCCGCCGCCGGCGGGTGCACCGCTGGGGCTGGCAGGTGCTCCCCCGGGACCGCGGCGCGGACCGGCTCCTGCACCGGGGGCACCGCGGCCGGGGGCAGCGGGACGTTCGGTGCGGTTGGGCATCATGCCCGGGGTGGGACGTGAGCCGGGGGCTCCGGCCGGACGCGGAGCACCGGGACGCGGTGCGCCCGGGCGGGGTCCGCCGGCGCCTGCTGCGGGACGGGGTCCACCCGCACCGGCTGCGGGACGGGGCCCACCCGGACCCGCGGCGGGACGCTGCTGGGCGTCGTCACGGCGACCGGGCCGGGGCATGCCCTGCGAGGGTGCGAACGGGTTGTTGCCCGGACGCGGCGGACGCTCCGACGTGCGGTCCGCACCACGGTCGGTCTCGCCACGGCGGGAACCCATGCCCTGCGAGGGCGCGAACGGGTTGTTGCCCGGACGCGGCGCTCCACCGGGACGGGCACCCGAGGGACGGGTGGTGCCCGCGGCAGGAGCAGCGGGCGGCGTGGCGGGACGCGGAGCCGGACGGGCGCCCGGCGTCGAGCCCTGCGTGCCCTGCTGCTCAGGTGCGGGGGTGCTCTGTGCAGCCGGGGCAGGAGTGTCCTGCGCTGCGGGAGCGGGTGCCTCCGCCGGAGCGGGGGTTTCCGCGGGAGCGGAACCGTTGGAGAACGGTGATGCCTGGGGGGCAGCCGGAGCGGCCGGGGCGGCAGGGGTGGAGGGTGCTGCGGGAGCGGCGGGGGCGGGTGCCTCCGGCGCGGCCTGGGCAGCGCCCGGCTTCGGGCCCGACGGCGCGGGGGCCGCGGGGCGTGAGGGGGCGGGGGCCGCGGCGGGCTTGGTGCCGCCGGCGGGGAATGCGCCGCGAAGTTTCTTCACGACGGGGGCCTCGATGGTGGATGAGGCTGACCGGACGAACTCGCCCAGTTCCTGCAGTTTCGCAACTGCGTCTTTCGAGGTTATACCGAGCTCTTTCGCAAGCTCATGTACGCGGACCTTGGCCACATTTCTCCTGTCTCGGTCCGCACCGAGTCAGGCACGAACCGTCTATTTCCTACTGCTGATCCCAGCCGCTAGGGCGCCTGGTAGATCGAATGCAGAGCGCAACGGATTGATCATCGTTGCGCACTCATCGCTGGGTTCTCATCGGGTTTCCATGAGGGTACTGACCCGCTTTCCGGGAGGACGGTGGTGAATCGGAGCGTTCATCTCGACGCTCCAGGTGTGCCTGGAAGTCCGCTGCCAACTGCGCAGTGTCCACCGGCCGGCGGAAGGCCCTGTGAAAGGCTCTCCGCTTGACGGCCGTTTCCATGCATGCCGGGTCGGGGTGCAGCCAAGCACCCCGTCCGGATAGCCGGCGCCGCTCATCGATGACGGCGACATCCTGCCCGTCGATCGGTCGTGCAACAACCCGCATCACGTGTGACTGGCGGTCCCGCCGGCGGCATCCCACGCAGGTGCGTATCGGATGAGTGTCCACCGGCTGGTGCCCGGACTCTTCTCGGTGAGCGGTGTTTTCTCGGTGAGCAGAGTCTTCCGGGCGCGACCCGACATCAGTTCTGTCCATTCTACCCCTTCCGGCCCCGCCGGAAGACCGGCCGGCCTAGGCCTTCGCGGCCGAGGCCGGCTTCGCCGCGTCGGACACGATGTCGATCCGCCAGCCCGTGAGCTTCGCGGCGAGGCGGGCGTTCTGGCCTTCCTTGCCGATCGCGAGGGACAGCTGGTAGTCCGGCACGACGACGCGCGCGGACCTCGTGGCCTCGTCCGTGATCGTCACCGAGGTGACGCGCGACGGCGACAGCGAGCTCGCGATGAACGCCGCAGCGTCGTCGTTGTAGTCGACGATGTCGATCTTCTCGTCGTTCAGCTCGTTCATGACGGCACGGACACGCGTGCCCATCTCCCCGATGCAGGCGCCCTTGGCGTTCACGCCCGGGACGTTGGCCTTCACGGCGATCTTGGTGCGGTGCCCCGCCTCGCGGGCCAGGGCCACGATCTCGACCGTCTTGTCCGCGATCTCCGGGACCTCGAGTTCGAAGAGCTTCCGGACGAGGCCCGGGTGCGAGCGGGACAGGGTGATGGAGGGGCCCTTCATGCCGCGGTGCACGTCGACGACGAACGCCCGCAGCCGGGTGCCGTGCAGGTACTTCTCCCCCGGCACCTGCTCCGGCGGCGGCAGCACGGCCTCCACCGATCCCAGGTTGACCTGGATCATGTGCGGGTTGGTGCCCTGCTGGATCATGCCGGCGACGAGTTCGCCTTCCTTGCCCCGGAATTCACCGAGGATGTTGTCGTCCTCGGCGTCGCGCAGCCGCTGGAGGATGACCTGGCGCGCGGTGCTCGCGGCGATGCGGCCGAATCCGCTGGGCGTGTCGTCGAATTCGCCGACGGTCTCGCCGTCGTCGTCCTTCTCCGTCGCCCAGATGGTGACGTGGCCGTTGCGCCGGTCGAGCTCGGCGCGGGCGGTCTCGTGGGCGCCGGGGGTGCGGTGGTACGCGATGAGCAGTGCCTGCTCGATCGTGGGCACCAGCTTGTCCAGCGGGATCTCGCGCTCGTGCTCGAGGAGCCTCAGCGCGCTCATATCAATGTCCATGTAGGTCTCCTTACGCGGGGTGCACGGCGCCGGAGATGTCCGGATCGGCCCCATCGCTGTTCTCGTGGTGTTCGTCCTCAAGATGCGCGAATTCGACCTGGACGGTCCCCTTGCGGATCTTGGAAAACTCGAGGGCGAGCGGATCGCCCTGCTTCGGCTTCATGCCCTTCTTGACGGGCAGGTTCGGGATCAGCCGGATTCCCGTGGCGGTGACGTCCTGCAGGCGGCCGACGACGACGTCGCCGGTCACAGGCTTGACCTCGACCAGACGCCCCACGCTGCGGCGCCAGTGCCGCGGTTCGGTGAGGGGACGGGACACCCCGGGTGAGGAGATCTCGAGGTTGTACGGGCGGTCGTCATCCTCGGGGTCACTGTCCATCGCCGCCGAGAGGTCCGTCGAGATCGCGGAGATCACATCGAGCCCCACGCTTCCCGATGCGTCCTCCGGGAGGTCCACGACGACGTGGACCGTGCGGTGGGAGCCGGCGACCTTGATGTCGACGTCCTCGAGGTAGAGGTTGTGCTGTTCCACTACGGGCTGCAGCCTGGTCCGCAGGCGCTGGGCTTCGGCCTGCAGCTCGGCCTCCAAGGCCGACTTGCGGGTCGGAGCATGTTTTTCGTTCCCGGACCGGACCGCCATGGCTGCCTCCCACTCGATGATGTTGTCCTCCTAGAGTACCGACATTCCGGGGTGCCGGGTGTAGGACCGGGTGAAACGCAGCCCTCCGTGGCATCATCGGGAACTGTGATGATGCGGGCGGGAACGGGCGGACAGCGGGTGCGCGGAAGCCACGTCGCCGGACGCGCCGTGCGCTGGTCCGCGGGGCTCGTCGGCCTGTTCGCCGTCGTCCTGCTCGCGGCAGGAATCGTCGTCGGGATCGGGCTGCGGTCCGCCGAACCGTCCGCCCCCGTCTACTCGGCCGGCGAACAGGCCCAGCTCGACGCCGAGGGACGGTACCGCGCACTGGCCGCCTCCGCGCGGGCCACGGCGGCCCTCCAGCCGGGCCTCGAGCCCGCCCTCGGGGAGAGGCTGACAGCGGTCGCCGCCGACCTGGAGGCGCAGGCGGACGCCGTCTCCCTGCCACGCTCCCCCGCACCCGAGGGGACGGGTGCCGCCGGCACCGCGCCGGCCGGTTCCACGCCCGCCGGCACTGCGTCGGCCGGTTCCACGCCGGCCGGCACCGCGTCAGCCGGTTCCACGCCTGCCGGCCCGGTCCCGGCGCCGGGAGCCTCCTCGAGCGCCGAGGCACCGATGGACGGACCGGGCCTCCTGTCGATGCTCCGGGACAGCGCCCTGCGGAGCCTGCGGGACGCCGTCGACGCCGAACCCGGCCCCGCACGCGTGCTCGCCTCCGCGGGAGCCAACCAGTGGCGGCAGGCGGTGCTCATCGGGCAGACGCTCGGGACCGAGCCCGGACTCCCTACTGCCGACGCCCTGTCCGCCGCGGACCTCACAGCCGACGAAGCAGAGCCGATCGTTCCCGCAGACCCCACCTCGCCCGCCGACCCCACCTCATCCGCCGGACCCGCCCCGTCGGCCGGCGCTCGCGACCCCGCCGGCGAACCGACACCCGCCGACGCACCCACGCCCGCCTCGTCCGCCGACCCCGCCGGGCCGGACGACTGCGCCGGGACCCCCCTCGGCACCGAGGCCGACCGGCAGGCCCTGCTGAACGCGAAAAGGGCCGAGGACGAGGCCCGCTACGGCTACGAGGTCGCCGCTGCGCTGGTGCCCGACCCCGCAGCAGCGCTCGCGCGGTCGGCTGTCCACCAGGCGGCAGCCGACGACGCCGCCCGGCGCCTCGCGGAGCTCTGCGTCCCCGTGGCCCCTGCTCCTGCGGGCTTCGCGATCACCCCGGCCTTCCGCGCCGATCCGGCGGCAGCCCTCCGGGAGCTCGAACAGGACCACGCCGAGCTGTATGCCGGCCTCGTGTCCGCTGTCGGACCGGACGTCCGCGCGTGGGCCGTCGCCTCCTACAACGCGGCCGTCCAGCGCAGCCTCGAGGCGGGAACGCCGCTCGACGCCTTCCCCGGTCTGACGGCGGAGTCCCCGGCGGGATCCGCGGGGAATTCCGCCGACGCATCGACGCCGGGGGCGGAACCGGCTCCCGAGGACTCCCCGGCACCGGCAGGGCCGAGCGGTGGCTAGGATCCAGGACCGCACCCCGGGCGGTCTTCCGGACCTGCCACCCCGGCTCCTGCAGAGCGCGCGGAGCATCGACGGCGGTGCCCGATGGACCCGTGAGTGGCGGGAGTTGCTGGCCGCGAGGCTCGACGCCTGGAACCTGGTCCTCGATCTGCGGCACGGACAGCCCGTCTGGGCGGGCCGGTGCGCCGTCGTCGTACCTGTCGTCCGGCGGGACGACGATGCCGCGGAGGCCGTCCTCAAGCTCACGATCCCGCACGACGAGGCCGTGGCGGAGCCCGATGCGCTGGAGCTCTGGGACGGGACGGGTGCGGTGCGCCTGCTCGCGGCGTCACGCCCCGACTTCGCACTGCTGCTCGACCGGCTCGACGGCGACCACTCCCTGCTGGACGTCCCGCTCGACGAGACGCCCGAACCGTGGGGCCGTGTGCTGCGCCGGCTGTCGATACCGGCCGGGGACAGCGCCCCCTGGGCCGCCTTCCCGCACCTCGCGTCCGACGCCGAGCAGTGGACGGACACCCTTCCCGCACGGTGGCACGAACTCGGCGAACCCTTCCCGCGGTGGCTCATGGAGTCCGCGCTGGAGGTGTGCCAGTCGCGCGGCATCGTGGGGCGACGGTCGCAGCGCGACGTCCTCGTGCATTCGGACCTGCACTACGGGAACCTCCTGCCGTCCGCGCGGGGCCAGCTGCGGGAGTTCACCGCGATCGACCCGAAGCCGGTGCTCGGCGACGCCGAGTACGCCGTGGCGCCGATGCTGTGGAACCGCCTGTCCGAGCTCGACGCCGCGGACCCGGCGGGTCACCTTCGCGCCCACTGCACGGCCCTTGCGGCGGCCGCCGGCCTCGATGCCGGCCTCGGCCGGGGCTGGACCGTGGTCCGCGAGGTGCGCAACGCGCTGTCCTACCTCGCCCATGGCCGGACGGGCGACGCGCAGCGGTCCCTGTGGGTGGCGAGTTCGGTGCTCGGGCGGACACTGGACGGGCTGCCGCCGGTCGGCGACCTGCCGGTCCTCTAGCGCAGCCGGCGCCGGCTGCTACCCGGCCCCGGCGAGGAACGGCCGCAGGTTCTCCACCCAGACGTCGTAACCGAGTTTGAGGATCAGGGCCCCCACCACGGCGAGGAACACGATCCGGATGAACCTGCTGCCCTGGCTGATCGCCATGCGGGACCCGGTGTAGCCACCGGCCATGTTGGCGACACCGAGCAGGAGCCCCAGCCCCCACAGGATGGAGCCGTTCGGGAGGAAGAACATCAGGGCACCGAAGTTGGTCGCCATGTTCACGATCTTCGCCTTCGCGCTGGCACCGAGGAAGTTGTAGCCGAGCAGGGTGACCATCGCGATGATGAGGAAGGAGCCCGTCCCCGGCCCGATCAGCCCGTCGTAGAACCCGATGACGAGCCCGATCGCACCGGCCGTCCCGTAGTGCCGCGCTCCCTGGTGGCGCAGCTTCGTGAGAGTGCCGACCGACGGCTTCAGCGCGGTGAACACAGCGACGGCGATCAGCGCCACCACGATGACCGGCTTGAAGACCGACGACGGCAGGGACGCCGCGAGAACCGCCCCGCCGAAGCTGCCGACGAGAGCGATCCCCGCCATCGGCAGCGCCGTCTTCAGGTCCGGGTGGGCCCGCCGGTAGTAGGTGACGGCGCTCGTCGTCGTCCCGAAGATGGACCCGAGCTTGTTGGTGGCCAGGGCCTCGACGGGCGCGATGCCGGGGACCAACAGCAGCGCCGGCAGCTGCAGCAGCCCGCCTCCGCCGACGACGGCATCCACCCACCCGGCGGCGAACCCCGCGACGAGCACCAGCAGGATCGTCGCGAGGTGCAGTTCCTCGAGTCCCCAGCCCACCGCGGGTTAGGAGTCGGCGAGTCCGCGCAGCAGCGCGGCGGCCTCGGCGACCGGGACGTTCTGCGCCTCGCCCGTCCTGCGGTCCTTGACCTCAAGCACTCCGTCCGCCAGCCCACGCCCGACGACGACGATGGTGGGCACCCCGATGAGCTCCGCGTCGCCGAACTTCACGCCCGGGGACACCTTGGGCCGGTCGTCGTACAGGACGGCGAGGCCTGCCGCCTCGAGCTCTGCGGCGAGCTTCTCCGCGGCCTCGAACACCTCGGCACCCTTGCCGGTCGCGACGATGTGGACGTCGGCGGGAGCGACGTTGCGGGGCCAGACGATACCGCGCTCGTCGTGGTTGGACTCGGCGAGGGCCGCGATGGCGCGCGTGACGCCCACGCCGTACGAGCCCATGGTGACCGTGGCGAGCTTGCCGTTCCGGTCGAGGACCTTCAGGCCGAGCGCGTCCGCGTACTTGCGGCCGAGCTGGAAGATGTGGCCCATCTCGATGCCACGGGCAGCGATCAGCGGTCCCGACCCGTCGGGTGCCTCGTCGCCCTCGCGCACCTCGACGGCCTCGACGACGCCGTCCCAGGCGAAGTCGCGGCCCGCGATGAGCCCGAAGACGTGCTTGCCGTGCTCGTTGGCGCCCGTGATCCACGACGTGCCGGGAACCACGCGGGGGTCCACGAGATACTTCAGGCCGGTGGACGCCTCGGCGCCGATGACGGCGGAGTCCAGGGCGAGGCCCGGGCCGATGTACCCCTTGACGAGGCCCGGGTGCTTCTTCAGGTCCTCCTCGTTGGCGGCCTCGACGGCGACCTCGCCGCCCGTCGCGAGGTGGCCGGCGATGTTCGCCTCGATCCGCTTGAGGTCCACGGAGCGGTCACCCGGCACGCCGACGACGACGATCTCGCGCTCGCCGGTCGGCAGCACGGCGGCCAGCACCACGTTCTTGAGGGTGTCGGCGGCGGTCCAGGCACGGTCGTCGCGGGGCACCGCGGCATTGGCGTGGTCCACGAGGGTGCCGATGGTGGGGGTATCGGGGGTGTCGCGTACCTCCGCGGCGGGTGCGTCGGCGAAGTCGATCGGGTCGGGGACCACCGTGGTAACGGCTTCGACGTTGGCGGTGTAGCCGCCGGCGGACCGGACGAAGGTGTCCTCGCCGATGGGCGTCGGGTGCAGGAACTCCTCGCTCTTCGACCCGCCCATGGCCCCGGCGGTCGCCGTCACAGGCACCACCTCGAGGCCGAGGCGCTCGAAGATGCGGAGGTAGGCGGCGCGGTGCAGCTGGTAGCTCGCCTCCAGGCCCTCGTCGTCGATGTCGAACGAGTAGGAGTCCTTCATGATGAACTCGCGTCCGCGGAGCAGGCCCGCCCGGGGGCGCGCCTCGTCCCGGTACTTCGTCTGGATCTGGAACAGGCTCACGGGAAGGTCCTTGTACGAGGTGTACAGGTCCTTCACGAGCAGGGTGAACATCTCCTCGTGCGTCGGCGCAAGGAGGTAGTCCGCGCCCTTGCGGTCCTTCAGGCGGAAGATGCCGTCGCCGTACTCGGTCCAGCGGTTGGTCGCCTCGTAGGGCTCCTTGGGCAGCAGCGCCGGGAAATGGACCTCCTGCGCGCCGATGGCTTCCATCTCCTCGCGGACGATGGCCTCGACCCGCGCGAGGACCTTGAGCCCCAACGGCAGCCAGCTGTAGATACCGGGCGCCGCGCGCCGGATGTAGCCCGCGCGCACCAGGAGACGGTGGCTCGCGACTTCGGCGTCGGCTGGATCTTCACGCAGGGTGCGCAGGAAAAGGGTCGAGAGTCGTAAGACCACGCGGGTGTCCGTTCATATCGGTACTGCCATTCACCTTCCCGCCGTCCGGCGGGAAACAACAGGTACCAATCTAGCGGGTCCCGTCCGCTGGACCGCCGCGGGCCGCCGCGCCCGCAACCCCCTCCTCAGAAGAGGATGGTCGCGAACGTGTCCACCTGCTCGAAGCCCACGCGCCGATAGGCCGCGAGGGCCCGGGTGTTGTAGGAGTTCACGTAGAGGCTCACGGTCGGGGCCAGCGAGCGGGCGGCGACGACGACGGCGGCCATGTAGGCGGCGCTCAGGCCCCTGCCCCGGTGGTCGGGGTTCATCCAGACACCTTGCACCTGCACGGCCTGCGACGACACCGTGCCCAGTTCGGCCTTGAAGACCACCTCGCCGTCGTCGTCGAACGCGGCGAGCGAGTGCTTCCGGCTGATCAGGGACGCGACGCGCCGCCGGTAGTGGTCGGACCCGCCGATGAACGGCGAGTAGCCCACTTCCTCCTCGAACATCGCAGCGCAGGCGGGCAGGAGGCGGTCGAGTTCATCGGGTCGCGTGAACCGGAGGTCGGGCGCGGGGGCGAGCAGCGGGTCCGTGTCGATGGCCATGAGCGGCTGCGTGGGGCGCACGTCGAACGGCTCGGCGCTGTAGTCCTCGAGCGTCGACCACAGGTCCAGGACGCCCTCGGAGAGCCCGAAGATCGACGAAAAAGTCCGGCCCGACCGGCCGAGGTGATCACCGAAGATGGCTCCGGTCTCGTCCGTCACACCGATCGGCACGAGGTTCACGCCGGCCCAGCAGGCAGCGCGCAGCTCGTTGTGCCGGAACATGCCGATGATCTCCCCACCGGAGAACGACGGCGCAGCCGTGCCCATGGATTCGAGGTGGGAGGCTACGAACACGTTGGCCACCGGGTCCGCGGCGACGATCGCCCAGAGATCCCTGGTGTCCTCCTTACCGAGGACCCGGAAGGACCAGGGCCCTTCGGGGTCGGGCTGGGGCCTAGCTAACGGTAACCATGGGGCCACCCTGGCCAGCAGTTTCGCCATCAGCCTCACCCATTTCCTCTGCGAGCCGCATCGCTTCCTCGATGAGTGTCTCAACGATCTGGTCCTCGGGGACAGTCTTGATGACCTGGCCCCGGACGAAGATCTGCCCCTTGCCGTTGCCGGATGCGACACCCAGGTCGGCTTCGCGGGCCTCGCCAGGCCCGTTGACGACGCAGCCCATGACGGCCACGCGCAGCGGGACCTCCATGCCCTCGAGGCCGGCGGTGACCTCCTCGGCGAGCGTGTAGACGTCCACCTGGGCCCTGCCGCAGGACGGGCAGGACACGATCTCGAGCTTGCGGGGGCGCAGGTTGAGCGACTGCAGGATCTGGTTGCCCACCTTGATCTCCTCGACCGGCGGGGCCGAGAGCGAGACGCGGATGGTGTCGCCGATGCCCTTGGACAGGAGCGCCCCGAAGGCGGTGGCGGACTTGATCGTGCCCTGGAAGGCCGGTCCGGCCTCCGTCACGCCGAGGTGCAGGGGCCAGTCGCCGCGCTCGGCGAGCAGCTCGTAGGCGCGGACCATGATCACGGGGTCGTTGTGCTTCACGGAGATCTTGAAGTCGTGGAAGTCGTGCTCCTCGAAGAGGGACGCCTCCCAGACGGCGGACTCGACGAGGGCCTCGGGCGTGGCCTTCCCGTACTTCTCCATGAGGCGCGGGTCCAGGGAGCCGGCATTGACGCCGATGCGGATGGAGGTCCCCGCGGCCTTGGCGGCTGCAGCGATCTCCTTGACCTGGTCGTCGAACTTCCGGATGTTGCCGGGGTTGACGCGCACGGCCGCGCAGCCGGCGTCGATCGCGGCGAAGACGTACTTCGGCTGGAAGTGGATGTCGGCGATCACGGGGATCTGGGACTTCTTCGCGATGATCGGGAGCGCGGCGGCGTCGTCCGCGGACGGGCAGGCCACACGGACGATGTCGCAGCCGGTGGCGGTCAGTTCCGCGATCTGCTGCAGCGTGGCGTTGATGTCCGTGGTGGGGGTGGTGGTCATCGACTGGATGCTGATCGGGGAATCCGATCCGACGCCCACCGATCCGACCTTGATCTGGCGGGTCTTGCGCCGGGGGGCGAGGACGGGCGGCGGTGCTGCTGGCATTCCTAGGTTGACCGAGGTCAAAACATCCTCCATGCTGGCGGCCTTGACCGCACGTCTGACGAGATTCTTGATTTCATTATCCACCCGCCCCGGCGACCGACGGCTCCGTGGCGATCCAGGTCACACGAGGTCGCGGAACGCTCCGAGGACGGGATTCCACCCGATGGTCTTGACAGCCGCGATGGCTCCGACGACGGCGAACGGGTCCTGGCTCACGAGCTGGTTGAGATCCGCCTCGGTGTCGGCGGAGAAGACCAGGAGGGCACCCGTGCCATCCGTGAAGGGGCCGGAGGCCAGGACGCGGCCCTGCTCCACGAGCCCCTGCAGCCACGCCCTGTGGGCCGGCCGGTGCTCGTCGCGGAGGTCGTTGTGGTCGGGGCTGTATACGTACTCGACGGCGAAGATACTCATGGCTTCACCCTACGGGACCGGTAGCAGGTAGACCTTGATGATCGTCGCCACGCCTGCCGCCCAGAGCATCGAGGCCAGCGTGCCGATGATGAACCGCTCGGAAGCCGCGGGGGTCTCCTTGAGTTCGGCGTAGCGCCCCAACGCCTTGACGGCGACGACGTACGCGATGGCGACCGGCTGCCCGCCGAGGATGGCGACGGTCACCGCGAGCCGCTCGAGCACGCCGATGACCAGCCCTCCGCGGAGCACGCCCGGCGGCAGGGCGTCGACCGGCGCCTGGGGCGGATCGGCGGGTGGAGCGGGGAGGTCGAACTGGGGCTGGTCCGCCGGCTCGGGCGGTTCCTCGCGGCGCCGTTCCGCGGTGTCCACCGACCGGGCCAGGCGTAGCACGAGCATGGTCACGGGTGAACCGACGCCGCCCGCCACGAGCAGCGCCACAGCGATCCATAGTGCGTCCACCGAGCCTCCTTCGTCCTTCCTCCATGTCTACCCCACCTTCATATCTACCCCACGGCACCCCCAACGGTGCTGCTCCCCCGCCACTGCGTCCGGCGACCACGAGGAGGCCTCTCGGGTGCTCTTGTGGGTCGTCTCGACCGGCGCCGAGCGACTGGGGGATCAGCGCGGGACGACGACGGCTGGACGAAAGCTCCAGGAGCAGGTGACGTAACGGCAGGCGAGCCGTCGAACGGACAGAAACGACCATGAAAAGGCCTCGCGGGTGGTTTTTTGTGCCGTCTCGACGGACGCCGGGACCACGACCGGCGCGTGACGACCGCGTGTCCTCCCGCCAGCGCGACGCAGCTAGGCGACCGGCTCGGCGGTCGCGCCGTCGACCCAGGCCAGGAGGCGGGCGGCTGCGGGCCGGACGGCATGCTCCTCGTGCCAGGCGGCGCGGGCCGCGGCCTTGCTCACGGCCTGCGGGCTGATGCCGAGGGTCTGAGCGACGGCCGTCTGCGTGCCGCGCTCGCCGGGCTTGAGGAGGTCGAGGATGCGCCACTCGGCCTCCGAGCGGCCCATGACGTGGCGGCCGAGCAGCGCGAGCACTCCCTCAGCCTCCCCTGCGCCGTCATTCCGACCATCCGGTCCCTCGACGGCGAGGGGCGCGCGGTCCCCCGTCTTCTTGGCGCGGTCGACGGCCTTCCGGGCAGCGACGAAGGCCGACCCACGACCTTCCCGCGGGGAGGCCGGAAAGGGCTGCTCCACGTCTCCGATGCCGATCCCGACGTACCAGCCACCCGCACGTAGGCAGAGCATCGCGGCATCGACGACGTCGGCCGCGAAGGCGACCACGCCCTGCGCCTCGTCGCCGACCGACCGCTCCCAGGGCAGCACCGTGGGGATGGGGCGCAGGAGGCCGAGTAGTTCCGGGACGCGGTCCGTTGAGGAGCGGCTGCCCGCCTGGTCGATGGTGAGGACGAACACTCATCAACCGTATGGGGTTGAATTCTGAAATACAACCGATCAGCCGAAGAGGTCGACCGGCTTCACGATGTCGGCGTAGATCAGCAGGACACCCATCCCCATGAGCAGGACAGCCACGGCGTAGGTGAGCGGCAGGAGCCTGGCCATGTCGAAGGGCCCCGGATCCGGCCGCTTCAGCAGGCGGGCGATCCCGCGACGGAGGCCCTCCCAGAGCGCTCCCGCCACGTGCCCGCCGTCGAGCGGGAGCAGCGGGACCAGGTTGAACACGAACAGGGCGAGGTTCACGCCGGCGACGAGTCCGACGAGCGTCGCCACGCGGGAGACCAGGGGGATCTCCTCCATCGCGGAGATCTCCCCCGCGATCCTGCCGACGCCCACCACGCTGATCGGACCCTCCGGGTCACGGGGAGCGTCCGAGAACGCTGCCTGGCCCACCTCGACGACGCGTTGCGGGAGGTTGAGGACCACTCCCGCGACGCGGGCCAGAGAGTCGCCGACGGCCGGGAGGACCGCACTCGCCGGCTGCGGCACCAGTTCCTGCGTCGACCCGATGCCGATGAAACCGACCTCCTGGGTCACGGCGTTGCCCTCGTCGTCGACCTCGACGGCGCCGTCGGCCGTCGTGACCGGCCGCTCCGTCAGCAGGGGGGTGATCCGGGAATCGACGGTCTCGCCGTCGCGCACAACGGTGATGCCGACCTCGCGTCCCGCTGCCTCACGGATCCACCCGGAGAACTCGTTCCAGTCGGTGACCTCCCTGCCGTCGAAGGCGACGACGCGGTCCCCCGGCTCGAGGCCCGCCTCGAAGGCGGGGGCGGCGGGATCATCCGGGCCGCAGTCGGTCTGGCCTGTGGCCGCCTGCTGGCTTGCCGGCACCACGCACCGGTAGACCTCGGCCACCGTCGTGGTCGCCTGGGCGGTGCCGAACCCCATGATGAGCACGGCGAACAGGACCGTCCCGATCAGGAGGTTCATCAGTGGCCCGCCGAGCATGATGACGATCCGCTTCCAGATGGGCAGCTTGTAGAAGACACGGTTCTCGTCGCCGGGCTGCAGCTGTTCGGCGGCGGCCTGGCGGGCATCGTCGGTCAGCTGCTGGAAGACGCCGGTGCTGGACTGCCGTACCGCGCCGGCCTCGGACGTCGCGGGCGGGAACATGCCCACCATCGAGACGTAGCCGCCGGCCGGGATCGCCTTCAGCCCGTACTCGGTCTCCCCCCGGCGCCGGGACCAGACCGTTGGGCCGAAGCCGATCATGTACTGCGTGACACGGACCCGGCAGAGCTTCGCGGGCACCAGGTGACCCACCTCGTGCAGGGCGATCGACGCCGCGATCCCGATCACGACGAAGAGCACGCCGGCGAGAAACAAGAGAACAGTCACAGCTTTTCCTTCTGGCCTTCCGAACGGGCTGCCGTGTCCGGCAGCGGCGACCCCAGCGGAGTTTCCTCGAGGCCACAACGGACCCGGGCCCTCGCCCGTGCCCAGCGCTCCGCGTCGAGCACCGCAGCCAGGGTCAGCGCCCCACCGGCACCCCCGCTGTCAACGGCACGCTGGTCGTCGACGACGGCGGCCACCGTGTCCACGATGTCAGGAAAACCTATGGCTCCCCTGTGAAAAGCATCCACGGCCTCCTCGTTCGCGGCGTTGTAGACGGCCATGCGCGTGCCGCCCTCGACTGCCGCACGCTTGGCGAGCGCGATCGCCGGGAAGGCCTCCTCGTCCAGCGGCTCGAAGGTCCACTCGGCGGGCCGGCTCCAGTCGCAGGCACGCGCCGACCCCGGAACCCGGAACGGCCAGCCGATCCCGAGGGCGATTGGGAGACGCATGTCGGGCGGGGAGGCCTGGGCCAGCGTGGAACCGTCGATGAACTGCACCATCGAGTGGATGACGGACTGCGGGTGGACGACGACGTCGATCCGCTCCAGCGGGATGTCGAAGAGGAGGTGCGCCTCGATCACCTCGAGGGCCTTGTTGACCATGGAGGCGGAGTTCGTGCTGATCACCCGGCCCATGTCCCACGTGGGATGGGCGAGGGCCTGCGCCGGCGTGACGTCCTGCAGCTGCGCGCGCGTCCGGCCACGGAACGGGCCACCGGACGCCGTGAGGACCAGGCGGTCCACCTCGTCGGCCGTGCCGCCGCGGAGCGCCTGGGCGATCGCGGAGTGCTCCGAGTCGACGGGGACGAGTTGCCCGGGGGCGGCCGCCGCACGCACGAGCGCTCCCCCGGCGATCAGCGACTCCTTGTTGGCCAGTGCGAGCAGGTGTCCGGCGGCGAGCGCGGCCAGGGTCGGCTCCAGGCCGATGGACCCAGTGATGCCGTTCAGGACGACGTCGGCGTCGGGCCAGGCCGCCACCTTCGTCGCGGCGCCCTCACCGGCGAAGAGCTCCGGTGCGTAGCCGGTGACGCTGGCCGCATCGGCGGCCTGCCCGATCGCACGGTCCAGGTCCGTTTCGGATGCGGATGCGACCCCGACGGCGGGAGCCCGGACCGCCACGGCCTGGCGGGCGAGAAGCTCCAGGTTCCGCCCGCCGGCGCTGAGGCCGGCAACACTGAAGCGGTCGGGAGCCGCGGCGATCACGTCGAGTGCCTGGGTCCCGATGGAGCCCGTGGAACCGAGGATGGAGACGCGCCGATGCTGCCGGGAGGGGTTGCTGAAATCCATGGCCCCAGTATCCCGCAGGTTGTCGGCGTCCATCCTTCCGGCTCCGTCCTCGGGGTCCGCTGAGCGCACATCGAGGCCGAGGCCGCCCGCCGACTGGCCGGGAACGCCACGTCCTGGCTCCGTCTGCTCACCCACCCGTACACGGGTGCCATCCTGGGCCTCGACCGCACGCGGTACCGACCGAGCGAGGACCTACGGACCTGGATCCAGCTCCGGGAGAAGACATGCAGCTTCTACGGCTGCTCCCGTCCGGCCAGCCGCTGCGACCTCGATCATCTGATGCCCTGGGCCGATGACGGCTCCACCAGTGCGGACAACCTCTATCCCGCCTGCAGGCGGCACCACATGCTCAAGCACCGGACCGACTGGACGCCGAGTCCCGATCCCGATGGCGGACTGACCTGGCGGTCGCCGGGAGGTCGGACCTATACGACGCCGCCCGAACCACCGCCTGCTGACTCGCATTCATCGACGACCGCCCGGATCATGAACCATCTCGGGACGGCGATGCGCACTGAACGGACGCTCCACGTCGAGTCTCCGCCGCCCTTCTGACGAGCGAAGCCTCAATGGACCACGCTCTCTGGGAGTCGATCGAGCGAGTCTCGATCCTGGCGGGCTCCCTCAGGTCGGTCGGACAGCGCGCAGATTAGCGTGCAGGGCCCCTGTCCGGGCGTGCGAAACTTCCAGGCGTCCGGTCAGGCTGTGAACGCGTGCTTCCAACGACGCTGTCGTCGATGCGTCCGGCTCCCCTACCTCCGGCGAGGCCGGACCCTATCGGCCCGTCGCCCTGCCCAGGACGCTGCGGGCGTGTCGCAGGATCGGCTCGTCCACCATGCGCCCCTCGTAGGCGAACACCCCCCGCTCCCCCTCCGCGGCGGCGAGCAGCGCGCGGGCGCGCTCCACCTCGGCGTCGTCGGGGGCGAAAGCGGCACGGATCGCAGCGACCTGCCCGGGGTGGATGCAGGCCTTCGCCGTGAACCCGGAGGCGGCAGCATCCTCGGCCTCGGCGGAAAGGCCTTCGGTGTCGGCGATGTCGACGTAGACGGCATCGATGCAGCCCACGCCCGCCGCCCCGGCCGCTAGGAGTACCTGCGAGCGCGCCTGAAGTGCGACCGCCCGGTAGGTGCCGCCCGACGTCCTGCTGGACGTGCCGCCCAGCGAGGCGACGAGGTCCTCGGCGCCCCACATCAGCGCGGTGACGCCGTCGGCGCGGGCGATCGCCGAGGCCTCCACGACTCCGCGGGCCGTCTCGACGAGGGCGATGACCTCGACGTCCCCGAGGACCTTACGAACCGCGGCGACATGCTCGGGCGACTCCGTCTTGGCGAGCATGACGGTGCGGTAGCCGGTGCGGCGGACGGCTTCGCAGTCGAGGGTGAAGTCCGCCGTACCCACCGCGTTGAGCCGCACCATGGTGCGCTCGGGGGCGAGCGGAACCTCGGCGAGCGCCGCCCGCGCGGCCTCCTTGGCCCCGGGCGCGACCGCGTCTTCCAGGTCGAGGATGACGGTGTCGGCGCGGTCGGCGGCCTTGCCGTAGCGCTCCGGGCGGTCCGCGGGGCAGAAGAGCAGCGCAGGGCCGAGGGTGGCAGCACTCACGATCGTCCCTCCCGGGCCGCAGTCGAGGACCACATCAGCACGGAGCGGGTCGCCGTCGCCACGACGTCGCCGTGCTGGTTGCGCCCGGTGTGGGCCATCGACACGATGCCCTGCCCGGGGCGCGAGGACGACGGGCGGATGCCGGTGATCTCGGTCTCGGTGTACAGGGTGTCGCCGTGGAAGAGCGGCCGGGGGAAGGCGATGTCGGCGAGCCCCAGCTGGGCCACGATGGTGCCCTGCGTGAGCTGCGTGACGGACTGGCCGACGAGCGTCGCCAGGGTCAGCATCGAGTTCACGAGACGCTGCCCGAAGGGCTGCCCGGCGGACCAGGCGGCGTCGAGGTGCAGGGCCTGGGTATTCATGGTCAGCGTGGTGAACAGGACGTTGTCCGCCTCCGTCAGGGTGCGCCCGGGCCGGTGGGCATACACCGTGCCGACGTCGAGCTCGTCGAAGTACAGGCCGCGCTGCTCGATGACGCGCCCGGTCGGCACGGCGTCACCGCTCATGCGGCGGCTTCCCCGAGCTCGATCCGCAGGGGCGCTCCGGTCGCGGCGATCACGTCCTCGACGGTGACACCGGGTGCGGTCTCGCGCAGCACCAGGGTGCCGCCGTCGTCGGGTTCGACGTCGATCACGGCGAGGTCGGTGACGATCCGGTCCACGCACCCCTTGCCCGTGAGCGGCAGGGAGCAGGAATCGACGATCTTCGGCCGGCCGGAGCGGTCGACGTGTTCCATCATCACGATGACGCGTTTCGCACCGAAGACGAGGTCCATGGCCCCGCCCATGCCCTTGACCATCTTGCCGGGGACCATCCAGTTGGCGAGGTCCCCGTTCCGCGCGACCTCCATGGCTCCGAGGACGGCGACATCGACGTGGCCGCCGCGGATCATCCCGAAGGATGCCGCGGAATCGAAGAACGCGGCCCCGGGGTTGGCGGTGACGGTCTCCTTCCCCGCGTTGATGAGGTCCGGGTCCACCGCGTCCTCCGCGGGATAGGGGCCTACGCCGAGGATCCCGTTCTCGGAGTGCAGCACCACCTCGACGCCCGCCGGGATGTAGTTGGGGATGAGGGTGGGCATGCCGATGCCGAGGTTGACGTACTGTCCGTTCTCCAGTTCCTGCGCAACCCGGGCGGCGAGCTCGTTGCGGGTTCGTGCCATGGTCATGCTCCTTCGGGGGCGGGGGCGGTGAGCGACACGGTGCGCTTCTCGACGCGCTTCTCGGCGTCGGGCACCAGGACCACGCGCTGGACGAAGATCCCGGGTGTGTGGATGGAGCCGGGATCGAGCTCGCCGGGTTCGACGAGCTCCTCGACCTCCGCGATGGTGATCCTGCCGGCGGAGGCGCACAGCGGGTTGAAGTTCATCGCGGTGGCATGGAAGACGAGGTTGCCGTGGCGGTCGCCCTTCCAGGCATGCACTAGTGCGTAGTCCGGGCGGAGTGACTCCTCGAGCACGTAGTCGACGCCGTCGAAGGACCGCACCTCCTTGGGCTTGGACGCGACGGCCACGTTGCCGGCGTCGTCGTACCGCTGGGGCAGACCGCCCTCGCTGACCTGGGTGCCCACACCCGCCGTGGTGTAGAACGCGGGGATGCCCGCACCACCCGCACGGAGCTTCTCGGCGAGGGTTCCCTGGGGGGTGAGCTCGACCTCGAGCTCGCCCGCGAGGTACTGGCGCGCGAACTCCTTGTTCTCCCCGACGTAGGAACTGATGGTCCTGCGGATCCGGTGCTCGGACAGCAGGATGCCGAGGCCCCAGTCGTCGACGCCGCAATTGTTGCTCACGGTCTCGAGCTCCGCCGTCCCCTGCGCGTGCAGGGCCTCGATCAGGGCTCCCGGGATGCCGCACAGGCCGAATCCGCCGACGGCCAGTGAGGCACCGTCGGGGATGTCCGCCACGGCCTCTGCCGCGCTGCCAACCACCTTGTTGATCACTGCTTCTCCTTACGTGTCGCGGGCCGCTACTGCGCCCCGGGGGTGCCGGCCGAGAGGCCGAGTTCCCTCGCGATCAGCATGAGCTGGACCTCCGTGGTTCCTTCGCCGATCTCGAGGATCTTGGAGTCACGGTAATGCCTGGACACCACGAACTCGTTGATGAAACCGTAGCCGCCGAAGATCTGTGTCGCATCGCGGGCGTTGTCCATGGCCGCCTCACCGGCCACGAGCTTCGCGATCGAGGCCTGCGTCTTGAACGGCTTGCCGGCGAGCATGCGCGATGCCGCGTCGTAGTACGCCAGGCGGGCGGTGTGCGCGCGGACCTGCATGCGGGCGATCTTGAACTGGATGGACTGGTAGGCGCCGATGGTGCTGCCGAAGGCCATCCGCTCCCCGGCGTAGCGGATCGACTCCTCCACGCAGCCCTGCGCCGCACCGGTCGCGAGCGCCGCGATGGCGATCCGCCCCTCGTCGAGGATCTGCAGGAAGTTGGCGTACCCCCGGCCGCGCAGGCCGAGCAGGTTCGCCTCCGGCACGCGGACGTCCCGGAGCGTGAGCGGATGCGTGTCCGAGGCGTTCCAGCCCACCTTGTTGTAGGCCTTCTCGGCCGTGAAGCCCGGCGTGTCCGAGGGGACGAGGAGAGTGGAGATCTCCTTCTTCACGGAGCCGTCCGGGCGCTTGGAAGTCCCGGTCACGGCGGTGACCGTGACCAGCGAGGTGATGTCGGTGCCCGAGTTCGTGATGAACTCCTTGGTGCCGTTGATCACCCACTCGGGGCCGTCGGCGCCGTCCTCGAGCCTCGCCGTCGTCTTCGTGCCGGAGGCGTCGGAGCCCGCCTCCGATTCAGTGAGGCCGAACCCGCCGAGGGCCGTCCCCGCCGCGAGGGAGGGCAGCCACTGCTGCTTCTGCTCCTCCGTGCCGAACCGGTAGACCGGCATGGCCCCGAGCGACACCCCGGCTTCGAGGGTGATGGCCACGGACTGGTCCACGCGCGCCAGCTGCTCGAGGGCCAGGCACAGCGCGAAGTAGTCGCCGCCCATGCCCCCGTACTCCTCGGGGAACGGCAGGCCGAACAGGCCCATGTCCCCCATCTGCTTGACCACCTCGTAGGGGAAGCTGTGCTCGGCGTCGTGCTTCGCGGAGACCGGCGCCACCACCTCGTCCGCGAAGTCGCGGACCGTGTCGACGAGGTCCTGGTATTCATCGCTCAGTTCGAAGTTCATGCTGCATTCCCTTCCTCCGGGATCGGTGCGGGACCGCCCTCCGGGGCGGCCTCGATGGTTGCGACGACCTGCTGCGCGCGGACGAGATCCCCGGGCTTCAGGGACAGTCGGACGACGCCGGACAGTGCGGCGGTGAGCTGGTGCTCCATCTTCATGGCCTCGACCGCGACGAGGACGTCGCCCGCCTGCACGGCGGCGCCGTCCTCGACGGCCACGGACACCACGGTCCCCGGCATGGGGCTCCGCACCAACGGGTCGGCCGATCCTTCCTCGCGGGTGATCCGGGACAGGGCTGCGTCGAGCAGTTCCCGGCGCCCGGGCCGGCGGAGGCGTGCCGACCAGCCGGCCTCGCCCAGCCACACGGTGTCCCCGTGGACGGCGTGCTGCCGGCGCGACCGCAGGCCGTCCACCGTCGCTCCGCCGTGGGCGTCGACCCGGACCGCCAGGGCTGCATCCGGACCGGCGTCGCCGGACACGGTCCATCCGCTGCCGGCACGCAGGAGCCGGACGGTCGCCGTCGCGCCGCCGTCGAGTTCGAGCGTCACCGTGCGGGGACGGGCCGCCCCGAGCCGGAACCCGTCGCCGCGACGCCATGGCGACCCAGCGGACCCGCGGGGCCCTGGGAGTCCTGCTAGTTCGGCCTCGACGAGCAGCACGCCGGCGAGCGCGATCTCCTCCGCGGTGACGTGCCGGAAGGGCAGGCCTGGGAGCCGGCGCTCGATCAGGGTGGTGTCGAGGCGTGCCGCCCGCACGTCGTCGTCGTTCACGAGCAGGCGGAGGTACTCGATGTTGGTGTCCACGCCCAGCACCACCGTGCCGGCGAGCGCCGCGTCCAGGCGGTCGAGTGCCTGCCCGCGGTCCGCGCCCCAGGCGATGACCTTGGCGAGCATCGGATCGTACGACGACGAGACGGACCCGCCGGCCAGGAGCGAGCTGTCCACGCGGATGCCCTCCCCCGCCGGCTCGGTGAGTGCCAGGATGCTGCCGGTGGACGGCAGGAATCCTGCCTCGGAGTTCTCGGCGTACACGCGCGCCTCGACCGCGTGACCGGTGAGGACGACGTCCTCCTGCGCCAGCGGCAGTTCCTCGCCGGCAGCGATGCGGATCTGCCACTCGACGAGGTCGACGCCGGTCACGAGTTCCGTCACGGGGTGCTCGACCTGCAGGCGGGTGTTCATCTCCATGAAGAAGAACTCGTCGGGGGCGGCATCGGACACGAGGAATTCCACCGTCCCGGCTCCGGTGTAGTCGACGCTGCGCGCCGCACTGCAGGCTGCCTCGCCGATCCTGCGGCGCGTGGCCTCGTCCAGCAGGGACGAGGGAGCCTCCTCGATCACCTTCTGGTGCCGGCGCTGCAGGGAGCACTCGCGCTCGCCGAGGTGGAGGACGGTGCCGTGCGAGTCCGCGAGCACCTGCACCTCGATGTGCCGGGGGCGTTCGATGAGGCGCTCGAGGAACAGCGTGTCGTCGCCGAAGGCGCGCTCGGCGACACGCCGGGCCGTGGCGAGCGCCTCCGGCAGGTCCTCGGGCCGGTGCACGGCGTGCATGCCCTTGCCCCCTCCGCCGGCCGAGGGCTTGATGAGCAGGGGGAAGCCGACGTCGCGGGCGGCGCGGAGGAGGTCGTCGTCGGACAGCCCGGGTTCGGCGACGCCGGGCACCACGGGGACGCCGAACCCGGCGACGTGGTTCTTGGACCGGATCTTGTCCCCCATGACGTCCAGCGCGTGGACGGAGGGCCCGATGAACACGATGCCCTGCTCCCGCAGTGCGTCCGCGAACGCGGCGTTCTCGCTGAGGAACCCGTAGCCGGGGTGGACCGCCCCCGCTCCGGTACGGCGGCACGCGTCGAGCACGGCAGGAATGGACAGGTAGCTCTCCGACGGCGATGCCCCACCGATGCGCACGGCGAGGTCCGCTTCGAGGACGTGCCGGGCCCCGGCGTCGGCGTCGCTGTAAACGGCGACCGAGCGGAGGCCGAGCGCACGGACCGTGCGGAGGACGCGGCTCGCGATCTCGCCCCGGTTCGCGACGAGGACGGTGTCGAAGGGCCAGGAGCCCCTTCGGGAGGAAGTGGTGGGTGTCATGGGGTCACATCCGGAAGAGGCCGAAGGAGGTGTCGGGCAGGGGCGCGTTGGCACACACGTCGAGCGCGAGGCCGAGGACGGTGCGCGTGTCCGCCGGATCGATCACGCCGTCGTCCCACAGGCGCGCCGTCGAGTAGTAGGGGTTTCCCTGCGCCTCGTACTGGTCGCGGATGGGGTTCCGGAACGCCTCCTCCTCCTCGGGCGACCAGTCCTCACCGCGGGCCTCCAGCTGGTCGCGCCGGACGGTCGCGAGGACCGACGAGGCCTGGTTCCCGCCCATCACCGAGATGCGGCCGGCGGGCCACATCCAGAGGAAGCGCGGGGAGAAGGCACGCCCGCACATGGAGTAGTTGCCGGCACCGAAGGACCCGCCGACGACGACGGTCAGCTTCGGGACCCGGCACGTGGCCACGGCGGTGACCATCTTGGCCCCGTTCTTCGCGATGCCGCCCGCCTCGTAGTCCTTCCCGACCATGAACCCGGACAGGTTCTGCAGGAAGACCAGGGGAACCCCCCGCTGGTCGCAGAGCTCAATGAAGTGGGCTCCCTTGAGGGCGGACTCGCTGAACAGGACGCCGTTGTTGGCGACGATCCCGACGCGGTGGCCGGAAATCGTCGCGAAGCCCGTGACGAGCGTGGTGCCGTACTCCCGCTTGAACTCGTGGAAGAGCGAGCCGTCGACGATCCGGGCGATGACCTCCCGCGCGTCGTAGGAGGCGTTGACGTCCGTCGGCACCGCTCCGTACAGCTCGTCCTGCGGAACCACCGGCTCGAGGACCGGCAGTTCGGGGACCGAGGTCCCGTACGGATCGGACCGGACGGGCGGCGGAAGCGTCGCGATGATGTCCCGCACGATCTCCAGAGCGTGCTGGTCGTTCTCGGCGAGGTGGTCGGTGACGCCGGACACGCGGGCGTGCACGTCGCCGCCGCCGAGTTCCTCGGCCGTGACCACTTCGCCGATCGCGGCCTTCACGAGCGGGGGCCCGCCGAGGAAGATGGTGCCCTGGTTGCGGACGATCACGGTCTCGTCGCTCATGGCCGGCACGTAGGCACCGCCCGCGGTGCAGCTGCCCAGGACGGCAGCGATCTGCGGGATCTTGCGGGCCGACATGGTGGCCTGGTTGTAGAAGATCCGGCCGAAGTGGTTGCGGTCCGGGAAAACCTCGTCCTGGCGCGGCAGGAAGGCGCCGCCGGAATCGACGAGGTAGACGCACGGCAGGTTGTTCTCGAGGGCGATCTCCTGGGCCCGGAGGTGCTTCTTGACCGTCATCGGGTAGTACGTCCCGCCCTTGACGGTGGCGTCATTGGAGATCACGAGCACGTGGCGCCCGTGGACCAGGCCGATGCCGGCGATCACGCCGGCGCCGGGGCACTCGTCGTCGTACATGCCGTTCGCCGCCAGCGGTGCGATCTCCAGGAAGGGGCTGCCGTCGTCGAGGAGCTGGTCGATGCGCTCGCGCGGCAGGAGCTTGCCGCGCGCGACATGGCGTTCCCGGGAGCGTTCCGGTCCGCCCAGCGCTGCAGTGGCGAGCCGGCGCCGCAGGTCCCCGACGAGTTCCGCCTGGGCCGCGGAATTCGCCGCGAACGCCGCTGAGAGCGGATCGACCTTCGAAGCCAGAGTCTCCATCGACTACTTCCTCGCATGCTGTTCAGTTAGCAGGCGCTAACCCGATTCAGGTTAGTGGTCATTAACCTGCCTGTCCATCAGAATGATGGGACAACTCCCCCGCGGACGACAAGGACCTGCATGGAGGCACTGCCCACCGAAGACCGCGTGACGGGCCGGAGCATCGCGAAGGCCACCCGGCGTGCGGCGCTCCTCGACGCCGCGGCGCACCTGTTCGCCGACCGCGGCTACAACGGGGTGTCCATCGAGGATCTCGGCGCCGCCGCGGGAGTGAGCGGGCCGGCGGTCTACCGGCACTTCCCCGGCAAGCCGTCGGTACTCTCCGCCCTGCTCACCGGCGTCAGCGAGGACCTGCTGGAGGGTGGGCGGGCAGTCGCCGACGGCGCGTCCTCCCCAGAGGAGGCGCTCCGGGGGCTGATCCGTTTCCAGGTGGCGTTCGCCCTGACCAACGCCGACGTCATCCGCGTGCAGGACCGGGACCTCGGCTCACTGCCGCACGACGACGAACGCACGGTCCGCTCCCTGCAGCGGAGCTACGTGCAGGTATGGGTGGACCAACTCGCCGACTACCTCCCGGACACCGACCGGTCGCTGCTGCGGCGCAAGGTCCACGCCGTGTTCGGGCTGATCAATTCCACCCCCCATACCGCGCACGGGACGAGTTCCGGGCGCGAGCTCGGGGCGTTGCGGGACCTGCTGCAGGACATGGCCTGGGCCGCCCTGACCGTATGACGCCGGAATCATGACGCCGGAATCGCGCCCCCGCCACCCATGCGCAGTCGCCTAGTACGCTGAAACCACGAGAAGTATCGGCCGCGCTGCCCGCCCGGCCACTCCACCGACTGAAAGTACCGCTGTGATCACGCTACGTCCCGTTGAAGCCTCCGACATCGACGCCTTCTTCTCGCACCAGCTGGATCCCAGCGCCAATCACATGGCGGCCTTCGGCGCCAAGAACCCCTCGGACAGGGGCGTCTTCGACCACCACTGGCAGGACATCCTGAACGACAGCAAGATCACGGTGCGCACCATCCTCTCGGACGGCGAGGTGGTGGGCAGCATCCTCGCCTACCACCACGACGCGACCCCGGAGATCAGCTACTGGATCGACCGCTCCCGCTGGGGACAGGGCATCACCACCGCCGCCGTCGGCCAATTCCTCAACGAGGTGACCCAGCGGCCCATCCGCGCCCGGGCCGTAGCCGACAACGCTAGTTCCATTCGGATCCTCGAGCGATGGGGCTTCCAGCACGTGGGCGAGACCCAGGGCTTCGCCCCTGCCCGCGGCGCCGTGGTGCGGGAACTCATCCTCGAACTGCCGTAACCTCCCGCCGAGGGCTCCGTGGCGGTTCCCCCGGCGGCGCGGACGCCCGGCGGGACCACCTGCCCAGCTGGACCGTCCGCATCGCTGGACCATCCGTAGGGCTAGACCATTGTCAGGACCATTGCCGGATTCCGGAGGATCGCGCCGACGTCGGCCAGGAACCGGGATCCCTGCTCGCCGTCGACGAGCCGGTGGTCGAAGGACAGGCTCAGTGTCAGGACCGACCGCAGCGCGACGGTGCCCTGGTACTCCCACGGCATGCTGCGGACCGCACCCACGGCCAGGATGGCCGCTTCGCCCGGGTTCAGGATCGGTGTACCGGCGTCGATGCCGAACACTCCGATGTTGGTGATCGACATAGTTCCGCCCGCGAGGTCGGCCGGCGGAGTCCTGCCCGCACGGGCCGTCTCCGTCAGCGTCCCGATCGCCCGGGCGAGGTCCACCAGCGTCAGAGCCTGAGCGGCCTTGATGTTCGGCACGAGCAGGCCCCGCGGTGTGGCGGCGGCGATCCCGAGGTTCACATCCCCGTACTGCACGATCTCCTGGGCAGCCCCGTCCCACGACGAGTTGAGGGTAGGGTTGCGGGCGATCGCGATGCACACCGCTTTCGCCACGATGGTCAGCGGCGTCACCTTCGTGCCCTCGAAGGCCCGGGCGGCCTTCAGCTCCGCCAGCAGGTCCATGGTGGGGGTGACGTCGATGGTGAGGAACTCCGTCACGTGCGGCGCTGTGAACGCGCTCGCCACCATGGCGTCCGCGGTGTGCTTCCGCATCCCGCGGATCGGCGTCCGGGTCTCCCCCGCCGAGGCATGCGGGGACGTAGCGCCGGCCGGCGCGGCCCTTGGCATTGGCGGTGCGGCGCTCGGTGCTGCTGGTGCTGCCGGCGCGGCGCTCGGTGGTACGGGCGCTGTCTGTGCGGCGCCTGGTGATGCCGACACTACCGGCACTGTCGGTGGTACGGGGCTTCCCGCGGTGCCCGCGAGCGCGGCGAGGACGTCGTCCCGCGTGATCAGGGCCCCGGGGCCGGTGCCGGTCAGGGCGTCGAGGGTGATTCCGAGGTCCCGGGCGAGCTTCCGTACGGGTGGCGTGGACCGCGGCCGCTCCCCGCGTCGTGCGATTCCCGGAACCGCAGGTGCCGTGGGCAACGCAGACGGTTCAAGTGACGTAGTCGCCGCAGGCGGTGTGGGCGGTGCAGGCCGCCCAGCCGATGCAGTGGCCGCAGCCGGTGCAGGCGATGGAGGCAGAGTCACCGGGTCTGCGGCCAGCATTGCCGCACTCGCAGGCGGCTTCGCAGGTACGAGGACCGAAGGTACGGGGTCGGCAGGCACGGGGGCCGCGGACCCCGCGGACTGGAACGTACGGCTCCGGCGCTGCGGACGCCCTCCCTTCTCGACGGCGGCACCGTACCCCACGAGGTTGGGCTCACGCTTCGCGGGCACTTCGCCGCTCTCCGGCGGGTACGCGGTCGCGGAACCCATCGCGGAACCCATCGCGGAACCGGTCGCTGAACCGGTCGCGGAAGCCGGCGGGTACGGAGAGGAGGAACCCGACGGGTGGGCCTGAGGCATCGGGGCGTCATCGTCACCCGTCACCTCGAAGGAGACGATCGGCGCTCCGACGTCGACGACGGTCCCCGCGGCCTCGTGCAGGCGCACCACGACGCCGGCGTACGGTGACGGCAGTTCGACGACGGCCTTGGCCGTCTCGACGTCGGCGATGATCTGGTTCAGCTCGACGGTGTCGCCCTCCGCGACGTGCCACTGGAGGATCTCCGACTCGGTCAGGCCCTCACCCAGATCCGGGAGCCGGAACTCCCTGATCCGACTCCCCGTTCCCGGAGCCGCCGGGCCCGGTGCCGTTCCCGGTGCCGCCGTTCCTGGTGCCGCCGAGCCAGGCGCCGTCCCTGGTGCCGCCGAGCCAGGCGCCGTCCCTGGCGCCATCCCCGGTGCCATTTCTGGTGCCGCCGTCACAGTGCCGGTCCTTCCATGTCCAGTCCGCTCAGGGAGTTCGGCCGGCGCAGCACGCGGTCCACGCCGTCGAGGATGCGGTCCAGGTCGGGCAGGTGGTGGAACTCGAGCTTGGAATAGGGATAGGGGATGTCGAAGCCCGTGATCCGGACGGGAGCGTGCTCGAGGTAGTCGAAGCACCGCTCCGTGATGCTGGCGGCGATCTCCGCGCCGAGACCGCCCGACCGGGCGGCCTCGTGCGTGACGACCAGCCGGCCTGTCTTCCGTACCGAGGCCTCCACCGTGGGGAAATCGATCGGTGCGAGCGAGCGCAGGTCGATCACCTCGATCGAGATGCCGTCGTCGGACGCCGCGATGGCGGCATCGCGTGCCGTCGGCACGAGGGGCCCGTAGGTGACCAGCGTGACGTCCCGTCCCTCGGTGACCACACGGGCGGCACCCATGTCCGACGCCGACAGGTCTTCGGCCTCGTCGACCTCGCCCTTGACGTGGTAGCGGCGCTTGGGCTCGAAGTACAGCACCGGGTCGTCACTGGCGATGGCCTGCTGGATCATCGAATAGGCGTCCTGCGGGTTGGACGGACTCACCACGCGCAGGCCCGACGTGTGCGTGAAGTAGGCCTCGGGCGACTCCGAGTGGTGCTCCGGTGAACCGATGCCGCCGCCGAAGGGCACGCGGATGGTGATCGGCATCCTCACCGCGCCCCGCGTCCGGTAGTGCAGCTTGGCCACCTGGCTCACGATCTGGTCGAACGCCGGATAGATGAAACCGTCGAACTGGATCTCGACGACCGGGCGGTAGCCCCGGTACGCCATGCCGACGGCGGTGCCCATAATGCCCGCCTCGGCGAGCGGAGTGTCCATCACGCGGTGCGCCCCGAAGTCCTTCTGCAGTCCGTCGGTGATGCGGAAGACGCCGCCGAGCCTGCCGATGTCCTCGCCCAGGAGGACCACCTTGGGATCGTCGTCCATGGCGCGTCGCAGGCCCGCGTTGATCGCGCGGCCGAAGGTCATGGTGGACATCAGCGGTGTCCTTCCTGTGCTGGCTGGTCGAAGGAGGCGAGGTAGCGCTCGTAGTGGTCCTGCTGGCGGTCGAGCTCGGGGTGGGGCGTGCTGTAGACGTGGCGGAAGACGTCCGACGGCGCCGGCTCGGGCATCGAGACGCAGCCCTCACGCAGTTCCGCGGCGACGGCGTCGGCCCTGGCCTTCACCGCATCCGTGTAGTCGGCCCCGAGGAGGCCGAAGGAGTCGAGCAGGGTGGCGAGCCGTGCCAGCGGATCGCGGGCCACCCAGTCCTCGAGTTCGTTCGGGTCGCGGTAGCGCGTGGGGTCGTCCGCCGTCGTGTGCGGGCCCATGCGGTAGGTCACGGCTTCGATGAAAGTGGGGCCGCCGCCGGAGCGTGCCCGGGCGAGGGCCTCGCGCGTGACGGCGAGGCACGCGAGGACGTCGTTCCCGTCGACCCGCACGGACGGGATGCCGAAGCCCGGCGCCCGGCGCGCGATCGGCACGTGCGCCTGCAGGCCCACCGGCTCGGAGATGGCCCAGTGGTTGTTCTGGCAGAAGAAGACGACAGGCGCCTGGTAGCTCGCGGCGAAGACCATAGCCTCGTTGACGTCGCCCTGGCTCGTGGCTCCGTCCCCGAAGTAGGTCACCGCGACGGAGTCCGCACCGTCGTTGATGATGCCCATCGCGTAGCCCGTGGCGTGGAGGGTCTGCGCGCCGATGATCACCTGGGGCGTCGCCATGTTGATCGTGTAGGGGTCCCACCCCGAGGAGGCGTTGCCGCGCCAGACACGCAGGATGTCTGCGAGGTCCACTCCCCGGCAGTAGGCGACGCCGTTCTCGCGGTAGCTGGAGAAGACGAAGTCGTCCGAGCGCAGGGCGCGGCCGGAGCCGATCTGGGCGGCTTCCTGCCCGAGGAGCGGCGGCCAGAGTGCCAGCTCGCCCTGGCGCTGCAGCGCGGTGGCTTCGGCATCGATGCGCCGCACCACCACCATGTCCTCGTAGAGCTTCTGGAGGGCGGCGCCGTCGACGTCGGCCACGAGACGGTCGTAGTGTGCGTGCGGGTGGCGGACCCCGGAAGGATCGATGAGCTGGACGGGCTCGTCCGCGGCGGGGCGGACGGGGCCGGGGAGGACCAGCCCCCTCGCCGGTCCTGCGTCGTCGTCTCCGCCGGTGGATCCCGATCCTGGCCGGGCGCCGTCCTGGGTCATCGCACGCAACCTTCACACTCGCAGGCACCCCTCCGCGGGCTACCCGTAGGGAGGGGCTCCGGGCGCCGTTGCCCGGAGTGATTGTGACCCTACTCACGCCGAACAGGTGGCACAACCGTTCTGTCCTCGGCTGAGCACTATGCACTATTCGGCCCCTTCAGGCCGTGTTAGCGTTGCGCACTATGCAACCCCTCGACCTCACCGACACGCGGCTGCTGCAGGCCCTGGCCAAGGACCCCCGACGCACCGTGGTCGCCCTTGCGCAGAAGCTGGGGCTGTCACGGAACACGGTGCAGGCGAGGATGGCCCAGCTCGAGAAAAAGGCGGTCTTCCTCTCCTTCGAGCGGCGCATCAATACCGTGTCGCTCGGTTACCCGCTGACCGCCTTCATCCACGTCCACGTGCAGCAGCAGAAGCTGGCATCCATCACGCGCAGCATCGCCGCCGTCCCCGAGGTCATCGAGGCGTTCGGACTGACGGGGCAGGCCGACATCCTGGTCCGTGTGGTCGCCGTCGACGCCGAGGACCTCTTCCGGATCAACGGCAAGATCCTTGCGTGCGACGGGGTGGAGCGCTGCGACACCTCACTCGCCATGGGCGAGCTCATTCCCTTCCGCGTCGAGCCGCTGCTCGCACGCGGCCCGCGCACGGCGTCCTGACCTCCCGGCCAGGACGCCGCACCGGTCAGCGGCCGCTGCGCGTGTAGGACAGGCCGAACCCGGCCGGGAACAGCGGGTTGGCGGTGTCGTTCGGTACGTCCGGCAGCTGGGCTTCGACCTCGGCCATGGAGGACGGCAGTTCGAACGGCAGGCGCCCGCCCGGCTCCCCCTTGCCCCGCAGCACGTCCAGCAGCACGCTGTCCGACACGCCGTAGTCCGCGAGGACCGCGTCCGCGTGCTCGACGACGTTGCCGAGGATCAGGGGCCGTGCGAGGTTCGGGACGGCGACTGTCGGGATGCCTGCATCCGACGCCGCGAGCAGCGCCTGGTAGCCCGGCTCGTCACCGCTGAAGTCGAGGTCCGTCAGGTCGGCTCCGCCGCGCGGGTCGGCGAGCCGGACGACGGCGAGGTCCGCCTCCGCAGGCGTGGCCACGGGAGTGAAGCCCGCGTCGCGCGCGGCGTCGGCGTCGATCCCGGAGAGGAAGACCTTCCGGACGTCCCTGCGGGACACCGGCAGGACGCCGTCGTTGCTCAGCAGCGTCAGCGACGCGGCCTGCGCAGCGTCGCCCGCCTTCGCCGACTTGGTGCTGCCGACGATCCGCTCCGCAGCGCTGACGTCGACGTAGGGGTTCTCGAAGAGTCCCAGTTCGAACTTCTGCTGCAGGACGCGCCGTGCCGCCTCGTCCACGCGCTCCTCGCCGAGCAGCCCCTGGCCTACCGCCTCGAGGATGTACTGCGGCTTGTCGCTGCCGCCGATGATGTCGACGCCCGCGTTCACCGCGCTCGCGTAGCGCTCGGCCAGCGTCAGGTCCTCGACGCCCCACGGCATGCCCGCTCCGTGTGCTCCGACGAAGGACAGCGGCGGACGGAGTGCCAGGCACGACGCCGGGCAGTCGTTGGCGATGCCCCAGTCCGACGTGATGACGCCGTCGAACCCGTACTCCCCGCGCAGCACGTCCTGCAGGAGGTACTCGTTGTGGTTCGCGCCCACCTGCTCCACGGCCGTCCCGTTGCGCTCCAGGTCCTGCAGGATCGAGTAGGTCGGCATGATGCCCGAGGCCCCGGCGGCGAAGGCGCCCTCGTAGGGGGTCAGGTGCTCCTCGAAGTTGTTGCCGGGGAACGCCGCGTACCGGCCGTAGTAGTAGTGGCTGTCGTAGCCGTTGACCTGGGCGCCGTAGCCCACCCAGTGCTTGACGACCGTGGCGACGCTGTCCGGGGTGAGTCCGTCCGATCCGCCCTGCATCCCCTCGACGTAGGCCTGGACGTGTTCGCGCACCTCCTCGCCCGTGGCGCCGAACGTGCCGTTGATACGGGTCCACCGGGGCTCGGTGGCAAGGTCTGCCTGCGGGGACAGCGCCTCGTGGATGCCGACCGCGCGGTACTCCCTGCGGATGATGTCGGCCATCGCTTTGGTCGTTTCCGGATCGTCCACCGCTCCCATGCCGATCGGGTCGGGGAACGGGGTGAAGTCACCGTTCGAGACGGTCTGCCCCTCCGTCACGGTGAAGCCGTTGCGTGAATCGGTGCTGATCTTCAGGGGGATGCCGAACGGCTGCTGCTCGGCGAGCGCCTGGAGGTCGTTGTGCTCGCTCGCGAGGGTTCCCGCCCCGACCCCGAGCCGGGAGATGAACGTGGTGATGTGGCGTTCCTCGAGGAGCCGGGAGAACACGGCGCGGTCGTAGGTGCCCCTGCCCGTCAGGGAGGCGTGCATGAGCTGCCCGGCCTTCTCCTCGAGGGAGAGCCGCGCGACGAGGTCCGTCGCGCGTTCCTCCGGGCTGAGGCGCCAGTCCTCGTAAGGGGTCAGCGTGCCGTTCCCGTCGAGGTCGCGGAAGGACCGCCCATCCACCCTGATGATCTCCGCGGACCGGCTGTCCAGTGCCGGCTGGCGGACCTTCTGCTGGGGAGCTGCGCTCGCCGCCGACCCTGATGCGAGGATCGTCGCCAGCAATGCGCCGGCGGTGACGGCGGCGACGGGTCCCCGACCTCGTCGCCTGCCTGCTGCACTCGTGCGCGGTGCCGTGGCGCGGCTCGTTCCCGCGTCCGAATTCTTGCCCATGATTACTCCTTCGTAATGGGTACAGGTTGTCCTGGTGTGTGCCAGGTTACACAAAACCGAGCAACACTAGGTTTTGTGCCGCGGCTGCAGGTCACCCTTTACACTCGACCCATGAGCGGAAAGGCGCCGGGCACCTATGCCAAGGGCATCGAACGGCGTCGCGACCTGCTGAGGATCGCCGCGGACGTCTTCGCCGCCGAGGGATTTGAGGGCACCACCCTCAAGCTCGTCGCGGAGCGGGCAGGCATCAAGGAAGCAACACTGTTCCACTACTTCAGCGGCAAGCAGGACCTGCTGACCGCGGTGCTCGCCGACCGCGACGAGCAGAACACCGCGTGGACCGGCGGGGCGGCGATAGCCCTCGCCGACCTTCCGGGCATCGCCGAGCGCAATGAGCAGCATCCCGGCCTGACCGCGCTGTTCGCCGTGGCATCTGCCACCGCGACCCGGCCGGGACACGCCGCCAGGGACTACTTCCGGAACCGCTACGCGTGGCTCGTCGAGAGGACCGCCGGGAACATCGCCGATGCGCAGGCGCGCGGTGAGATCCGCGCGGACATCTCCCCCGAGGACGCTGCGCGTATCATCATCGGCGTGTTCGACGGCATCCAGCTCCAGTGGCTGTACGACCCGGACGTGAGCATGCCGGCCGCGCTGGCGGGTGTCCTCCGGCTCCTGGAACCATAGTCCCCCACGACGAACCAGTTAAGACGAAAGAGGCCGCCCCGGGTGGGGCGGCCTCGTTCGTCCTGCGGGTGTGCGTCAGTGGTCGGTGGCCTTCTCGGCGCCGACGCCGGTGAGCGACCGTACTTCCATCTCGGCCTGCTTCATCGGGTCCTCCTTCGTCCTGGAGAGCGTGGTGCCCAGCCAGCCGAGGAAGAACGCGAGCGGGATGGAGACGATGCCCGGGTTGCTCAGGGGGAACAGCGAGAAGTCCGCCCCCTGGATCATCGACTTCTCGCCGCCGGAGACGACGGGCGAGAGGGCGATGAGGAGGATCGCGGAGCCGAGGCCGCCGTACATGCTCCAGACCGCTCCCTGGGTGTTGAACTTCCGCCAGAACAGCGAGTAGAGGATGGTGGGCAGGTTGGCGCTGGCCGCGACGGCGAATGCGAGCGCCACCAGGAATGCCACGTTCTGCCCCTGGGCGCCGATACCGCCGGCGATGGACACCAGGCCGATCACGATCACCGTGCGGCGGGCCACCTTGACCTCGCCGTCGGGGTCCACCTTGCCGCGGCGGATGACGCTGGCGTAGATGTCATGGGCGAACGAGGCGGCCGCCGTGATGGTCAGGCCCGCGACGACCGCCAGGATCGTGGCGAACGCGACGGCGGAGATGAGTCCGAGCAGGATGGACCCGCCGAGCTCGTAGGCCAGCAGCGGCGCTGCGGAGTTCACGCCGCCGGGTGCCGCCTTGATACGGTCCGCGCCGATCAGCGCGCTGGCGCCGTAGCCCAGCACGAGGGTGAAGAGGTAGAAGGCGCCGATGAGCCAGATGGCCCAGACCACCGAGCGTCGGGCCTCCTTGGCGGTGGGCACGGTGTAGAAGCGCATGAGCACGTGCGGCAGGGCAGCCGTCCCGAGCACGAGCGCGAGCGCCAGGGACAGGAAGTCGAGCCTGGTGATGGCGCTGATGCCGTACTGCAGGCCCGGGCTCGTGATGGCCGCGTTGCCGGAGGTCTCGACGGCGGCACCGAGCAGGGTGGAGAGGTTGAAGCCGTGGATCGCCAGGACCCAGACCGTCATGACGAATGCGCCGGCGATCAGCAGGCAGGCCTTGATGATCTGCACCCAGGTGGTGCCCTTCATGCCACCGATCAGCACGTACATGATCATGAGGACGCCGACGACCGTGATGACGATGGACTGTCCGAGTTTGTCGTTGATGCCGAGCAGGAGCGAGACGAGTCCGCCCGCACCGGCCATCTGGGCGAGCAGGTAGAAGAAGCAGACCGCCAGGGTGGTGATGGCAGCTGCGATGCGGACGGGCCGCTGCTTGAGCCGGAAGGACAGGACGTCCGCCATGGTGAACTTGCCCGTGTTGCGGAGGAGTTCCGCGACGAGGAGCAGCGCCACGAGCCAGGCCACGAGGAAACCGATCGAGTACAGGAATCCGTCATAGCCGTTGATGGCGATGGCACCGACGATGCCCAGGAAGGAGGCGGCCGAGAGGTAGTCGCCCGCGATGGCGGTACCGTTCTGCGGACCGGTGAACGAGCGCCCGGCCGCGTAGTAGTCCGCCGCCGTCTTGTTGTTGCGGCTGGCCCTCAGCACGATCACGAGGGTGATCGCGACGAACAGGCCGAAGATCGAGATGTTGAGGATCGGGGAACCGACGGTCGTTGCCTCGGCGGTCTGGAGTGGCAGGCGGAGGCCCGCCCCGGTCGTGGGGATCATTTGTTTCCGCCTGCTGGGTCGATGAACACTTCGGGTGCCGCTTCCTCGAGCTCATGCCGGATGCTGGCGGCGATGGGGTCGAGACGCCTGTTGGCGTAGCTGACGTACCACATGGTGATGGCGAAGGTGCTGACGAACTGCAGCAGCCCGAGGATGATGCCGATGTTGATGTTGCCGAAGACCGGCGTCGCCATGAAGTCGTGCGCGTAGTCGGCCAGCAGCACGTAGGCGAAGTACCAGAGCAGGAAGAACACTGCCATGGGGAAGACGAAGCTGCGATGGCGCTTGCGCAGGTCCTTGAACTGCTCGGTCTGCTGGACTTCGGTGAAGTCGACGGCAGCACCGGAGCCGGAAACCGGCTCGACTGGGTGCGAACCCATTGTTCCTCCTTCTATCGGACGTCACGCCGGCCGCCGCGCGGCCTCGTCGCCGCGCACAAGAGCACGTCGGTGTGACTCCCATCACTGTGCGGCACGACGACGACCGTCACCAGCAGCGCACGGCACCCCGTCGGTGAGTGCACAGCACGATGCGCCGAACGGTCGGCGGACGCGGCGAGCGCCGCCCCCGGGGTTCGTGCCGGGACCGCTGCATGCTCCCGTCCCGCTCCCGTCCTGATCCCAGCGGTGTCGCGGGCTCCCGTCGGACGGAAAGCCCGGAGGCTAGGCTGGAACCATGTTCAGCGCCGCCGTCGACACCGCGCTGGTGTGCGCCGTCGCCATCATCACCCTCGCCGTCGTGGCCTCGCTCGGGTTCCGCCTCTCACGCTCCTACCGGGATCTCGGCTCCGACGCCGACCGCGCCACCTACGACACGCTCCACACGGCCGCCCTCGCCTCCGAGCACCTGCGCGAGGGCCTCACACCGGCCGGGGCTCCGAAGGCGGCACGCCACCTGCGCGGACTCCTGCGCTGCGACATCCTCCTCATCAGCGACGACGCGGGCGTGCTGGCCTGGGACGGCGAGCGCACGGCCGCACCCGACGTGATGCCGCTGGTCCGGCAGGTCCTCGAGAGCGGCCGCACCCAGATCTTCCGCCGCCAGCGCCTCGACGCCGCGGGCCTGACCGGCCTCGGCGAACTCGTGCTGTCCCCGGTCCGCGGGGACAAGCGCGTGGTGGGCACTGTCGGCGCCTTCGCGGGAGACGTCAACGCCGGACTCGTCCGCGCCACCAACGAGCTCGCGGGCTGGGTGTCCACGCAGGTGGAGCTCGCGGAACTGGACTCGTCCCGGCGGCTGCTGGCGGAGGCGGAAGTACGTGCCCTCCGTGCGCAGATCAGCCCGCACTTCATCTACAACTCGCTCAACGCCATCGCGTCCTTCATCAATACGGACCCACAGCGGGCCCGTGAGCTCGTGGTCGAGTTCGCCGACTTCACGCGCTACTCCTTCCGCCGCCACGGCGACTTCACCACCGTGGCCGAGGAGCTGCGGAGCATCGACCGTTACCTCCTGCTCGAGCGCGCGCGCTTCGGGGATCGGCTGAAGGTCCGCCTCGAGATCGGCCCGGAGGTCCTCAGCACCGTGATCCCCTTCCTCAGCCTCCAGCCGCTGGTGGAGAACGCGGTGCGCCACGGCCTCGACTCGAAGGACGGCGTCGGGAACATCACCATCACGGCCCACGACGTCGGGCCCTTCGCCGAGGTGACCATCGAGGACGACGGCGTCGGCATCGATCCGGAACACCTCCGGTCCGTCCTCGCGGGCCACACCGAGGGGGTCCACGTGGGGCTGCGCAACGTCGACTCGCGCCTGCGCCAGGTGTACGGCGACGACCACGGCCTGATCATCGACACGGCGCCCGGCGCGGGCACGCTGATCACCATGCGGGTGCCCAAGTCGCAGCCCGACCACCAGGCGTGAGCCGCGTAACCTAGGACACATGGTCAATGTTCTCATCGCCGACGATGAACTCCCCGCCGTCGAGGAACTGGCATTCCTGCTCGGCAAGGACGCGCGGATCGGCACGATCCACCGCGCGTCGAGCGGCGCGGAGGCGCTGAGGACCCTCGAGCAGCACGATGTGGACGCCCTGTTCCTCGACATCCACATGCCGTCCCTGTCCGGACTCGACATCGCCCGTGCGGTCTCGCGCTTTCCCCGTCCTCCCGCCGTCGTCTTCGTCACCGCCGACGAGGACCGGGCGCTCGAGGCGTTCGAGCTGCGCGCCGTCGACTACCTCCTGAAGCCCGTCCGGACCGAGCGGCTCACGGAGTCCGTCCGGCGGATCTGCGAGCTCATGGAAGGCTCGACGGCGGCACCCGAAGTGATCACCGTCGACCAGGGCGGCGTGAGCCGGATGATCCGGCGCGACGACGTCCGCTACGTCCAGGCACAGGGCGACTACGCCCGCCTCCACACCTCCGAGGCGAGCTACCTGATCCGCATCCCCCTCAACGACCTCGAGCGCCAGTGGGCCGAAGCCGGGTTCCTCCGGACGCACCGCTCCTACCTCGTGGCGATGGACCAGGTACGGAAGGTCCGCATCGGTGCCGGCCGCGCCAGCCTCTTCGTCGGCGACGCCGAGCTGCCGGTCAGCCGCCGGCACCTTCCCGACGTCCGGGAGAAGCTCGAGGCGACCCGGCTCCGTCCGAGCCACTGACGGCCGTGCATCCGCTGCCGGCCGCGGCCCTCCCCGGGGAGGAGTCCCTCTGATGCACGACAGTCCGGAGGTCCCCCGCCGCGTCCGGGTCACCGCTCCCAGGACGGCTGCCCGCGCCACCGGGGCTTCCTTCCCCGTGGCACGCGAGATGGCCGAGCAGTCCGAGGTGGGCCAGCTGTTCGTCGCGTCGCTGATCCGGTCGCAGCTGCGCCTGGCCCTCGTGGTGGCCGGCGGGTTCCTGGTCATCCTCATCGGCATCCCGGTGCTGCTCGCACTGTTCCCCGCGATCAACGGCGTGACGATCCTGACCGTACCCATCCCCTGGCTGCTGCTCGGCCTCGGGGTCTATCCCCTGGTCATCGGCTGCGCCGTCCTCTACGTCCGCAGCGCGTCGCGCAACGAGCGCCGCTTCCAGGACCTCGTGGACGATGACTGACGCCCTGGACAACGAGGCCCTGCAGCTGAGCCCCGCCGTCGGCTACACGGCCCTCGTCCTCGTCGCGCTCTGCACCGTGCTGATCGGCATCTACGGCCTGCGCATCTCGCGGACCACCGGCGACTTCTACGTCGCGTCACGCACCGTCCGCCCCTGGTGGAACGCCTCCGCCATCGGCGGCGAGTACCTGTCCGCGGCCAGCTTCCTCGGCATCGCGGGCCTCATCATGATCTCCGGCGCGGACGCCCTCTGGTTCCCGATCGGCTACACCGCCGGATACCTCATGCTCCTGCTGTTCGTCGCCGCTCCCCTGCGCCGTTCCGGGGCCTACACCATCCCGGACTTCGCGCAGGCGCGGCTCGACTCGCTGCTGGTGCGCCGCGTGACGAGCATGCTCGTCGTCGTCGTCGGCTGGCTCTACATCGTCCCGCAACTGCACGGCGCGGCACTGACCGTCCGTATCACCACGGGCCTCCCCGCCTGGGTGGGCCCGCTCGCCGTCGTCGTCGTGGTGTGCCTCAGCGTGGTGACCGGTGGGATGCGCTCGATCACCTTCGTGCAGGCCTTCCAGTACTGGCTCAAGCTCACGGCCCTCGCGGTTCCGGCGGCGTTCATCCTCGTCCGCCTCGGCGCGGAGGGCCAGCCCGTCACGGCAGGCGGGAGCGCCTTCAGCGCCGACCTCGATGCGACGGCGGGCGCGTCCCTCTACGGCACCATCTCGCTGGTCATCGCGCTCCTGTTCGGGACCCTCGGGCTGCCCCACGTCCTCGTCCGTTTCTACACGAACCCCGACGGCGCGTCGGCGCGACGAACGACGCTGATCGTCCTCGGCCTGCTCTCCGTGTTCTACCTGTTCCCCACCGTGTACGGGATCCTGGGGAGGATCCACATGCCGGAGCTCGCGGCGGAGGGGGCGGCGGACGCCACAGTCCTCCTGCTGCCGGGCCGCATCTTCGACGGCGCCGCCGGCGACCTGCTGTCCGCCCTGGTGACCGCCGGTGCCTTCGCGGCGTTCCTCTCGACGACGAGCGGCCTCGTGGTGTCGCTCGCCGGCGTGGTGAGCCAGGAGTTCTTCCAGGGCAGCGTCGCCGGCTTCCGGCGGGCGGCACTCCTCTCGGCGCTCATCCCGCTCGTTCTCGCCCTGCTGACGGACAGCCTGGCGCTGGCCGGCAGCGTCGGCTCCGTGTTCGCCTTCACGGCCTCCACCATCTGCCCGCTGCTGCTCCTCGGGATCTGGTGGCGCGGGCTGACGGATGCGGGAGCCGTCGCGGGGATGCTCGCCGGAGCGGTGCTGTGCGGGGGCGCGATCGCGGGATCGGCACTGCTGGGGCCGGGTGCCGGAGAGCGGTGGGTGGTGCTGGACCAGCCCGCGCTGTGGACCGTGCCGACGGCGTTCCTCACCATGGTGCTCGTCTCGCGGGCGACGGAGGGGCGGCGGCCGGCATCCGCCTCCCGCGTGCTCGCCCGCCTGCATACGCCGGAGCCGCACTGACCCTGCCGGCCGCCCGGACGTCGGGGGCGTCAGGCGGAGTTCAGTCGATGCCCGCCATGAGTTCCACCACGCGCTCCAGGAAGGAGTCCACCTGGTTCTCCTCGTAGCCGTCCGCGCCCCTGGCCTCCCGGAACACGGCCCGGCGGACGACGTCGACGCTCATCGGAGCGCTGTTCTCGAGGTACTGCAGGAGCTCGTCGCACAGGCGGTCCACGTCCTCGACGTTGTAGCTCGGGCTCTTCGTCCTCGTCGGACGGCGGAAGCGCTCCCCCGCGGGCCGGTGCAGGCGCCTCCGGAGCACTGCGGCGGTGCGTCCGATCGTCCGCAGCCACGCCTCCTCGCCCTCCGTGGCGATCACGTGGTCGCGTTCCCGCTGCGCGAAGACGTCCTCGAGCCGGTCCAGCGCGGCGTCGACGGCGGAGGGCTCGTAGCCGCCCCGGGCCGGGTCGAAGGACATGCCGCGCACATCCTTGCTCGTGATGGCACCGTTGGGATGTTCCGCGTCGTAGTGCGCGCGGGCCTTCGTCAGGAAACGGTCCACCTGGCGCGTGTTGTAGCCGAACTCCCGGCGTCCGACGCGTGCGAACGGGGAACTGCCCGGGCGGGCGACATCCATGGTCAGTCCTTCTGGCGAGTGTTTCGTGAGACCGTGCGGGAGCCGTCCGGCTCCGGGGTTCCCGCCGCTGACCTGCGGCTACATCATCCCCGGTACAAATGTAACGGACAGCAGGTACGCCATCGGGGACGCGAAGACGATCGAGTCGAGGCGGTCCATGACCCCGCCGTGGCCGGGCAGGATGGTGCTCATGTCCTTGACGCCGAGCTCGCGCTTGATCATCGATTCCGCGAGGTCGCCGGCGGTGGCGGAGGCCACGATGGCGACGGCGAGCACCAGTCCGATCCACAGCGGCTGCCCCAGCAGGAACACGGCGCACAGGCCGCCGACCACGAACGCCCCGCCGATCGACCCGCCGAAACCCTCCCAGGACTTCTTGGGGCTGATCTTCGGCGCCATGGCGTGCTTCCCGAAGAACGCCCCGATCAGGTAGCCGAAGGTGTCGTTCGCGACGACGAGCAGCAGCAGCGTCGCAATCACGAGGAAGCCGCCCTCCCCGCGCATCAGCAGCATCGCGAAGCTCAGCATGAACGGCACCCACAGCACCGTGAAGGCACCGGCCATGAGGCTCTTCCCGGCATCGGGCGCGGGATCGAGCGAACGCCAGAGGAAGAGGCCGACCACGGAGAACACCGCGGCGACGGCGAGGCCCTCGGCTCCGCCGAAATAGGCGGAGGACGGAAGGACCAGGGAGCCGGCGAGGGTGGGCACGAGGGGCACGTGGATGCGCCGGATCTCGAGCGCCCGGCAGATCTCCCAGACGCCGACGGCGCCGAACAGGGTGACGATCCCCACGAAGACGATCGGGAAGAACAACAGGCCCACGAGGACCGGGATCAGGAGCCCCGCGCCGACGCCGATCGCGGCCGGCAGGTTGCGGCCGGCACGCGAGGGCTTACCCGGCTCGCGGATGGGACGGCGACGCCGGAACAGCCCGTGGCCGGATGCGCGCCCGGCACGGCTCGCCCTGCGCGGTCCGGGGGTGGGTGCGGCACCGGACGTGGGGTCTCCCGCACCCGGCACTGCACCCGGCACTTCACCCGGTGACGCTTCCGGTGACGCGGCGGACGAGGCACCACCATGCACGGCGCCCGATGGCGGAACGTCGGCCGAGACGACGGCTGCGCGGGTGGTGTCTGTCCCGGCGTCGGGACCTGTTGGTCGACCGAGGCCCGCGCCGGGAGGATCGAGGTCTGCCATCAGACCTCGAGCAGCTCGGCTTCCTTGCGCTTCAGCAGGTCGTCGATGAGGTCGACGCGGGACTTGGTCAGCGCGTCGAGTTCCTTCTCCGCGCGCGAGCCCTCGTCCTCGCCCGAGTCGCCGTCCTTGACCGCCTTGTCGATGCCGTCCTTCGCCTTGCGGCGGATGTTGCGGATCGAGATCTTGGCGTCCTCCGCCTTCGTCTTCACCAGCTTCACGTATTCCTTACGGCGCTCCTGCGTCAGCTCGGGCAGGACCACCCGGATCACGTTGCCGTCGTTGGACGGGTTGGCGCCGAGATCGGAATCACGCAGCGCCTTCTCGATGTCGTTGAGTGACGCCCGATCGAACGGCGTGATGAGCAGTGTGCGGGCTTCGGGGTTCTGGAACGACGCCAGCTGCTGCAGCGGGGTGGGAGCGCCGTAGTACATCACCACCACCTTGGAGAACAGCGAGGCGTTGGCGCGCCCGGTGCGGACCGTGGCGAAATCGTCCTTTGCAACCTCCACGGCCTTGTCCATCTTGTCGGTGGCTTCCAGCAAGGTCTCTTCGATCACAATGTCTCCTTCGGTCCGCAGTCGGCTGCCCGGCAACCGTTCCAGTGTTCAATCCTAGTTCAAGCCCCCAGGCGGGGACGCGTGACGTCCAGGCGCCGGAAGGGCGCCGTTGCCCCGCTCGCTCCGCGAGGGTACGCCGCCCGGCTAGACGGTGACGAGCGTCCCGAGCTTCTCGCCGCGGATGGCGCGCGTCACGTTGCCTTCGCCCTCCATGCCGAAGACGACCATCGCGAGCTTGTTGTCCTTGCACATCGTCATGGCGGTCTGGTCCATGACGCGGATGTCACGGCGCAGGGCCTCGTCATAGGACAGCGTGTCGAGCTTCTCCGCCGTCGGGTCCTTGTGGGGATCGGCCGTGTACACGCCGTCGACGCCGCTCTTCGCCATCAGGACCTCGTCCGCGTGGACTTCCAGGGCGCGCTGCGCTGCCACGGTGTCGGTGGAGAAGTAGGGAAGGCCCGCGCCGGCACCGAAGATGACCACGCGTCCCTTCTCGAGGTGGCGGATGGCGCGCCGCGGGATGTATGCCTCGGCGACCTGGCCCATCGTGATGGCGCTCTGCACGCGCGTCTCGACGCCGTCCTGCTCGAGGAAGTCCTGCAGGGCGAGGCAGTTCATGACGGTTCCGAGCATGCCCATGTAGTCGGCGCGAGAGCGGTCCATGCCGCTCTGCGAGAGTTCGGCGCCGCGGAAGAAGTTGCCTCCGCCGACCACGATCGCGACCTCCACGTCGCCCACGGTGGCCGCGATCTGCTTGGCCACGGACCGGACGGTCTCCGGGTCGACGCCGAGCTTGCCGCCGCCGAAGACCTCACCGGAAAGCTTGAGGAGGACCCGGCGCCGGCCTCCGGTACCACCCGTTCGAGCGGTGGAAGTGGTGTCCATGAAGTGCCTCCCGTGGCGTTGGGTTGTCGGCCGTCCTGGGTCGGACGGCGGGTGGTGCGAGGTGCGGGATGTTGCCGGACCCGTTACAGGATACGGGGCGCCTCCCGAGCGCAGGAAAGGGCGGCCACCCCGATGGCGGCCGCCCTTCGTTTCGTGCTGGGCCTCGGCCTGGAGCCTAGGCGCCGACGCGGAAGCGTGCGAAGGCCGTGGCCTTGGCGTTGGCGTCGGAAAGGACCGTCGCGACGGACTTCTTCGCGTCCTTGGCGAATGCCTGGTCCACCAGGACACCCTCCTTGAAGAAGCCGGTGAGGCGTCCCTCGACGATCTTCGCGAGTGCCTGCTCGGGCTTGCCCTCGGCGCGTGCGGTCTCGTCGGCGATGCGGCGCTCCGACTCGACCAGCTCGGCGGGGACGTGCTCGCGGGTCAGGTACGTGGGCGCGTAGGCGGCGATGTGGACCGCGACGTCGTGCGCGGCCTCGACAGCGGAGTCCCCCGAACCCTCGACGGCGAAGAGCACGCCGACCTGGGCGGGGAGGTCCTTGGACGTCTTGTGCAGGTAGGCGTCGACGATCTGGCCCTCGACCCGCGCGATACGGCGGACGTCGACCTTCTCGCCCAGCAGTGCCCCGGCTTCGATGACGTGCTCGGAGACGGGCTTGCCGTCGAGCTCGAAGGACAGGAGGCTCTCGACGTCGGCGGCACCGGACTCGATGGCGGCGGCGAGCACCTTGTTGGAGAAGTCGATGAACGGGCCGGCCTTCGCGACGAAGTCGGTCTCGCAGTTGACCTCGACCATGACGCCGACGTTGCCGTCGACGCGGGCGGCGACGAGGCCCTCGGCGGTCGAGCGGCCCTCACGCTTCGTGGCACCCTTGAGGCCCTTGATGCGGATCAGTTCCAGGGCCTTGTCGGCGTCGCCGTTGGCTTCGTCGAGGGCCTTCTTGACGTCCATCATGCCGGCGCCCGTGCGCTCGCGCAGGGCCTTGATGTCAGCGGCAGTGAAATTTGCCATACGAACTCCTAAGTTGATGTGGATCTACGAAGAGCTACCGGGGGCCTGGACCCACGGAGCAGGCGTCACGCGGTGATCGCCTGCGGAACATGCGTAAGGGGCGTGGTTTCACCCACACCCCTTACGCAATAAGGACTACTTGGTGTCGCTGGAGGAGACTTCCTCGGCAGGCAGGCCTGCAGCTGCGGGAGCCTCGGCGGCGAGCGCCTCGGCTTCGGCGGGAGCCTGATCGGCGGCGGGCGACTCGGAGGTGGCCGGGGCTGCTGCCTCGGCTGCAGGAGCATCGGCGCCGCCCTCGAGCAGTTCGCGCTCCCACTCGGCCATGGGCTCTTCGGCCGCTGCGGCGTCGTTACCGTTCGCGCGGTTGTTGCGGGCGATGAGGCCTTCGGCCACGGCGTCCGCGATGACGCGGGTGAGGAGGTTCACGGCGCGGATGGCGTCGTCGTTGCCCGGGATCGGGAAGTCGACCTCGTCCGGATCGCAGTTGGTGTCGAGGATCGCGACGACGGGGATGTTGAGCTTCTTCGCCTCGTCGATGGCGAGGTGCTCCTTCTTGGTGTCGACAACCCAGACGACCGAGGGGGCCTTGGTCAGGTTGCGGATACCGCCGAGGTTGCTCTGCAGCTTGGTGAGCTCACGCTTGAGGAGCAGGAGCTCCTTCTTGGTGTGGCCCGAGCCGGCGACGTCGTCGAAGTCGATCTCTTCGAGTTCCTTCATGCGCTGGATGCGCTTGGAGACCGTCTGGAAGTTGGTGAGCATTCCACCGAGCCAGCGCTGGTTCACGTAGGGCTGGCCGACGCGGGTCGCCTGGTCGGCGATCGCTTCCTGGGCCTGCTTCTTCGTACCGACGAAGAGGACGGTTCCGCCGTGGGCGACGGTGGCCTTCACGAATTCGTGCGCGCGGTCGATGTAGCCCAGCGACTGCTGGAGATCGATGATGTAGATGCCGTTGCGCTCGGTGAAGATGAAGCGCTTCATCTTCGGGTTCCAACGGCGGGTCTGGTGACCGAAGTGGACGCCGCTGTCGAGCAGCTGGCGCATGGTTACGACTGGCATTTTCTGCCTTTCTTCAGCTTCGGCTCGGGCGCGATGCGCCGCCGGAAGCTTGTTGACGGTTATCTCGGTACCGGCCGGGGTGGCTGGTACGTCCTGGTGCCTGGTCGTCGTCGCAGACGTCCCCTCCCCTTCCGGACTTCGCCGGACCGCAGGGCGGGCACTTCGGCACCCTTGGTGGGCACTGAATCGCAGGCACGCGTAGTCAGCCTGGGGATCCCATCCCGCGACGAAGCCGTAGGCACGAGGAGGTGGGAGCAGCAGACTGCTCGTCCCAGTGTACTACAGCGCCGGCGCCGGGCCGGGCCCGGCGCCGGCTGCCCCCGCTCCCCCGGCGTCGCGATTCCAGGGGCGGTGGTTGTCCACATGGCTTGGGCCGCCGTCCCCGCCCGGATGTGCATCCGGCAGGGTTTCCCCATGACTGGTTCCCCGGCGCCCCGCCCCGCCCGCACCCCCGTCTGCCCTGCTCGCCCGGGTCTCCCCTCGGCCGCGGTTCTCTTTCGATTCCCCACGGTCGCGGTCAGCGCGGTCCTGGTGCTGGCCCTGGCCGGCACCCTGGTCGGCAGCCCCGCAGGTCCTGCCGGGGCCGCAGCAGACGTCGTCCCCGAATGGTCCTGGCCGCTGACCCCGGTTCCGGAGGTCCTGCGGCCCTTCGAGAAGCCGCCGCAGCCATGGAAACGAGGCCACCGCGGGGTGGACCTCTCCGCAGGTGCCGGCGGGCCGGTCGTCGTCAGTCCTGCCGACGGAGTCGTCTCCTTCGCAGGAACCGTCGTGGACCGCGGAGTGCTGTCGATCGATCATGGCGGCGGACGGATCAGCAGCTTCGAGCCCGTCACGACGGACCTCGCGAAAGGCCGGCGGGTCGGCCGGGGTGACGTCGTGGCGATGCTCGCCGGGCCGGCGGCCGGCGGCCCTCCGAGGCACTGCAGGCAACCGTGCTTGCATTGGGGGGTCCGCGTGGACGGCGAGTACGTGGACCCGCTGTCCTTCGTGCTGGACCGGCGTCCCTCGGTACTCCTTCCGCTGGGCGGCGGACGGTCGCGGCAGGACGCAGGAAGGGGCCGGACGGTGCCCGTCCGACCCCTTCCCCGCCGCGCCTCCCCCTAGACGAAGGCGGCGATGCCGGTGATCGACCTGCCCGCGACGAGCGTGTTGATCTCCTGAGTGCCCTCGTACGAGTACACCGCCTCCGCGTCGGAGAAGATCTTCGCCATCTCGAAGTCGGTGACGATGCCGTTGCCGCCCAGGATGTTGCGTCCTGCGGCGACACTCTCGCGCATGCGGGCCGTGGTGAAGGCCTTCGCGAGGGCCGACTGCTCGTCCTTCGCCTTGCCTGCGTCCTCGAGCTGGGAGAGGCGCACCATCATGCCCATGGAGCTCATGGCGTTGCCGAGGATCTGGACGAGCTGCTGCTGAACGAGCTGGAAGCTGGCGATGGGCCTGCCGAACTGCTCGCGCTCCACCGCGTAGCGGCGTGCGACGTCGAAGGCTGCCAGCTGCTGGCCCACGGCCTGCCACCCGACGGCCAGCCTGGTCACCTTCAGGACCTTGTTCGTATCCCGGAAGCTGTTCGCGCCCTTCAGGTGGAATTCATCGGGGACGACGACGTTGTCCAGCACGATGTCCGCGTTCTCGACGGAGCGGAGGGCGATCTTGTTCTCGATCTTCGTCGAGGTGAAGCCGGGGGTCGTCGTGTCCACCAGGAAGCCCTTGACCTGGTTGTCCTCGAGGTCCCTGGCGTAGATGACCACCCAGTCGGAGAAGGTGGCGTTGCCGATCCAGCGCTTGGCGCCGTTCAGGGTCCACGAGTCGCCGTTCCGGCGCGCCGTGGTCCGCGTTCCTCCCGCGACGTCCGAGCCGCCGAGCGGTTCCGTCAGGCCGAAGGCCCCGATCTTCCGGAGGGCGTAGATGTCCGGCAGCCACTCCTCCTGCTGCTCCTTCGAGGCGAGCAGTTCGATCGAGCCGGTGAACAGGCCGTCGTGGACGCCGAGGAAGGTGGCGAAGGAGGTGTCCGCCCTGGTGAACTCGGCGTGGGAGATGCCCGCGAAGAGGTTGGAGTAGCCCTGACGGTGCACGGGGCTCACCGGATCGAGTTCGGCGATCTTCGGGATGAGCTCCTTCGGGAAGGAACCCTGGTTCCACCAGGCGACGGCATTCGGCCGGACTTCGAGGGCGAGCCAGGACCGGATCTCCTCGAGCCGGGAGCGCTCCTTGTCGGACAGCAGCTCCTCGAATGCATAGAAGTCGCCGCCCGGGTAGGGGAGGTCGTTGACATCGATCGACGTCTTGCTCATCGGAATTCCCTTCCTCTGGTCAGCGGCGACCAGCACACTCCAGGCGGACAGCCTGACGGGCGCGACGCGCTCATGGCCCTATGTTACTCGCCAGTAACTTAGGGCGCCAGCGGTCCACCGGCGGAGCGCCGGCCAGCGGTGGACCCGGAATGCACGGATGCGCCGCCCACGGGCGTGGACGGCGCATTGGCGAGGGTCGTGCTCGACCCGGTCGGTAGGGCTGCTGGGGCTTGAACCCAGGACAAACGGATTATGAGTCCGCTGCTCTAACCAGCTGAGCTACAGCCCCCCAGGGGCGTACCGCCCCCGATGCGTCGGTCCCGGACTGTTCCCCGGGGCACCGAACGCAGGTTTCATTGTAAGCGGAGGGCGTCCGCCTCGCTGTCGGCGGACTCGTCGGCGGGCCCGTCGACCGATTCGTCGTCGGAGCCACTCCGCACTCCGTGCGCGGAGAGGGTCCCGTGCGTGGAGAGGGTCCCGTAGTAGAGCCCTTCGAAGGTCGCGAGCGTCGCGTGGATGTCGTGCTTGTTCACCATCTCCCGGCTCGCCGCACCCATCGTCTGCTGGTCCTCGGGGGACAGCTCGAGGATCTCGGTGATGCGGCGGGCCAGTTCGTCGGAGTTCCCGGGTTCAAACAGGAAGCCGTTCTTCCCGTCGGACACCAGGTGCGGCAGCGCCATGGCATCGGCGAGCAGCACGGGCGTCGAGGCCGACATCGCCTCCAGCGTGACGAGTGACTGCAGTTCCGCCGTCCCGGGCTGGCAGAACACGGAGGCGCGGATGTAGCTCCTGCGCAGCTCCTCGTCGTCGATCAGGCCCCGGAAGATGACGCGGTCGCCGATGCCGAGGCGGGCGGCCTGCGCCTGCAGGGCGGCCTTCACCTCGCCACCGCCGACGATCTCCAGGTGGACGCGGAGGTGCTCGGGGGTCTTGGCCACGGCGTCGATGAGCACATCGACGTGCTTCTCCTCGGCGAGCCGTCCCACGAAGAGGACGGTGGGGTGCTGGTGGGGCTCGATCGTCTCGCCGGGCTGCCGTTCGTAGGCGGCGGAGTCGATCCCGTTCGAGACGGGCAGCACCTCGGTGAGGAAGGCGTGGTCCCGCATGGCCTTCGCGGCGAGGGGGGTCGGCGTGGTCACGGCGGCAGCCTTGGCCATCACCTTGCCCATGTCCTTCCACGAGTTCTTCGCGACGATCCGCTTCAGCCACTCGGGGAACGGCAGGAAGGGATTGAGGTTCTCGGGCATGAAGTGGTTGGTGGCCACCACGCGGATGCCCCGTCGCACCGCCTCGTACAGCGTGTACTCCCCCACCATGTAGTGGCACTGGATGTGGACGACGTCGGGCTGCACCTGGTCGAAGAGCAGACTGATGTCCCGTCGAATCTCCCAGGGGTAGCAGATGCGCCAGTAGTCGTGTGTCGGCACACTGTGCGAGCGGAGGCGGTGGACCGTCCAGTCCCCACCCGGCTCGGTGAAGCTCCTGCCGTTGGACGCCCGGGGCGCGAGGACGTGCACCGTGTGCCCGCGCCCGCTCATGCCCTTCGCGAGCCGGTACCCGAACTGCGCCGCACCGTTCACGTTGGGCGGATACGTATCCGCGGCGATCAGGATGGTCAGGGGTTTGTAGTCAACCGGGTAACTCACGCGTGGATTCCCCTACGTCGGTGTGCTGGACGGAACTGGTGCAGGTCGTGTCAGCGCTGCCTCCTCACGACGTCGGGATGATGTCGGGACAGGGCAACGACCCCCACAATAGCAACGAGGGCGGCCGAGCCCATGCCGAGCGCGGTGACCGTCCGCACATCCGGCTGGAGTTCGCCGAGGATGGTGATCCCCACGGCGATGCCCACGATGGGGTCGATGACGGTGAGCCCCGCGATGACGAGATCGGGCGGGCCTGTCGCGTAGGCGCTCTGCACGAACCAGGATCCGAGGGCCGCGGCCCCGGCGAGCGCGACCAGGGTCAGGAACGGGACGTTGAGCAGGAACCGGCCGTTCGGATCGAGCAGGTGACCGGCGACGACCTTCGTCAGGACCGCGACGAACCCGAAGAGGACGCCGGCACCGAGGATGTAGGCGAAGGCGTTGAGCCGGTGCCGGCCGAGCACCGCCAGGGAGCCGAAGACCACGACGGCGGCACCGAGCAGGAGCACGACGGACAGTTCCTGGGCCGGATCGATGGAGTGGTTCTGACGCGTGACGTTCACGGCGAGCAGCACGAAGAGGGCGCTGCCGCTGACGCACCCGGTGATCGCGGCGACGGTGGGGCGGTTGATGCGGATGCCCTGGTCCCTGGAGTTGACCACGGTGGTGATGACCAGCGCGATCGCGCCGATGGGCTGGACGACCGTGAGGCTCGCGAGGCTCAGCGCGACGACGTTCAGGGCTGTCCCCGCTCCCAGGAGGAAGAGGCCGAACAGCCAGCGCGGATTGGCGAGGAGGCGCGCGAACCCGGACGAGCTGAGGGACAGCCCGCCCGTGTTCGCCCGCACGGCACTGCCCTGCCGCTGCGCTCCGAACGCGAGGAAGACGGCGCCCAGCAGCGCGAGAACGATGGCTAGGAGCTGCACGACTGCTGCTCGGCCCGCTCCAGCCGGTACTTGCGGTGGGCTGCGGTGAAGTAGGCGTAGAACGCGGCGAGGTGCAGCGCGCACCCGGCGGCGAGCAGCCCCTGGGCGACGATCAGGATCCATTCGTGTCCGAAGCCCTCGACGCGGTGCAGCAGGAGCAGTGGTGCTCCGACGAGCAGCAGCGCGGTCCGGATCTTGCCGATCGTGGCGACGGGGAGATGCAGGGGCCCGCGGAACAGGACGAGCGCGTTGATGATGAGCAGGACATCCGGGATGACGATGGCCCAGACGAGCCACGCCGGGGCGATGCCGTCCACGACGAACGTGACAGCGACGACGATCAGGGCGGTCCGGTCGGCCAGGGGGTCCAGCCACTTCCCGACGACGGACACCTGGTGGAGGCGACGGGCGATGTAGCCGTCGACCCAGTCCGTGGACCCGACGATGCAGAGGGTCAGGACGGCCGCCCCGTACCGCTGCTGGATGATGAACCAGACGAACAGGGGGGCACCGAGGAAGCGGACGACGGTGATGAGGTTGGGCAGGGTCCATGCCGTCGCGAGTTCAGTGCCCTCGCTGCCGGACCGCGCTCCGGCCCCGATCGATTTCGTCACCTGTGCCTCCCCACCCCATTATGCAGTGGAACGGCCGCTCCCCCGCGGCCTCCCGCGGTGCGGTGCTGGTCACGGGCGAGCGGCCGTCCTGGAACGTACTGCCTGCTACTTGCTGAGGAGTCGGCGCAGCATCACGAGCATCGCGGCCACGGAGGCGGCGACGACGCTCAGGGGCTTCCACCGGTCGGCGAGGCTCGTGTTGTGCGGGACCTCGCGCCGGACCGCGACGGCCGCGACCCTGCCGTTGCCCTTCGACGCGTCGGCCTTCGGGCCGGCCCCCGACGAGCGGTGCCGGGCCTTGTCCAGCCGCGCCTTGACATCCGCACGGGCGCCGAGCGAATCGCGGGCGTCGGCGATGTGGGTGCGGCGCTCGCCCGAGCGGCCGCGCAGTTCCTCGTAGGACGGCGTGGGCTCCTTGGGCTTGGTGTCCCGGGCGTCGTCCCTGGAGTCCTTGTCCTCCTTCGGCTTCTTCACGTCGAGGGTGGCGGGGTCGAAGCTGCGGCCTTCCTTCAGCACGCCCAGGTCGTAGCGGATGCCGCGGATGGCATCCTGGGGTACCAGCGGGAGTTGCTTCTTGAGCCGCGAGACGCCGATCAGCGCGAGGATGCCGCCGATCACGAGGAAGAGGAGTGCCACCAGCAGGGCTGCGAGCCAGGCCGGCATGATCTCGGCGAGGCCCATGATGGCCGCGACCACGAGGGCGACGGCGAAGAACAGCACGAAGACCAGCGCGACGACGAGGAAGGCGGCCGCGATTCCGGCCTTGATGCCCTTCTGCTTCATCTGTGCGACGGCGATCGAGAACTCGTCGCTGACCTGCCGCGGCGTCAGGCGCGCCAGGAGTTTGATGAGTCCAAACAGCGAGAGCGAGCCTGTGGACCGCTTGCCGCGCGTACTAGCCGAGCTGTTCATAGGCCCTGCCTCCATTCGTGTGTGTCTAGCTGGAAATTCGCTGAACCAAAATTACCACCGGCCGCCACCCCGGGTTCCGCCTCCTGTCGACCCCTGCCGATGTGGGACCGGAGGGCCGCCGGTGCGCTAGTGCGCCGCCGTCGGGACCGTCAGGCAGGCGTGAGTTCCCTGTTGTCCTCGAGGTCCTTCCCGGCGAACTCGGGAAGCCTCGTACGGACGAAGAGGAAGGACAGGACGGCGAACACCGTGAAGGCCGCGTACATGATCCAGAGACCGAGGTTCTCGCTGACCCAGGGAAAGGTCAGCGTCACGATGAAGTTGAACACCCAGTTGACCATCGTGGCGACGCCGAGGGCGATGGAGCGGATGCGGTTGGGGAACATCTCGCCGAGGGTGACCCACATGACGGGGCCCCACGTGGCGGCGAAGAAGATGACGAAGAGGTTCGCACCGACGAGGGCGACCGGGCCCCACACCCCGGGCAGCGTGATGTCCTCGCCCGATCCCTCGGCCTGCAGGAAGGCGAGGGTCGCGGCCAGGAGGCCGACGGCCATCCCGATGGAGCCGACGAGGAGCAGCTTGCGGCGGCCCACCCGGTCGACGAAGAAGATGGCGACGAAGGTCATCGCGACGTTGATGACCGAGGTGATGACCGACGTCGTGAACGAATCGCTCTCGCTGAAGCCGACCGACTTCCAGAGCGTGGTCGAGTAGTAGAAGATCGCGTTGATGCCCACCAGCTGCTGCAGTGCGGCGATGGCCATGCCGACCCACAGGATGGGCTGCAGGCCGAAGGCCGGGCCCCGGAGGTCGCGGTAGCTCGCGCGGTCCTCACGCTCGAAGCTCTCCCGGATCTGGCGGATCTTGCCCCGGGTGTCGCCGATGCCGGAGACACGGGACAGGACGCGCGCCGCTTCCTCGTCGCGGCCGGCGCGAATGAGGAACTGGGGCGATTCGGGGATGATCAGCGCCAGGACCCCGTAGATGACGGCGGGGATCACGCCGATCAGGAGCATCCAGCGCCACGCGGACAGCCCCCACCACAGCTCGTTGCCGGCTCCCCCGGCGGCGCCTGCCAGCGAGGCGTCGGAGAGCAGTGCGGCGAAGATGCCGACGGTGATGGCCAGCTGCTGGACGGAGGCCAGGCCGCCGCGCCACTTCGACGGGGCGATCTCGGCGATGTATCCGGGGACGATCACGGAGGCGATGCCGATGGCGAGACCGCCGACGAGGCGCCAGGCCATGAGGTCCCACTCGGAGGCGGCGTAGGCCGACCCGGCGGAGTTGACGGCGAACAGGAGGGCGGCCGCCACCATGACCTTCTTCCGGCCCCAGCGGTCGGCCAGTCCGCCGGCGAACCAGGCACCTGCTGCGCAGCCGAGGAGCGTAATGGCGACGGTGAAGCCCAGGACCGTGGGGCTCAACTGGAAGTCGGCCTGGATCGAATCCACGGCGCCGTTGATGACGGCGGTGTCGAAACCGAACAGGAGCCCTCCGACGGCGGCGGCGACCGTGATCGCGATCACCCTCACGAGGTGCTGTGGTGACTGCGCCGTGTCCGATCCGGCGTCGTGCTCGTTCATGGTCCGTTCTCCCTGCTCGATCCGTGTTTCTCACCCTACGTCAATCCAAAGCGTGCTTAGCAGCGGCCCCGGGCGCCCTTTGCCTCCACCCACCATGCTGGAAGGGTTGACGCGGGCCGTAGGATGAAAGGGTCGTTGATTCGCCACAGCAACCAATTCGTCCGATATCGGACGAGGGGTTGCGTGCCGCGAGCCGCTCCGCCGTCGTCGCCGGGCCGCCGCCGCGATCGATGCCGTTCCACCCCCTCTCTCCGTATCCACCGGCAGCACCTCCCGTTCGTTAGGCAGCATCGTGAGCACCATCACCCACCCAGGCGACACCCTCTCCCGCCGCGAGAAGATCATCTACGTCTTCATCCTCGGCACACTGACGGCACTCGGCCCGTTCACCATCGATCTCTACCTGCCGGCCTTCCCCGCCCTGCAGTCGGACCTGGGCGTCTCCGAGGCCGCGGTCCAGCTGACCCTCACAGGGACGATCATCGGCTTCGCGAGCGGGCAGCTGCTCGTGGGCCCGCTCAGCGACAAGATCGGCCGGCGCCTGCCGCTCATCCTGGCGACCACCCTGCACGTGTGCTCCTCCATCGGCGCGGCGTCGTCGGAGGACATCAACATGCTGATGCTGTTCCGGATCCTCCAGGGCATCGGTGCGGCAGGCGGTGGTGTCGTGGCGATGGCCATGGTGAGGGACCTGTTCGGCGGCTACACGCTGGTGCGCATGCTGTCCTACATGGCGCTCGTCAACGGCATGGCGCCCATCTTCGCCCCGGTGATCGGATCGCAACTGCTCCTGCTGTTCCCCTGGCCCGGCATCTTCTGGTTCCTCGCGTGCTACGGCGTGCTGGTGATCGTCGCCGTGTCGCTGTTCATCATCGAGACCCTGCCCCGGGAGAACCGCCGCCGGTCCGGCCTCACTGTTGCGCAGCGGTACCGGGCGGTCCTGAGCGACCGCATCTTCGTCGGCATCCTGTTGGTCGGCGGCATGAACTTCTCGGGGCTCTTCTCCTACCTGTCGGCGTCGCCCTTCCTCTTCCAGGGACCGTACGGCCTCAACGAGCAGCAGTACGGCCTGCTCTTCGCCATCAATTCCCTGGGCATCGTCGCCGGCGTCCAAATCAGCTCCCGCGTGCTGAGGCGCGTCGGCCCGCAGTGGGTCATCGCTATGGCCACCGTCGTGCAGGTCATCATGGCCCTGCTCATCATCGCCTTCGACCAGCTGGGCCTCGGTTTCTGGGGCACCGCACTCCCGCTGTGGTTCTACATCATGGCGACGGGTTTCATCTTCCCCTGCGTGCAGGTCCTCGCACTCATCAACAACGGCGCGCAGGCCGGCACGGCCGCTTCGCTGCTCGGCGCGGTGACCTTCGGCACGGCCGGCGTGATCTCGCCCCTGGTCGGACTGCTGGGCGAGGGGATCGAGTCGGCCACGCCGATGGCCCTGGTCATGGCGGCCTGCATCGCCCTCGGCGTGGTGTTCCTGTGGACCATCGTCCGGCCTCGGACGGTGCCCGCGCTGCAGTAGCGCGCTCCTGCAGGATGCCGTTCAGACCGCGGTCGGCTCCGCCGGCAGGGCCTCCGCCGCCCTGGCGATGTTGCGTGCCATCGCCGCGAAGATGAAGCCGTGGAACGGCAGCACCGCGAACCAGTAGAGGCGGCCCGAGAGCCCCTGCGGGAAGAACACCGCGCGCTGGTAGTAGGAGCTCCCGGAGCCGTCAGGCTCGACCCGGAACTCGAGCCACGCCCTGCCCGGCACCTTCATCTCGGCACGGAGCCGCAGGCGCTCCCCCCGGACCAGTTCCTCCACGCGCCAGAAGTCGAGCGCCTCCCCCGTGAGGAGCTCCTTCGCATCCCGCCGTCCGCGGCGCAGGCCCACGCCTCCCGCGAGCTTGTCCATCCAGCCGCGGGCCGCCCAGCCGACGGGCCAGGAGTACCAGCCGTTCTCGCCGCCGATACCCTCGACGACGCTCCAGAGCCTCTGGGTCGACGCCGTCGAGCTGTACGTCTGGACGTCGGTGAAGACCGTGTGGCCCGCCCACTGGGGGTCCGAGGGCAACGGATCGGCCTCGGTGTCGACCTGCGACGCCCCGGCCCAGCTCGTCTCCACCTCTCCCGCGCGCATCCTACCCAGCGCCAGGTCCACGGCCCGGCGGTAGCCGGTCAGCCCGCCCGCCGGCGCAGGGACGTACTGGTCGATGTCGTGCTCGGAGGTCACGGCGTCGTGCTGCAGCGATTCGATGAGCGGCATAGCCATGGCCCGCGGGATGGGCGTCACGAGGTTCACCCAGTGCCCGGCGAGGCGCGGCGTGAGGACCGGCAGTGCGAGGATCCGGCGGTGAGGAAGCCCTGCGGCCGCGGCGTACTGGTTCATCATGTCGGCGTAGGTGAGCACCTCCCGGGAGCCCAGGTCGAAGGTCCTGTTCAGTCCGGCGGGAAGATCCAGTGCCCCGACCAGGTAGTGGATGACGTCGCGGACGGCGATGGGCTCGATGTGGTTCAGCACCCACTTGGGCGCCGGCATCACCGGGAGGACGTCCGACAGGTGGCGGATCATCTCGAAGGAGGCGGATCCCGAGCCGATGACGACGCCGGCCTGGAAGGCGATGGTCGGCGTCCCGGATTCGAGGAGGATCCTGCCGACCGCGGTGCGCGAGCGCATGTGGGTGGACAGCTCGACGCCCTCGGGATGGAGGCCTCCGAGGTAGACGATCCGACGCACCCCGGCCGCAGTGGCCGCCGCCGCCACGGTGGACGCGATGTCCGCCTCGCGCTCGTCGAAGTTCCTGCCGGACCCCATGGAATGGACGAGGTAGTAGAGCGTGTCGACGCCCTGGCTGACCTCGCGCATGGTGTCGGCGTCCTGCAGGTCCCCCTGCACGATGTCGACGGAGCCGGCCCAGGGGACGTCCTTGAGCTTCTGCGGGGAGCGGACGACCACCCGGACGTGGTGTCCATCCGCGACCAGTTTCGTGACGAGGCGACCGCCGATGTATCCCGTGGCTCCGGTGACCAGGATGAGCTTGCCGCGCGTGCCGTCGTTGTCCATGCGCACAGCCTACGCCCGCCGTCCGACACTCCGTCCGACACCCCGGCGGGGTCCGCGGCGGGGTCCGCGGCGGAGCTTCCAGAGGTCCGCGGGCCTCCGTCCGGCCCGGATCCCGAAGCCGACGGGCCCGCGGGAGCACCTGCCGGCCGGATGGCAAAAAGAATGCCCCTGACCCGTGTTTCCACAGGTCAGGGGCATATTTGCTCCTCCGACTGGACTTGAACCAGTAACCCTTCGATTAACAGTCGAATGCTCTGCCAATTGAGCTACGGAGGAAAGCGCGAGTTCTACTTTACATACCTTCCGGGGGGATGTGAAATCGGCACCCGATCACTCCTCGCGGAGCTGTCTCCGCTGCATCTCGAGCTCCATCAGGTCGCGCTGCAGCTGGTTGTAGAGTGCCGGATCGGAGGCGGGGTCCATGCGCTGCAGCTGCCCCAGCTTGTCCGCCTTCTGCTGCGTGATCCGGAGCTCGGTCAGCCGGTTCAGGATGTCGCGGCAGTACGCCACCATCGCGTCCGCATCCTTCGCGGGCAACGGCCGGACGGCCAGTTCGCTGACCAGGGGGCGCAGGACGTCGGGGACGCCCTCGCGCACCGATTCCACCCACCGGGGCAGCTCGGTCCCCGCCGCACCCGCTGCGAGCACCGCGGTGTGCAGGGCCTCGTAGACGGGGACGGTGAACCGGAAGGTGGAGAAGCTCTCCCACTGCGTGGCGGTCAGGAGGGTGGGCTGCTGGAGGGCCACTTCGAGCACCTCCCGCTCCATCCGGGCGATGGGATCCCGTGGATCGGGGCGTTCGAAGTACGGCTCGTCCGGGGCGGCCGAGGAGGCACCGGCGGCCGGCGAGCCGGACGGAGCACTGCCCTGCTGGGCGGGGCTCCCCTGCTGGCCCTGCCGGGCGCCGGTTGAGGACGCCGGGCCGTTGTCGCGGCGTGCCGCCGCGGCGACGGCGCGGGCCACCTGGTCCTCGCCGACGTACTGCATGCCGAGCCAGCGCGAGAGCTCGCGCGTGTAGGTGGACCGGAGGGAGACGTCGCGGATCGAGGCGACGATCGGGGCCGCGTGCCGCAGGGCCTTCACCTGTCCCTCCCCCGAGGAGAGGTCGAAGTTGGCGAAGGACGCCTTGATCGCGAACTCGAAGAGGGGGCGGCGGTCGGCGATGAGCGCGCGGACGGCGTCGTCACCCCGAGTCTGCCGCAGGTCGCACGGGTCCGCTCCGGATGCCTCGACGGCGACGTAGGTCTGCGAGTTGAAGCGCTGGTCCTCCTCGAAGGCGCGCAGGGCCGCCTTCTGGCCCGCGGCGTCACCGTCGAACGTGAAGATCACCTCGCCGCCCGTGCCGTCGTCGGACAGGAGCCGGCGCGCGATCTTGATGTGGTCCGTACCGAACGCCGTACCGCAGGTGGCGACGGCGGTGCCCACGCCCGCGAGGTGGCATGCCATGACGTCCGTGTAGCCCTCGACGACGACGAGCTGCCGGTTCTTCGCGATCTCCCGCTTGGCGAGGTCGATGCCGTACAGCACCTGGGACTTCTTGTAGAGCGAGGTCTCCGGGGTGTTGAGGTACTTCGGCCCCTGGTCGTCCTCGTAGAGCTTGCGCGCGCCGAAGCCCACGGTGTCCCCGGTGATGTCCCGGATGGGCCAGATGAGGCGCCCCCGGAAGCGGTCGTAGTACCTCCCGGCGTTGCTCGAGGACGCGCTGAACATGCCGGTCAGTTTCAGTTCGCCCAGGGTGAAGCCGCGGCCGGTGAGGTGGTTCAGCAGCGTGTCCCAGCCCTGGGGGGCGTAGCCGACACCGAACTGCTCCGCGGCACCGCGGTCGAAGCCGCGTTCCTGCAGGAACTGGCGTGCAGTGGCGGCGCCCTGGGTGAGGAGCTGGTCACGGTAGAACTCCCCGGCGATCTTGTGCGCGTCGAGCAGGCGCTGCCGCCGGCCGACGTCCTCCCGCCGCGGCCCCGTGCCGCCGTCCTCGTAGTGCAGCTCGAAGCCGATGCGGGCCGCCAGCTTCTCGACCGTCTCGCTGAAGGAGGTGTGGTCGAGTTTCTGCACGAAGGAGATGACGTCTCCGCCCTCGCCGCAGCCGAAGCAGTGGTACGAGCCCATCTGGGGGCGGACGTGGAAGGACGGCGACCGCTCGTCGTGGAACGGGCACAGTCCCTTCCAGGACCCGATGCCCGCCGACTTCAGCGTGACGTAGGCCTCGACGACCTCCTTGATGTCGGTCCGCTGGCGTACCTCATCGATGTCTTCGCGCTTGATGAGTCCGGCCATGGGACCCAGTTTATGCCCGTTGCCGGCGCCGCCCGACCGCCCCCGGACGGGATGTGCGCAGCGCCTACCAGAGGGCGGGGACGGGTCCGACGATCCGCTCGTGGAGGCTGAGCGCGGAGGCGTCCGTCAGCGACGCCACCTGGTCGATGACCACGCGCAGGCGGGCGTTCCCGTCCGGCGCCTCCCGCCAGTCCGCCGCGTACATGGGCTCGAGGTAGCGGTCGCCGTCGGCGTGGATCTGCGCGACGAGGGACGCGAGGATCTCGCGCTGGCGCTCGTAGAGCGGCTGGCGGTGGTCCGTGGTCATCACGTACGTGGTGGCGAGGCCCTTCATGACGGCGATCTCCATGATGGTCTCCTCGGGCACCACCATCTCCGCGTTGTAGCGGGTCAGCGGGTCCGGTCCGTAGATGGAGCGCGTCGACTGCATGGCGCTCAGGCAGAAGCGGCCGATGAGCTGGCTCGTCATGTTCTTGAGGGCCGCCATGGACCTGCGCGTGCCGTCCGCCTCGCGCACCCAGACCGGCGTCCTCTCGAGGCGGGCCAGTGCCGCGTCGACGGCGGTCGGATCGGTACCCGGGAGGTACCACTGCTGCGTGTAGCCGACCACCCGCGCGCGGGCGTCGGCGCTGTCCATCCATTTGAGCTGCAGGTGGCCGGCGACGATCGCGTCCTCGACGTCGTGCACGGAGTAGGAGATGTCGTCCGCGAGGTCCATCACCTGCGCCTCGAGGCACGAGCGGCCGTCCGGGGCGCCGTCACGCAGCCACTCGAAGACCGGCAGGTCGTCGTCGTACGCACCGAACTTCGTGGTGCGCTGGCCGCCGATCACCGGTGCCGACGCGGCCGTCCACGGGTACTTGCACGCGGCGTCGAGGCTCGCCCGGGTCAGGTTCAGGCCGGCGGGCTTGCCGTCCTCCTGCAGGACCTTCGGCTCGAGCCGGGTGAGGAGCCGCAGGGTCTGGGCATTGCCTTCGAACCCGCCGATGCCGTGGGCGATGTCGTTGAGCGCGGACTCGCCGTTGTGACCGAAGGGCGGGTGCCCGAGATCGTGGGCCAGGCACGCGGTGTCGACGATGTCGGGGTCGCATCCCAGCGTCCTGCCCAGCTCCCGGCCGACCTGCGCGACCTCCAGCGAGTGCGTGAGACGCGTGCGGACGAAGTCGTCGGTGTCCGGCGCGACGACCTGGGTCTTCGCGCCCAGTCGGCGCAGCGCCGAGGAATGCAGCACCCGCGCCCGGTCACGCTCGAAGTCGGTGCGGTGCGAGCTCTTGGGCGGCTCCTCCACCCACCGCTCGGTGTCCGCGGCACTGTAACCGGTGGTGGCGGACAGTTCGGGGAAGCTCATGATGCCTTTCTAGCGCAACGATGACGGAAGGGACCCGCGGCACCGGCTCCTGTGGACCAGGCGCCTGCACGGCGCGGACGGGCACGGCACCGGCGTCAGCCGCCGGACACGTCCACCTCTGCGGCGGCGATGTCCGCCTGCTGGGCGGCGTTGAGGACGCGGCCGTCGAGCCAGTGCTCGGGCAGTGCGGTCCTCTTCGGGGAACCCGCGCGGCCGCGCGGGCCCTCCGCGTCGGAGCCGGGGTACGGCGAGTCCTTGTCGAGTTCGTCGAGGAGCCCGCGCAGCACCTCCAGGGTGGGCACGGTGGCCAGTTTGGCCCGCAGTTCCCCACCCACCACGTAGCCCTTGAAGTACCAGGCCATGTGCTTGCGGATGTCACGGAGCCCCATCATCTCGCTGCCGAAGGTCTCGACCAGCAGTTCCGCATGCCGGTAGACGGTGTCGGCGACCTGCCCGAGCCCCGGCTGGTGGCGGGAGGAGCTGCCCTCGAAGGCACTCATGAGATCCCCGAAGAGCCAGGGGCGCCCCTGGCAGCCCCGGCCGATGACGACGCCGTCGACACCGGTCTCCCGCACCATCCGGACGGCGTCCTCCGCGCTCCAGATGTCGCCGTTGCCGAGCACGGGGATGTCCGGCAACGCCTCGCGCAGTTCGGCGATGGCATTCCAGTCGGCCTTGCCCGAGTAGAACTGCGAGGCCGTACGGCCGTGCAGGGCGACGGCGGCCACGCCGCTGTCGCGGGCGATCCTGCCGGCCTCGCGGAAGGTCAGGTGGTCCTCGTCGATGCCCTTGCGCATCTTGATGGTCAGCGGGACGTCCCCCTTCGATGCCTCGCGCACGGCGGTCTGGACGATGCCGGTGAAGAGGTCGAGCTTCCACGGCAGGGCCGCTCCCCCGCCCTTGCGGGTGACCTTGGGGACGGGGCAGCCGAAGTTCAGGTCGATGTGGTCGGCACGGTCCTCCTCGACGAGCAGGCGGACTGCTGCGCCCACGGTCTTCGGGTCCACACCGTACAGCTGGACGGAGCGCACCTTCTCGTCGTCGTCGTGCGAGATGATGCGCATCGACTCCGGGCTGCGCTCGACGAGCGCGCGGGAGGTGACCATCTCGGAGACGTAGAGCCCGCCGCCGTATTCACGGCACAGCCGGCGGAACGCCTTGTTGGTGATGCCCGCCATCGGCGCGAGGATCACCGGCGTGTCCACCGTGATGTTGCCGAGGGTGAGCGGCGGGAGGTCGAGCCGGAGCGCGGCGTCGGCCGGGGTGTCGGCCGGACCGGCGGGCGGGCCTGCGGGCGCGTCGGCCCGGGGATCACCGGTGGGCGGAGCGGAGAGTGTCGATACTGCAGTCACCCTCCCATTGTCGCAAGGCGCCGCAAATCCGGCGTCGCTGTTCGCTGCGCGCCGACGCTCCCGGCCGGCTTTGCGCCAGGCGCTGGTCATGCGTCCGGCTCCGTCCTGAGCCGGGCGCTGGGCCCGCCGAGTGCCACGAGCCGCGCACCCGGGGCGAGGGTGCCCGGGGTACCGGAGGGTTCCGCCGTCGTCGCACCGCTGCCGCCGTCGTCGCGCCCGCCCGTGCCCTTCGGGCCCACCGCCTTGACCACGAGCACGGCGACTGCGGTGGTGAGCGGGATGGCCAGGACGAGACCGATCGAGCCGACGAGCGTCCTCACCACTTCTTCGGCGAGTTCGCCGCTGGTCAGGGTGTCGATCAGGGCGCGGTCGTAGAGGGAGACGAGGATCAGGACGGGAAGCGCCGCCCCTGCGTACGCGAAGGCGATCGTGTACACCGTGGAGGCGATGTGGTCGCGGCCGATCCTCATCGCGGAGGAGAAGAGCCTGCGGCCCGGGGTCTCGGGTGCGAGCTCGTACAGCTCCCAGACGGACGAGGACTGCGTGATGGTCACGTCGTTGAGGACGCCGAGGCCCGAGATGATGAGGCCGCAGAGGATGATCGAGGAGATCGAGAGCCCGTCCGAGGCGTTGACGAGGGTGTAGGCGTTCTCGTCGCCCACGCCGGTGAGGTGGGCGGCATCCGTGGCCCAGGCCGCGAGGACCGCCGTGATCCCGAGGCCGACGACGGTTCCCAGCAGGGCGGTGGACGTCCGGGCGGAGAAGCCGTGCGCGAAGTAGAGGACGCCGTACATGATCACCACGGATCCCACGAGCCCGAGCAGCAGGGGCGGCCGGCCCTCCACGAGGCCGGGGAGGATGAACTGGGCCAGGACGACGAGGGCGCCCACGAGCCCGATGATGGCGCGGAGTCCCCGCCACCGGGCCACCGCGATGACGACGACGGCGTATCCGACCGCGAGCGCGACGATCGGGACCGAGCGCACGAAGTCGACGAACACGTACGGTGCCGCTCCGCCCTGCATCACGGTGGAGAGATCGAGGTAGCGGATCTCGTCGCCCGCCTCCACCGCATCGGTCTTCGCGAGTTCGGGGGTCACCTCCACGGCGATCACGTCTCCCCCGTCCGCGGGCTGTGTGTCCGCGATCGTGCAGGTCAGCGCGGTGCCACCGGCGTCGACCGTCGCCTGCGACGACGGGCAGTCACCATCCCGGACCTCGCGGACGGTGCCGCGGTCGAAGCTGACCCCCTCCGCCGTCGCGTAGGGATCGGTGACCGAGAGGGAACTGCGGTCCCCGTCCGGCCACAGGAGCACCATGGCGATAAGGGTGATGACCCCGACGGGTACGAGGATCGCCGAGAGCAGCAGGGTGGCGCGTCGCCGCGTGGCGATCACGGACGACCCCCGATTCTCGGTCGGGTGGAGGTGGCTGGTGCCCACGGACTTCCCTCGGGTCGGACGGCGGTCGGACGATGTGTGCCGGACATCCTGCCGTGCGTGACGTCGTGCCGGACGTCGTGCGGGACGGGTAGCGAACCGGACCGGCATTAGGACCGCGGCGCACCTCTCGGATTCTACGCAGGAATGCGTGCGATCGTGCGAAGGCGCCGCACGGTTCGTGGGAGCACCCGGCCGGCCGAGGACAGGGCATGCTAGGAGCCATCGGGCGGGCAGGCCCGACGGTGATGCCCGCGGGTGATGCCGACAGGGCGTCGGAGCAGGAACAGGCCTCCGGGCGGAGAGGGACGGTCCATGGCACAGGATGCATCGTCGGCAGGGGGCCGGGATCCCGTAGCCACCGTGAGCGGTGCGACGGGAACCGTACGGGGCGTGGCGCTGGTCCTGCACGGCGGCCGGGCGGACAGTTTCGACCCCGTGCAGCCCCAGCACCTCAGTCCCCTGCGCATGCGTCCCTTCGCGGCACGCCTCGCGGCGGGCGGCGCGGCGCACGGTCTGGCCGTCTGGACGCTGCGTAATCGTGTGAGGGGCTGGAACGGCGCGGAGCAGTCGGCCCTGACGGACGCCCGGTGGGCCCTCGACCGCATCGCGGCGCAGCACCCGTCGGTGCCGGTCTACCTGCTGGGGCACTCGATGGGAGGACTCTCGGCGCTCTACGCCGCAGGTCATCCGCAGGTCCGGGCCGTGGCGGCCCTCGCGCCCTGGCTGGCGCCCGTGAGCCCGGTGGAACCGGTGCGGGGCCGGAGCGTCCTCATCATGCACGGGGATGCCGACCGGTGGACGAGTCCGACGGAGTCCCTGTCCTTCGCCCGCCGGGCCCAGGGTGTCGTGGCGGATATTCACTACGTCAGCATGGTGCGGGCCGGTCACTTCATGTTCCGCACCGTCCGGGTGTGGCACGGACTGAGCACGTCGTTCCTGCTCCGCCGTTTCGCGGAGGACACCGGCGCCGCGGTCGACGCCCGCCTCCTCGAGCGGTCCGCCGCGCTCTACCGCGCTCCTGATCCGCTCGGGATCACCGCCTGAGGGCCGGCTGTCCGATGGGGCGCCTGCTCCGGGAGCGCCTGCCTCGGGGGCGCCTGCGGAAAACACCGGATTGCCACGGCGTAGGTCCGGCCGGTCGGGGTACGTAACGGGTACAAAGAGAACGGGCACGGGAAGCAGGCAGCACGGGCGGGGTCCTCCCGCTCGCGCCGATGGGCAGGAACCGACGGGCAGGAAGAGGGATCCGGGCATGGGATGGAAGCCACGGCAGAACGACCGCATGTACCGGTTCGTGGTGTACGCGGGCAAGGCGTTCTTCGCCGCACTGCGACTGCCCGTCACGGTGACCGGGACGGAAAACCTCCCGGCGCCGGACCCGCTGTCCGGGAGATCCCGCCGCGCGGTCCCGGGGTCGGGCGCCGTCGTCGCGATCACGCACTTCGGCTACCTCGACTTCGCGTTCGCCGAACTGGTCCTGTGGGACCACGCCCGCGCCCAGGCGCGCTACATGATCTCGAAACGCGCGGCCGACCACTGGTTCGTGAGCCCCTTCGTGTTCGGGCTCGGACACGTGGTCACGGACCGCAAGGCCGGCGCTCCGGCGTACGACGACGCTCTGGCGAAGCTGCGCGCCGGCGAGTACGTGGCGATCCTGCCCGAGGCGGGCGTGTCCCGCAGCTACAACGTCCGTGCGCTGAAGACCGGAGCCGTGCGGCTCGCGGCCGAAGCCGGCGTGCCCGTCATCCCGATCTCCGTCTGGGGGTCCCACCGGCTGCTGAGCCGCGGCCACGGGTTCTCCCTCAGGCGCGCCTGGAGGGCGCCCGTCCGCGTCCACGTCAGCCCCCCGATCCGTCACGCCCCCGGCCTCGATGTCGTCGAGGAGACGGAGCAGCTGCGCCGGGAACTGCAGGACGGCATCGACACCTGCATCGCCGACTTCCCCCTGACACCCGAACCGGGTGCCTGGTGGATGCCCGCACGGCTGGGCGGCGGGGCGATGACCGACGAGGAGCGCGACGCCGCGGATGTCGCCGACAGGAAGGCCGGCCGGCACGACCGCGGCTGACACCGCCCCGCGGAACGCCTGCGAGGTCCTGCGGGGCGCCGGTCTCAGGCGGTCGCGACGACGAGTGTCTCGGGTCCTGCGAGCTGCGCGGCACCGGTGGCCAGCAGGGGTTCCACGACGGCGACCAGGGCCTCCATGGAGTCGTCCACCTCGAGCTGGATGGGGTACTGGTGCACGAGCATCGCGATCATGGTGGCCACGGCCGCCTGTTGCTCCTGCGGCGCCAGGGTGGTGTCGTAGCCGAGCAGGACGTCCGCGGGGTCGTCGGTCCGGGCCTGCGTGTAGCTGACCGCGAAGGCCGCGATGGCTCCGCCGTCGGCCTTGGGCCGGTCCCGCAGGACGATCGCTCCGCCTGCTCCGCTCGCGTCTCCGAGGAACAGCTGCTGGGCGCGGCCCAGGCTGAGGTCCGCCCGGTCCCACCCGTGGACGGACTCGTAGAAGGAGGCCAGCGCCCGGGTCAGTTCCACGGATCCGGTCGCCGCTTCCTCCAGCTGGGGCCCCGCGGCGTCGTCGAAGGCAGGCGCGGCGAGTGCACCCGGCGCGATGACGACGAGCCGCGAGCGCTGCAGGGCGGTGAAACCCGTGGCCTCGGCGAACGCCGCGCCGGTGGTCCCCGGCGTCACCTTGGACCGCAGGGCGGTGATGCCCGACGGCGACGCGGCCGCCTCGTGCTGGAGCATGGTGAGGAGCGTCGACCCGATGCCCGCCCGGCGGTGGTCCGCGGCGACCTCGATGTAGCACCAGAGGCGGTCCGGGTGGAGTGCCGCACCGTACACGCAGCCGGCGGCGACGGGGATGCCCTGGTCCACCACGGTGATGCACCGGTTCCACGGACTGTCCGACGGCGTGCGGAAGGACCCGCGGAACTGCTCGGCGGCGGCCGATTCCGGGCCGCCCCAGAGCTGGATGAGCTCGAGGTCGTCGCCCTCCTGCCAGGCGCGGTATTCGAGGACCATCAGGCTCCGATCAGGCGGGCGGCGAGGTATCCCTGCACCTGGTCGAGCGACACGCGCTCCTGGGTCATGGTGTCGCGTTCGCGGATGGTCACGGCCTGGTCCTCGAGCGTGTCGAAGTCCACGGTGATGCAGAACGGCGTGCCGATCTCGTCCTGGCGGCGGTAGCGGCGGCCGATTGCCCCGGCGTCGTCGAAGTCGATGTTCCAGGCTTTGCGCAGCTGCGCGGCGAGGTCCTTCGCCTTCGGGGAGAGGTCCTCGTTGCGGCTGAGCGGCAGCACCGCCGCCTTGACGGGGGCCAGGCGGGGATCCAGCTTGAGGACGGTGCGCTTGTCCACGCCGCCCTTGGCGTTCGGCGCCTCGTCCTCGGTGTACGAGTCCACGAGGAACGCCATGAAGGAGCGGGTCAGGCCGGCGGCCGGCTCGATCACGTACGGCGTGTACCGCTCGTTGGTGGCCTGGTTGAAGTACCCGAGGTCGGTGCCCGAGTGCTTCGAGTGCGTGGAGAGGTCGAAGTCCGTGCGGTTCGCGACGCCCTCGAGCTCACCCCACTCCGAGCCGGTGAAGCCGAACCGGTATTCGATGTCGGTGGTGCCCTTGGAGTAGTGGCTGAGCTTCTCGAGCGGGTGCTCGAAGAGGCGCAGGTTGTCCGGGTTGATGCCGAGGTCGGTGTACCAGGAGAGCCGCTCGCCGATCCAGTACCTGTGCCATTCCTCGTCCGTCCCGGGCTCGACGAAGAACTCCATCTCCATCTGCTCGAACTCGCGGGTGCGGAAGATGAAGTTGCCCGGCGTGATCTCGTTGCGGAAGCTCTTGCCGATCTGGCCGATACCGAACGGCGGCTTCTTGCGCGCTGTGGTCAGCACGTTGTTGAAGTTCACGAAGATGCCCTGGGCCGTTTCCGGCCGCAGGTAGTGCATGCCTTCCTCCGAGGCGACGGGGCCGAGGAAGGTCTTGAGCAGGCCGGAGAATTCCTGGGGCTCGGTCCACTGGCCCTTGGTGCCGCAGTTGGCGCAGGTGACGTCCTTGAGGCCGTTCTCCGGAGCGCGGCCCTTCTTCTCCTCGTACTCCTCCTCGAGGTGGTCCGCGCGGTACCGCTTGTGGCAGGAGAGGCACTCGACGAGCGGGTCGCTGAAGACCTCGACGTGCCCGGAGGCCTCCCAGACCTGGCGCGGCAGGATCACGGCGGAGTCGAGCCCGACGACGTCCTCGCGGCCGCGGACCATGGTCTGCCACCACTGGCGCTTGATGTTCTCCTTGAACTCGGCACCGAGGGGCCCGTAATCCCAGGCAGAGCGGGAACCGCCGTAGATCTCCCCCGACTGGAACACGAAGCCGCGCCGCTTGGCGAGGGAGATGATGGGGTCGAGTGCTGACTTGGCTGCTGCCATGGTGTTTCTTCTCCAGTTCTGTGCAGGCCGCTGGGTGCGGTCGCAGGTGGGGGGCGCGTCGGCGCTTCGCCACCCCTGTCGCAGGGGCGGAAAGCTACCCCGCAAGCCTACCGGGTCCGCCTTCCGCGGCACCCCGGCCTGGTCCGACTGCGGCGGGCGACGGCGGCCGGACGCCTCCTGCTAGCGCCGGGCGCGCCGGGGCCAGGGCAGGGTGGTGAGGATGATGGCACCGAGCGTCAGCAGGGTCCCGGCGACGGTCGCGAACACCACGATGGTGCCGGGGGCGGGAAACACCAGGTCCAGCAGGAGCGAGCCGATGAGCTGCCCGCCGATCATGCACAGGCCCGTGATCAGGACGCCCAGGCTGCGCACGAGCAGGGCACCGAGCCCGATGAAGACACAGCCCATGGGCCCGCCGAGGTAGTACCACCACTCCGACGGCAGGGGGTTCCCCGGACCCGCGAGAGCAAGCTTGATGAGCCAGGCGGTGACCAGCACGGCCGTGCCGGCGATGAAGTTCATGAGCGTGGCGGCGAGCGGCGTCCCGTAGTGCACCGCGGCCGTGCCGTTCATCGCCTGCTGGAAGCTCATGAGCACCCCCGCCGCGACGGGCAGCAGGACGGGAATCAGCCAGGTGGAGACCTCCCCCGCGGATCCGAAGCGGGGCGACACGGCCCAGACGACGGACAGGACCGTCAGCACGACGCCGATCACCCGCATGGGTGTCGCGGCGCGCTTCCCTCCCGGCCCGATACCCGCCCGGTCGACGAGGAGGCTGCTGAGCGACTGGCCCATGACCGTCGCCACCGTGAACAGGGCGACGCCGAGGATGCCGATGGTCAGTGACTGGGAGAAGACGAAGAACGCCCCGATCGCGCCGGCGGCCACATAGTAGGGAGGGAAGCGGCGCTCACGGACGGACGGGATGATCTGGCGTGCTCCGGCGCGTGCGCCCGGCAGCACGAGCGTGAGGGCGACCATCACGATGAGGCCGGTGCCGAAGCTGACCAGCGCTGCGGCGATGCCGTCGTCGAGCACGGCACCCAGCGCGCCGTTGATCCTGCCCTGGACGGGCATGGCGAGGCCCGCGGCAAGTGCGAGCGGAAAGCCGACTGCAGGCGGAAGCGTGGGTGCGGAGGACACCCGTACAGCCTAGTAGCCGGTGCCGGGCATGCCCGTCCGGCGTGGGTGTCGGGCAGAATGGAGTGCATGACCGACGACGCACCCATCGAACTCCCCATCCAGGACGACATGATCCGGCTCGGGCAGCTCCTGAAGCTGGCCTCGCTCGCGGAGGACGGTGTCGAGGCGAAGGCCCTGATCGACAACGGACTGGTCCAGGTCGACGGTGAGATCGAGGAGCGCCGCGGACGCCAGCTGCACCCCGGCGACACGGTCAGCGTCAACGGGCAGTCCGTGCGCATCACGCGCGCCTAGCACCCTGCTCCGACCCACCGGCCGGCACCTGCCGCCGCATTCACCGCGGTGCCGGCCACACCCGGTACCGGACCGGCGTGGCCCCCTCTGGTCAGCGGCGGCCGAGGACCGTCATCGTGAGGAACTCCCGGACATGGGCCAGTTCCCGCAGATTGATGCTGTGGAACATGTTCGAGTAGAGGATCTTCGTCAGCTTCGTGTGCTTGACCAGCCAGGCGTGGGTGAAGTCGATCATCTCGGGCAGGATGACCTGGTCCTCCTGGTCGCGCCCCCAGAAGAACTCCACGGGCGCCGCCGCGGCCTCGTCGTCCCGGAAGAACCCGTGGCCCTCCGACGGCACGGCGAACCCGGAGAGGCCGACGACGCAGGCGAAGTCGGTGGGGCGGTGGCGCAGGAGCGACGTCGCCACCGCCATGCCCTGCGAGAAGCCGAGGATGCTGACGCTCGAGTGGCGTCCGCGGACCTCGTCGAGCCATCGGGACACAGCAGTCACGCTCTCCACGACGCGCTCCACCGAATAGTCCGCCTCCCGCGACAGCGGGAACCACGAGAAGCCCGGTCCCACTGCCTGGGGCGCCCGGAGGGACGCGACGGTGAACTCGGCGGGCAGGTGGTCGGTGAGGCCCATGAGGTCCTCCTCGTTGGCCATGTAGCCGTGGAACAGGACGAGCAGGGGCGTGCCCTCCCGCTCGGACTCGGGCTTCGACCAGAGGACCACGGGGTCCCAGGCGCCGGCGGAGGACGTGGAGGTGCCACGGGCGGATTCAGTCATGGCTCAATCTTGGCACGCCCCGCCGAGGGCCCGGAGCCGCGTTGGCGCGAGCGGCGCACTCCTTGGGAGAATGTCCCGGTGATCTCTGCAAACGCCGGAACGCCCCTGCCGGGCCGACCCGATCCCCTCCTGAACGGCCCGATGATCGATCCGAGCCTGAACTCCGAACCGCACCCGTGGCACCGGTATGTCGCCCTCGGGGACTCCTTCACCGAAGGTATCGGGGATCCCAACCCGGAGAGCGTCGGGGGCAATCGCGGCTGGGCGGACCGGGTCGCCGAGGAACTGGCCCGGGGCCAGGCCGGCTTCGCCTACGCGAACCTCGCGGTGCGCGGACGGCTCCTGCAGCAGATCATCGACCAGCAGGTGGAACCGGCGCTGGCGCTGCATCCGGACCTGGTCACCATCTCCGCCGGCGGCAACGACCTGCTGCGTCCCGGGGGTGATCCCGACCTGCTCGCCACCCGGCTCGACGCCGTCGTCGGGACGCTCGCCGCCTCGGGCGCCACCGTCGTCCTGTTCACGGGGCCGGACGTCCGCGAGACGGTCCTCGGCAGCATCCGCTCCAAGACCGCGATCTACAACGAGAACCTGCGCACCGTCGCCGCACGCCACGAGGCCGTGATCGCCGACATGTGGGCCCTGCGGCAGCTGGTCAACCCCCAGATGTGGTCCTCCGACCGGCTGCACTTCTCGCCGCTCGGCCACCACACCATCGCCGCGATGGTCCTGGACACCCTCGCCGTCCGGCATACCCTCGAGCCGCTGCAACCCAAGGAGCTCCCGGCACGGACGTGGCGTGAGGCACGCGCCGAGGACTTCGTGTGGGCACGCGAGTACTTCGTGCCGTGGGTCCTGCGGCGCCTCCGGCACCAGTCGTCGGGCGACGGCGTGTTCGCCAAGCGTCCGGAGGCTGCGCCCATTTTCGGCCCGGGCATGCCGCCGGGTGCTGCCGACTAGCGACGTCGTCGCCCCTTCCCGGCAGCCCGGCACGGTGCGCACCATGATCGGCCGGCGCTGCTGCGCCACCTGCGGTGGGGATCCGCCGTCGTTCCCGCCGGGACGACAGGAACGACCGGCCCGCGGGTCGGTCGCCCCTGTCATCCCACGCGTCAGGAGCCGACGGGTACCGCTGGGTGCCGCCGACTAGCTGTCGAGCGAGACCTCGCCATTGGCGACCGCGTCCGCGCACGCGCTCAGGTCCGGCCCGGGCTTGAAGTCGACGAACTGCGGCTGCAGCTTCTGGAAGAGGAACTCGTAGACCTCCTCGCGGGACTTGCCGCCCATCGTCTCGACCGCCTCGCGGACCGCGCCCTGCAGTGCCCGGTCCGAGTCCAGCAGGATCTTGTCGCGTGCTTCCTGGTTCCAGCCAATGGTGCTCAGTTCCATGAACAGCTCCCCTTCATCTTCCGTCGACGAGTCCGGGCGTCTACCTCAGACCTGCCTGCCGCCGATTGCTAAGCAGGCTTAGCTCCAAGACTAGGTGCCCGTCCGGGGAAACCCAACCGATAACCGCTAGCCCGCGTAGAAGGCGGAGCGGAGTTGCGCGTCGAGCTGGTGGATCTGGGTCAGGAACGCATCGTGGCCCACCGGCGAGGAGATCATGTGGACGGGCACCTCGCCGGGCAGCCCCCGGGCCAGCCGCTCCGACTGCTCCGGGAAGTAGAGTCGGTCCGAGTCCACGGCGGCGATGAAGAACTCCGCCGTGGCCTCCCCCAGTGCCGCGTCGAGGCTGCCGCGGTCCCGCGCGGCATCGTGGCTCATCAGCGCCTCGGTCAGGATGACGTAGCTGTTCGCGTCGAAGCGGCCCACGAGCTTGTCCGCCTGGTGGTCGAGGTAGCTCTCCACCTGGTAGCGGCCCCGCTCGGCGGGCAGGACGGCACCGAAGGGCTGTTCGGCGTCCTGCTCCGCGCGCCCGAAGCGTGCTTCCAGTTCCTGCTCCGAGCGGTAGGTGATGTGGGCGATGCGCCGGGCGATCCCGAGGCCCGCATCCGGATGCGGGCCGTCGTAGTAGTCGCCGCCGCGATAGGCGGGGTCCAGCCGGATTGCCTGCAACTGCGCCTGGGCGAACGCTATCTGTTCGGCCGAACTGGCGGCAGTGCAGGCGATGACGGCGCACCGCTCCACCCGCTGCGGGTACATCAGTGCCCACTCGAGCGCTCGCGCCCCTCCCATCGACCCCCCGAGGACCGAGTGCCACCGCTCGATGCCGAGCCGGTCGGCGAGCAGGGCTTCGGCCCGGACGGAGTCGCGGATGGTGACGAAGGGGAAGCGCGATCCCCAGGGAGTGCCGTCGGGTGCGAGGCTGGCCGGCCCCGTCGAGCCGTAGCACCCTCCCAGCATGTTGACGGACACGACGAAGTACCGGTCGGTGTCCACCGGGCGGCCGGGGCCCACGAGCGAATCCCACCAGCCCTCCTCCTCCGATGCGCCGCGTGCCACGTGCGAGCTGCCGGTCAGGGCATGCTGCACGAGCACCGCGTTCGAGGCATCCCGGTTCAGCCGGCCCCAGGTCTCGAAGGCGAGCTGCACGTCCGGCAGCTCACCTCCGGTCTCGAGGGCCAGCGGTCCGATCGGGGCGACGCGTAGGAGCCCGTCCCCCGAAGGGCGCGCGTCGTCGATCCCGGGGTGCAGCGGAGCAGGAGGGTAGGTGGTCACGAAGGGCTAGACTCCTTTGGCGGCACGGAACCCCGCGTCGAGGTCGGCGAGGATGTCGGTGATGTTCTCGAGGCCCACGGACAAGCGGACGAGACCCGGACGCACGCCCGCGGTGAGCTGCGCCTCCGCCCCGAGCTGGCTGTGCGTCGTCGACGCCGGGTGGATGACGAGCGAGCGGACGTCGCCGACGTTCGCCACGTGCGAGTGGAGTTCCAGTCCGTCGACGAAGCGCTTGCCGGCCTCCAGTCCCCCGACGATGTCGAAGCTGACGATCGCGCCCGTCCCCCTGTTCCGCCCGTACTTCCTGCCGCGCTCGTACCAGGGGCTCGAGGCCAGGCCGGCGTAGGAGACGCGCTCGACGTCGTCGTGCCCCTCCAGCCATTCGGCGACCGCCTGCGCATTCTGCACGTGGCGCTCGACGCGCAGGCTGAGGGTCTCCAGTCCCTGCGCGATGAGGAAGGCGTTGAACGGCGAGACGGAGGAGCCGAGGTCGCGCAGGAGCTGGACACGGGCCTTGAGGATGTACGCGAGGTTCGCGCCGAGTGCGCTGCCGACACCGAGGTCCCGCGCATAGACGAGTCCGTGGTAGCTCTCGTCCGGCGTGTTGAACCCGGGGAACCGCTCGGGGTACCGGGCGAAGTCGAAGTTCCCCGAATCGACGATGACCCCGGCGATGGCATTGCCGTGACCTCCGAGGTACTTCGTCGCGGAGTGCACCACGATGTCCGCGCCCCATTCGATGGGCCGGATCAGGTACGGCGTGGACAGCGTGTTGTCCACGATCAGGGGAAGCCCGTTCTCGTGCGCGACGGCGCTGATGCCCTCGATGTCCAGGACGTCCTGCCGGGGGTTGGACACGACCTCGCCGAAGAAGAGCTTGGTGTTCGGCCGGACGGCGTTCCGCCACTGCTCGAGGTCGTCCGGGTCCTCCACGAAGGTGGTCTCGATGCCGAACTTCCTCAGCGTGTGCTTGAAGAGGTTGTACGTGCCGCCGTAGAGGCTGGGGCTGGCCACGATGTGGTCCCCCGCCTCCGCGATGTTCAGCACCGCGAAGGTCTCGGCAGCCTGGCCCGAGGCGAGCAGCAGGGCGCCGGCTCCGCCCTCGAGGCTCGCGATCCTCGTCTCCACTGCCTCCTGCGTGGGATTCCCGATGCGCGTGTAGATAGGAGCGAGTTCCGTCAGCGCGAACCGGTTGGCGGCACTCTCGGCGCTCGGGAAGACGAACGACGACGTCTGGTAAATAGGCAGCGCACGCGCTCCCGTGGCTGCGTCCGGTGTCTGGCCGGCGTGGATCTGGCGTGTCTCGAAAGACCAATCGTTGGACATGGTGCTCCCTGTCGGAAGGGGCCCCGCCTGGTCCGGTGCTCCGGCCGGTGCGTGCCGCTCCAGGAGACCGGCTCCCGCAGGAGCCCGCGCTTGCACGGCGCCGGAATAGCGCCGAACCTGGTCTTCACCCGGGGCACCCCACCGCGGTTGGAGGGTTGCCGGCCAGCAAGCCGGGGCTTCGTGCTGGCACTCATGACCTGCACCCATGAAAACCCATCGGAGCGGATCCGGCAAGCCGGATGACCTCTCGTGAAGCAGCCTGCGGAGGGGCGACGGGGACGCGATCGGAGGACCAGCAGGAGTAAGGCGAGCCTTAGTCGAGACGTGCATCACTTAGTGCCAAGATAACCGCATGCGATTGGACCATGTCTCATATGCCTGCGAACCCGATGGACTTGCTGCGACTGCCGACCGGATCGCGGCCAACCTCGGGATGGACCCCGTGAAGGGTGGCGTGCACCCGCGCTTCGGCACCCGGAACATGATCTTCCCCCTGGTGAACGGCCAGTACCTGGAGGTCGTGGAGGTCCTCGACCACCCCGCGTCGACCAAGGCTCCCTTCGGTCAGGCCGTGCGCGCGCGCTCCGAGGCCGGCGGAGGCTGGATGGGCTGGTGCGTCGCCGTGGACGACCTCGCCCCGTTCGAGGAGCGCCTCGGCCGCAGCGCGGTTCCCGGCAACCGCAAGTTCCCCGACGGCCAGGAACTGACGTGGCAGCAGATCGGCATCAAGGGGCTCATCGCGGATCCCCAGGTCCCCTACCTGCTCCGCTGGGACGAGGGCACCGAGGCCCTGCACCCCTCCCAGGCGCGCCCGGCATCGGTGAAACTGGCCTGCCTGACCATCGCGGGCTCGTCGGAACGGGTGACCGAGTGGCTCGGCACCGATGTCGAGGAGACGCTCGACGGCGTGAAGGTCCAGTGGATCGCCCCGAACGGCACTCCGGGCATCATGTCCGTGACCTTCGAGACCGCCGACGGCCGCATCGAGATCTGACGTCGCTGAGAATTGAACAGGAAAGGGCCGGACAATCGTCCGGCCCTTTCCTGTTGCCGCGCCTCGGGCGGAGGCGCCGTCAGGCGTGGGTGTAGGTGAGGCAGTCGGCGGCGTCGGCGCCGGGGCCCACCTTGACGGCCGGGGCGCCGCACAGCAGGTCGTGGTTGAAGGTGCACTCCGAGCGCTGGCACGCGCCCACGTGTGCGAGCATCTTCGGCAAGCCGCCACTGATGGAGGTGTCGATGAAGGTGGCACAGGACGCGTGTTCCTCGCTCCCGGACACTGTGATCGCGACGGCGGTGCAGCCCTCGTGGTTGAACGAACAGTTGTGGACACTGCACTCAGAGACACTGGTGACGACGCTCATGATTCCTCCTGGCTGGTCCGGTGGAGCCCCTGGGCGGAGCCGCCGTTGTGCTGGTGGACATCACGGTAACACCGCGGTCGGCCGATAATTTAGTCACGGTTTTCGCGCGCAAATCAGCGTAGGTGAGCCTTCCCTGGGCAGTTCGTGGGCCGAGGCGTCGGCCGATTCACCCCCGATTCATCCGCCGATCCCGATGGCGGGTCCGAGGAGCGCGAATCCCACGAAGCCCGCCGTGTCGATGAGCGCGTGCGCCAGGACGAGCGGCAGGACGCGGCGCGTGCGCGTGTAGAACCAGGCGAACAGCAGGCCCATCAGCACGTTGCCGACGAAGGGTCCGAACCCCTGGTAGAGGTGGTAGCTGCCCCGCAGCACGGCACTCGTGAGGACGATGGCGGGCGTGGACCAGCCGAGCTCGCGCAGGCGGAGGAAGAGGTAGCCCACCACGAGGACCTCCTCCAGCACCCCGTGGCGGACGGCCGACAGGACGAGGACCGGGACGGTCCACCAGTAGGCGTCCAGGGCGGCCAGGACGAGGGCCGTCGTGATGCCGAGCTCCCGCCCGCCGGCATACACCCCGAGGGTCCCGACGCCGATGACGGCCGCCAGCCCGATCCCGAGACCGATGGTGCGCAGGGGCCTGTCAAGCGTGAGCCCGAGGCGCCGGAACGCCGGAACGCCGTGCCCGCTGAGCAGGAACAGGACGAGGGCCACGGGCACCAGGGCGAAGACGATCCCCAGCACCTGGTAGGTCAGATCGAAGTACGGCCGGTCGTTCAGCACTGGGTTCAGGGTGGTGGTCTGCGCCGCCAGGGGTCCGCGCGTCAGCTTCTCGGCCAGGCTCACGATGGAGTACACGGCCGACTGCCCCAGGGAGAGGCCGAACACGATCAGCAGCTCCGCGGTGATGCGTCGCCGGGGCGGAGCATCCGTCCGGGTATCGACGGCTGAGGGTGCGGAGGTGGACTCGGCAGGCATGGCGCTATCCTCGCAGCGGTCGCTGGGGATTCCCAGTCCGGCGGCCCGGCGAGGGCCCTACCGCACGCGCTTGCCGGCGCGCCAGACCGCGTGCACGAGGGGCATGCCGGGGCGGTACGCGAGGTGGGTGGCCGACGGCGCGTCGAGGAGCTGCAGGTCCGCCCGGTGCCCCACGGCGAGCGACCCGACGGCCCGTCGGCCGTCGGTGTCCTCGCCCGTGTGCCGCCGCAGGGCGAGGGCTCCCCCGACGGTTGCAGCCCGTACCGCCTCGGCGACGGTGAGCCCCATCTGCAGGACGGCGGTCGCGACGCAGAACCCCATGGCGGTCGTGTAGGAGGTGCCGGGGTTGCAGTTGCTGGCGATCGCCAGCTGCACTCCGGCGTCGAGCAGCCTCCGCGCAGGCGGGAACGGCTGGCGGGTGGAGAGGTCGCAGGCGGGCAGGCAGGTCGCCACGGTGCCCGGCGTGCCCTGCGCCCCGGAGCCTCCCCCGAAGTCCGCCCACGTCCCGGCGAGGGCGTCGACGTCGTCGTCGGTCAGGTAGTTGGCATGGTCCACGCTGGCAGCGCCGAACTCCACGGCGAGGGCGACGCCGCCGCCCGGTCCGAGCTGGTTGCCGTGGACGCGCAGGCCGAGCCCCGCCTCCGCGCAGGCCGACAGGACGCGGCGGGACTGCTCGGCGGTGAAGGCGCCGGTCTCGCAGAACACGTCGGCCCAGCGAACGTAGGGGCGGACGGCGTCGAGCATCGGGCCGCACACCAGGTCCGTGTACTCGTCCGGATCCCACCCGGCCGGGACCAGGTGCGCGCCGAGGAAGGTCACCTCGTCGACGGTGCCGGCCGCGATGCGCGCACTCCGCGCCTCCTGCCCGACGTCGAGCCCGTAGCCCGTCTTCGTCTCCAGGTAGGTGGTTCCCCCCGCGGCGGCCTCCGCGACGCGGCCCAGGAGCAGGCGCGTGAGGTCGTAGTCGCCGGCCGCACGGGTCGCGTCGACCGTGACGGCGATGCCCCCCGCGGCGTACGACTCCCCCGCCATCCGCGCCTCGAACTCCGCCGTACGATCGCCGGCGAACACGAGGTGGGTGTGGCTGTCGACCCAGCCCGGCAGTCCGGCCCGCCCGCCGGCGTCGTACGCCTCGTCCGCGGCGGGTGCCTGCGCGGCCGGACCGATCCAGCTGATGCGTTCGCCCTCGAGGACCACGGCGGCGTTCCGCAGGACCGCGGCCTCGCCGTCCTGCGTCATCAGTTCACCGATGTTGGTGATCAGCTGCGCCATGCGTGCTGCTCCTTGGGTTGGAGAGAGTCCGCGGCCTCGTCGAGGCGCGCGATGGCCGCCACGAGGAGATCGGCCGGCCTGCCGAGAACTGTATGCACGCCGTTCCGGGCCAGCAGCTCTCCCCCGACGACGACGGCGGTGACGTCCTGCGCGGTCGCCGTGTAGGCGAGCTGCTCCTCCGCGGAACCTGCCGTCCGCGCGCTGTGCGGGTCGACGGCCATGAAGTCCGCCGCGCAGCCCGGGCGGAACCCGGCGCCGGGACGTCCCTGCGCGGTGGCCCCGCCGACCGCGGCGATGCCGTGGAGCCCGGCCGGGTCGAAGTGCCCGCGGCGTCCGGTGCGCAGGCGTTCGCCGTGCTCGAGCGCGCGCATCTCGAGCCACGGGTCGACGACCGCATGCTGGTCGGTGCCGAGAGCCAGGGTGGCCCCGGCCCCACGGAACCCGCCGGCCGGTCCGAGGCCGTCCGCGAGGTCCGCCTCCGTCGTGGGACAGAGCACGACGACGGCCCCCGCGTTCCCGAGGACCGCCACGTCGCTGTCGCTGACGTGCGTCGCGTGCACGGCGGACAGGTGCTCGCTCACAAGCCCGTACCGGTCGAGCAGCCCGGTGGGCGTGGTGCCGGTGGCGCGGAGGCAGTCCTCGTTCTCCGCGGGCTGCTCGGAGAGGTGGATGTGCAGCGGCATCGCGGACGGCAGGTTCTGCGCGATCACGGCCAGCTGGTCCTCGGGCACGGCCCGCACCGAGTGGATGGCTGCGCCGACGGACACCTGGTGCGCGGGGTACAGCGCGGAGACCGCGGTCCGGAGGGACGCGAGCCGGTCGAGCCACCGGGCGGCCGTGCCGTCGGAGAAGCGGAGCTGCCCGTCCTCGAGGGGCGTGCCGAAGCCGCCGGCGAGGTAGCAGGTATCGAGCAGCGTCAGGCGGATGCCCGCCCGGACGGCGGCACGCGCCAGGGCCAGCTCCATGGCGTGGGGCCCGTCGCCGCCCGGCCCCTGGCCGTAGCCGTCACCGTAGGGAGTGCCGTCGGGCTGGTGGTGGACGTAGTGGAATTCGGCGACGCTGGTCCAGCCGGCTGCGACCATCTCCGCGTACGCGGCGGTGGCCAGCTCCTCGTAGAGCGCGGGCGTCAGGGCTCCGGCCGCGCGGTACATGGTCTCCCGCCACGTCCAGAACGTCCCCCCGCGGTCGTGGGTCCGGCCCCGCAGCGCACGGTGGAACGCATGCGAGTGCGCGTTGGCGGCGGCGGGGAAGGCGACGCCGGAGAGCACGACGTCGTCGTCCTGCGCGGCGACGCCCGGCGCGACACCGACCACCATCCCCTCGGGATCGACCTCCACGCGGACGGCGTCGCGCACGCCGTCCGCATCCAGCCAGGCGTGCTCGCACCAGACGGCGCGGACCGCGCCGCGCCGGGTTCCGTCCGCGCCCGGCGCGGGACCCGTGCCGACCCCACCCCGTCCGCTCACAGCAGGTCCTCCAGGACGTCGGCGAGCGCAACGGCCCCGGCATCGGCGTCGTCGCGCTCCACGAACTCCTCGGGCGAGTGGCTGATACCGGTGGGGTTGCGGACGAAGAGCATGGCCGTCGGGGCGATGGCTCCCAGGATGCCGGCGTCGTGCCCGGCCCCGGTGGGAAGGGTGGGCGTGCCGGGGAAGGACCGGCCGAGCGCCGAGGCCAGCGTGTGCCGGAGGGCACCGTCGAAGTGGACCGTGCCGCTGCGCGACTCCTCCGTCAGGGTGGCGCGGCAGCCCTCGAACGCGCAGATCTTCTGGGCCTGGCCGTGGATCTTCTCGATGAGCGACGCCGTCACCGCGTCCTCCTCGTGGCGTACGTCGAGCCACAGGTCGACGCGCGAGGCGATGACGTTCGTCCCGCCCGGCACCGGCTGGAGGCGGCCGACGGTCGCGCGCGCACCGTCCTGCTCCGCGGCGATCTTCCGCGCCGCGAGGACCACCTGCGCCGCCGCGATCATGGGGTCGGCGCGGTCCGCCATGAGGGTGGTCCCGGCGTGGTTGCCCTGGCCGGTGATGGACAGGCGCCACCGGCCGTGGCCCAGCATGGTGGAACCGATGGCGACGGCGGAGTCCAGGTCGATCAGGCCCCGCCCCTGTTCGACGTGGAGTTCGACGAAGTCCCCGATGTGCCGGATGGCTTCCTCGTCCCGGCCCAGGTGCGCCGGATCGATGCCGGCGGCCCGCGAGGCCTCGGCGAACGTGGTGCCGTCGGTGTCGGTGAGGGACCGGACGGTGTCGGGGTCCACCGACCCCGTGAGCAGGCGCGACCCGAGGCAGGACAGCCCGAACCGGGAGCCCTCCTCCTCGGGGAACACGGCGACGGCGAGCGAGCGGCGCGGCGCGACCCCCCGGTCCCGGAGCAGGTCCACCGCGACCAGCGCCGACGCGACGCCCAGCGGCCCGTCGAACGCTCCGCCGCCGGGGACGGAGTCGAGGTGGCTGCCGGTCACGAGGGCGCCGTCGCGGCTGTCCGTGGCGTCCCACCAGGCCCAGAGGATCCCGTTGCGGTCCGTCTCCACCGACAGCCCGCGGGCCGTCGCCTCGGCGTCGAACCACTCCCGGAGGGACAGTTCGGCGCCCGTGTAGACGCCGCGGGAGTACCCGCCGCGGGACGGGTCGCGGCCGATGTCGCTGATGGAATCGAGGACTGCGGAGACGGTCTGCACGGAAACACCTTCCGATCGGAGTCGAGGGACTTCAGGATTCCATGGGGATGCGCACGCCGCGCTCGGCGGCGACCTCGCGGGCCCGTTCGTAGCCGGCATCCACGTGGCGGATGACGCCCATGCCGGGGTCGTTGGTCAGGAGGCGCTCGAGTTTCTGGGCGGCGAGGTCCGTCCCGTCCGCCACCGAGACCTGTCCCGCGTGGATGGAGCGTCCGATGCCCACGCCGCCACCGTGGTGGATGGAGACCCAGGTGGCCCCCGACGACGTCGTGAGCAGGGCGTTCAGCAGGGGCCAGTCGGCGACGGCGTCCGAGCCGTCCGCCATGGCCTCGGTCTCGCGGTAGGGCGAGGCCACGGACCCGGAGTCGAGGTGGTCGCGGCCGATGACGATCGGGGCCGAGACCTTGCCCTCGGCGACCAGCCGGTTGAACAGCAGACCGGCCTTCGCGCGGTCGCCGTAGCCGAGCCAGCAGATGCGCGCCGGCAGTCCCTCGAATTCGACGTGCTCCGCGGCGGCGTCGAGCCAGCGGTGCAGGTGGCCGTTGTCGGGGAACAGGTCCTTGAGGGCGGCATCGGTGACGGCGATGTCCGCGGGATCGCCCGAGAGCGCCACCCAGCGGAACGGGCCGAGTCCCTCGCAGAACAGGGGGCGGATATAGGCGGGGACGAAGCCGGGGAAGTCGAACGCGCGTCCGTATCCGCCCTTCCGCGCCTCGTCGCGGATGGAGTTGCCGTAGTCGAACACCTCCGCACCGGCATCCAGAAAGCCGACCATCGCCTCGACGTGCAGGGCCATGGAGGCCTGCGCCTTCTTGGTGAAACCCTCCGGGTCGGCGGAGGCCTCGCGCTCCCATTCGTCGGGCGCGATCCCTTCCGGCAGGTAGCTCAGCGGGTCGTGGGCGGACGTCTGGTCGGTGACGATGTCGACGTCGAGCCCGCGCCGCAGCAGTTCGGGGAAGACGGTGGCGGCGTTGCCGACGACGCCGACGGACAGCGCGCGCTTCTCGCGCTTCGCGGCGAGGACCTGCTCGACGGCGTCGTCGAGCGTGTCGGCCACGGTGTCCAGGTACCGCTTGGCCACGCGGCGGCGGAGGCGTGCCTCGCTCACGTCGACGATCAGGACCGCGCCGCCATTGAGGGTCACGGCGAGGGGCTGGGCGCCGCCCATGCCGCCGCAGCCGCCGGTCAGCGTCAGCGTGCCGGCGAGGCTCCCGCCGAACCGCTTGTGCGCAATGGCCGCGAACGTCTCGAAGGTCCCCTGCAGGATGCCCTGCGTCCCGATGTAGATCCAGGATCCCGCGGTCATCTGCCCGTACATCATGAGGCCCTCGGCCTCGAGGCGCCGGAACTCGGGCCACGTGGCCCAGTCGCCCACGAGGTTGGAGTTGGCCAGCAGCACCCGGGGCGCCCACGGGTTGGTGCGGAAGACGCCGACGGGCTTGCCCGACTGCACGAGCAGCGTCTCGTCGTCGTCGAGGGTCTCGAGGGTGCGGACGATCGCGTCGTAGGCCGCCCAGCTCCGCGCTGCGCGGCCGGTGCCGCCGTAGACCACGAGGTCCTCGGGGCGTTCGGCCACCTCGGGGTCGAGGTTGTTCATCAGCATGCGCAGGGGTGCTTCCGTCTGCCAGCTCTTCGCGGTCAGCTGCGTGCCGCGGGCCGCCCGGATGGAGCGGGAGGGGTCGTGCGTGGGGGTCGTGGGGCTGCTGGTCATGCTGGTTCTCCTGTCAGGTCCCCGGTCGCGGCGACGCGGGCGGATGGTGTGAGCAGGGCGGAGGCCTCCCGCGCGACGAGCGATCCGATGCGGCGGGCCTCCGCCTCGGTGATGCGATAGCTGGGGACGACGACGCTGAGCGCCGCGACGGCCCTGCCGCCCGGTGAGACGGGCGCGGCGATGGCGGTCACGTCCGCCTCGACGCCGTCGCGGACGACGACGAAGCCTTCGGGTGTGTCCCCGGTCAGGACGGCGCCGACGGCGGTTCCCGCCAGCGGGATGCTGCGTCCCACCCAGCTGGCATGGCGGACGGAGTGCGTCCCCTCGCGCATCGCCAGGTATACGCCCTCGCCGTCATGGGACGGGACGCTGAGGTAGGCCGATTCACCGGTCTGGTCCACGAGGCGTTCCAGCGCGGGTTCCGCGAGGGAGACGAGTGACTCGTGGCCGAGTGCCTGCGCCCCGAGCTGCATGACCCGCAGTCCCGGCCGGTACGTCCCGAGCCCGTCCCGCCGCACGAATCCCGTGCCCTCGAGCGTGCGCAGGAGCCGGAGGGCGGTCGACGCCGAGAGCTCAGTCTCCCGTGCCGCGTCCGCGAGGGTCAGGGACCCGGCGTCGCAGACCGCCCCGAGGAGCACGAGGGCGCGCTCGACGGTGCGTGTCGATGATTCCGCCACGGTCCCCTCCTTGCTTTCGGCCTTGCCATGCATTTCACTTATTGAAACGTCATTTTCACTCTATGGCAATAGCGGCATCGCCGCAGGAACCGAGGAACACCGTGAACCAGCACTCCGTGATCGTGGGCACAGGCCCCCTGTCCCCCGCCGATGTCGTCGCGGTGGCGCGGCACGGGGCGCCCGTCGAACTGGCTCCCGAGGCGCTGGCCGCCATGGCCGCGTCCCGTGCGGTCATCGACTCCCTCGTCGACGACGGCACGCCCCACTACGGTGTCTCGACCGGCTTCGGCGCCCTGGCCACCAAGCACATCCCGCTGGACCAGCGGAGCCAGCTGCAGCGCAGCCTCATCCGCAGCCACGCGGCCTCGTCCGGTGCCGAGGTGGACCGCGAGGTGGTGCGCGGCCTCATGCTCGGGCGCCTCTCCACCCTCGCGACGGGGCGCACGGGCGTCCGGCCCGTCGTCGCCGAGACCTATGCGGCGATGCTCACCGCGGGCATCACGCCGGTGGTGGGCGAGTACGGGTCCCTCGGCTGCTCGGGAGACCTGGCGCCGCTGTCCCACGTGGCCCTGGCCCTGATGGGCGAGGGCAGCGTCCGGACCGCCTCCGGCGACCTCGTCCCCGCCGCCGATGCCCTCGCGGCGGCGGGCATCGCCCCCGTGGAGCTGCGCGAGAAGGAGGGCCTCGCGCTGATCAACGGGACGGACGGGATGCTCGGGATGCTGGTCCTCGCCGCGGACGACCTGCACCGGCTCTTCACGACGGCGGACCTCGCGGCCGCGATGAGCGTCGAGGGACTGCTCGGCACCGATGCCGTCTTCGCGGAGGATCTCCATGCCCTGCGTCCGCATCCGGGCCAGGTGGCGTCGGCGGCGAACATCCGGTCGCTGCTCCACGACTCCCCCCTCATCGCGGAGCAGCTCACCTCGGAGACCGGCCGCCACCGCTTCACCCGGGTCCAGGACGCCTATTCGCTCCGGTGCGCACCGCAGGTCCACGGCGCGGCGCGTGCCACCCTGGCGCACGCCGAGTCCGTCGCCTCGATCGAACTCGCCTCCGCCATCGACAACCCCGTGATCACCCCCGACGGCAGGATCGAGTCGAACGGCAACTTCCACGGAGCCCCCGTGGGCTACGTGCTCGACTTCCTCGCGATCGCCGTCGCCGACGTCGCCTCCATGAGCGAACGCCGCACGGACCGCTTCCTCGACAAGTCGCGCAGCCACGGGCTCAACGCGTTCCTGGCCCATGACCCCGGCGTCGACTCCGGCCACATGATCGCGCAGTACACGCAGGCCGGCATCGTCTCCGAGCTCAAGCGCCTCGCGAACCCCGCATCCGTGGACTCCATCCCGTCCTCCGCCATGCAGGAGGACCACGTCTCGATGGGCTGGGCGGCCGGACTCAAGCTGCGGAAGGCCATCGACGGCCTCACACGGGTGCTCGCCATCGAGATCCTGACCGCGGCGCGGGCGCTGGACATGCGCGACGGCGGCACTGCCGGCGCTGCCGGTGTGCGCAGCTCCGCCCCTCTCACCGCCGTCCGGGCGCGGCTGCGCGAGGACGTCGAGGGCCCGGGCACGGACCGCTACCTCGCCCCGGAGATCGAGGCCGCGCGGTTGCTGGTCGACGACGGTTCCCTGCTGGCGGCCGCGCTCGGGACGCTCCCAGCACCCCTCCAGTGAAGCTTGTTAGGGTGGACTAACTACTTCCCCGAGAAAGAAGCACCGCTCCATGTCCTCGCCCGTGTCCGCATCGACCCGCAAGCCGCCGCGCCCCCAGGCCGTCCTCACCGTGGAGGAGACGCAGTGGCTGAGCCCGCACCTCGTGCGGGTCGTCGCGGGCGGGCCCGGCTTCTCCGACCTCCAGGAGTGCGACGCCACGGACAAGTACGCGAAGCTGCTGTTCGCGAAGCCCGAGCTCGGGCTGGTGCCGCCCTACGATCTCGCAGCGCTGCAGGATGAGCTGCCGGCCGGCGACCGTCCCGTGAAGCGGACGTACACCATCCGGTGGCTCGACCGCGAGGCGCGGCGCCTCGCCATCGATTTCGTGGTCCACGGGGACGAGGGCATCGCCGGCCCCTGGGCCGCGCAGGCCTCCCCGGGAGACGCCCTGGTGCTCATGGGACCATCCGGCAAGTGGTCACCGGACCAGGACGCCGACTGGCACCTGTTCATCGGCGACGACTCCGCCCTCCCCGCGATCGCCGCCGGCATCGAGGCCCTGCACGCGGACGCCGTCGGGCACGCGTACCTCGAGGTGGACAGCGCCGCCGACGTGCTCCCCCTGGCCGCTCCCGCGGGCCTCGAACTGCACTGGCTGTACCGGGACGGGGAGGCGGCAGGAACGACGACGCTGCTCGCGGACGCCGTCGCCGCCGGACCGTGGCCCGAGGGCCACGTCGACGCCTTCGTGCACGGGGAGCGCGGGGCGATGAAGGCGCTACGGGACGTCCTGTTCAAGGAGAAGAACCTCGCGCGCTCGCAGGTCTCCCTGTCCGGCTACTGGGCGTACGGCCGCGAGGAGGACACCTTCCAGGCGGAGAAGCGCGAGCCGATCGGCAAGATCCTCGACGACTAGGACGGGCCCTGCGCGCGTCGCGAGCCGATCCTGCCGGTGGTGGTTGCACATAGGGGCTCCCGGGGCCACCATGGCAGGAAGGGGACCGGGGGGACGATGACCGCTGCAGAACAGCAGGCGCTGCCGCGCTACACGTTGAGTGACGCAGGTGACTTCCTGTGCCTGCGCTGGGCGTCCGGCGTCATCCTGCAGGCCGAGGACATAGAGTCGACGATTGCGGCCGTCACCGCCGCGTCCCCCCGGGGCAGGCGACCACTGCTGGTGCACATCGGCCGGGTGGAGCGGATCACGCCGGAAGCCAAGCAGCTGCTCGTGGAGGACACGTGTTCCACGCGGACGGCCGTCGTCGGCGTGGACGAGGTGAGCAGGGTCCTCACGGCCTTCAACTACAGGTCCGCGACCCCCAGCCGGTACTTCACCGAGGAGGCCGACGCGATCGCCTGGCTCCGGGAGGATCCGGGCCCGGACGGCGCCATGGCTCCCGGGGAGGCGTTCCGCGCGGAGATGCGGGGCGACGTGTTGTGGGTCGAGTGCGAGACCAGCACGGATGTCACGAACGACGTCGCCGAAGCGCTGGTCACGCGGGTCCACGAGCTCAGCCCGTCGGTCTGCCCACCGATGCTCATCCGCCTCAACCATCTGGTCTCACTCACCGAGGACGCACTGCACTCCCTGGCGACGGGACTGGACATCGCGTCCCTGGCCATCGTCGGGGCCGAACCCGGGGATCCGATCATCACCGCGTACTACAAGCAGCAGCACCACCCGCCCTACCCCACCAGGCACTTCACCACGGCCGGCCCTGCCCAGGCCTGGCTGGCCGACTGCTTCCGGCAGGGGCCGGGGTAGGACGGGTTTCTTCCTGCCCCGTCGGACCGTCCGTCACCGGTTTGGTCACGAGGCCAGGCCCGTGGCCTCCCTCGGACGCCGCTTCGGGATCCGTTCGGCGAACTGCATCGCCGGCTCGGCGAGGCGCGCCAGGACCGGTCCGAGGACGGCCATGAGCAGGACGTAGGTCGTTGCCAGGGCGGCGAGCTCCGGAAGAACGGCGCCCGACGCCACCGCGAGCCCGGCGATGACGATCGAGAACTCCCCGCGCGCCACGAGCGCGGTGCCCGCGCGTGCCCGGCCCATCCGGCCGATGCCCTGCCGCCGGGCGGCCCACCAGCCGGTTGCGATCTTCGTCGCCGACGTGGCGACGGCCAGGAGCAGCGCGACGCCGAGGACCGGCGGGATCGAGGACGGGTCGGTGTTCAGCCCGAACACCACGAAGAAGATCGCCGCGAACAGGTCGCGCAGCGGCTCGAGGATGCGCGCCGCGTTCTCCGCCGTCGCGCCCGAGATGGCGATACCGAGGAGGAACGCGCCGACGGCCGCCGAGACCTGCAGCGCCGAGGCGAGCCCCGCGACGAGGAGCGCGGCACCGATCAGGGTCAGGAGGAAGACCTCGCGGTCGGTACTGTCGACGACCGCCGAGACGACGTTGCCCCAGCGCAGGGCGACCACCAGCACGAGCGTGACGACGAGCAGCGAGATCCCGACCGTCCCGAGCCCTCCGGCGAAGCTGAGCCCGGCGAGGACCGCGGTCAGCACCGGCAGGTAGATGGCCATGGCGAGGTCCTCGAACACGAGGATCGCGAGGACCGTGGGCGTCTCGCGGTTGCCGAGCCTGCCGAGGTCGCTGATGACCTTCGCCGCGATGCCCGAGGAGGAGATGTACGTGACGCCGCCCATCACGAGCCCCGCGACGGGACCCCAGCCGAGGATGACGGCGACGAGGGCTCCGGGGGTGAAGTTCAGGACGAAGTCCACGATCCCGGCGAGCCAGGACTGGCGCAGGCCGGTCACGAGTTCCTTCGCCGTGTACTCGAGGCCGAGCATCAGCAGCAGCAGGACCACGCCGATCTCGCTGGCGACCGCGCTGAACTCCAGGACGCCCTGGAGCTCGATGAAGCCGCCCTGCCCGAAGAACAGGCCCCCGATGAGGTAGAGCGGGATCGGCGAGAGCCCGATCCGGCCGGCGAGCCGCCCGAGGATACCGAGGAACAGGAGGATGGCGCCGAGTTCGATCAGGGTCAGGGCGGTCGTGTGCACCGGCGGCTCAGCCGTTTCGCAGGATGTCCGCCGCGGCGTCGAGGCCTTCGGACGTGCCCACCACCACCAGCAGGTCACCGGCGGCGAGGGTGAAGTCGGGCGTGGGCGATGCCTGCACCTGGCCGGAGCGGAGGACGGCGACGAGCGACGCCCCGGACCGGGAGCGCATGCGCGTGTCCCCGAGCGGACGGCCGTCGAAGGGCGAGCCCCGCTCGATGAGGAACTGGCGCGTGGTCACGCCGGGCAGGTCCCGGTGCTCCTCCGTCAGCTGCGCGACGAGCTGCCGCGAGCCGAGGAGGTTGCCGATGGTGGCGGCCTCGTCCGGGGTGAGCGGGATGGACGCCACGCAGGCATCCGGGTCCCCCGCCTTGGAGATGATCAGGTCGAGGTCGCCGTCGCGCTGGCTGACGATCCCCACCCTCCGGCCGGAGCCCGTGAGGATCTCGCGGCGCACTCCGATACCCGGGAGGGGTGTTTCGATGACGTTCATGCGCCCATCCTAGACCTGCGCCGGCTAATCGCTGCCGGGCAGGGGCCGGGTGGAGCTTCCGTTCGCTGAGGGCGTCGAGGCGGCCCTCGGGTCGTACAGATCGGGCTCGAGGTAGATGGTCGTGGCGATGGGGACGGCGGCCCGGATCCGCTGCTCGGCCCGGTTGATGTCGGCGGCGATCTGCGCGCCGGTCTCCTGGCTCTCCACGCTGATCTTGGCGGCGACGAGCAGTTCGTCCGGGCCGAGGTGGAGGGTCTTGAGGTGGATGATCCGGGTGGACCCGCCGTCACTGATGGCTGCCTCGATCTTCGCGACGGCCGGCGCGGCCGCCGATTCACCGAGCAGCAGGCTCTTGGTCTCGATGGCCAGGACGGCGGCGATCGCCACGAGGAGCAGTCCGATCATCGCGGTGCCGGCGGCGTCCCAGAGGCCGTTGTCGGTGAGCAGCGTCATGGAGACGCCGAACAGGGCGAAGGCGAGGCCCACGAGGGCGCCGAAGTCCTCGAGCAGGATCACCGGCAGTTCGGGCGACTTCGCCGTCCGCACGAAGCGCACCCAGCTCATGCTGCCGCGCGTGTGGTTGGACTCCCTGATGGCAGTGCGGAACGAGAACCCCTCGGCGATGATGGCGCCGATCAGCACGGCGAGGGGCACCCACCAGAACGATCCCTCGATGGGGTGCGGGTCGAGGTACTTGTGGTAGGCCTCGTAGAGCGCGAAGAGCCCGCCGACGCTGAAGAGGACGATCGACACGATGAAGGCGTAGATGTAGCGCTCGCGGCCGTAGCCGAAGGGGTGCTCCGGGCTGGCCTGCCGTTTGGACCGCTTGCCGCCGACGAGCAGGAGCAGCTGGTTGCCGGAGTCGGCCACGGAGTGGATGCCCTCGGCGAGCATGGACGAAGAGCGCGTGAGCGCGAAGGCCACGAACTTGAGCGCGGCGATGGTGAGGTTCGCGGCGAGGGCCGCGATGATCGCCTTGGTGCCTCCACTTGCTGACATGATCCGTTCCCTACGTTCGATGTGTCGGCCCGCCGGCGCGTGCCGGACGGCCTCGGGTTCCTACTCTACGGAAACTCCTCGCCGCCGGGACATGGTCCGGCCCGCCGGAACGCCCGTTGCGGGCGGCGACGTCGGCGGGCTCAGGCGGGCCGGAGGGCCGTGGCTGCCGCTGCGATCCGGGCGGGGTCGGCTCCGAGGTCCACCGGATCGGCGCCGGTGAGCAGGACGGCAGCGAGTTCTGCGATGCCCGAGGACGTCTGGAAACCGTAGCCGCCCTGGCCGGCGAGCCAGAAGAAGCCGGGGTGGCCGGCATCGAAGCCCACCACGGGGAGCCCGCCGGCCCGCTCCGTCCGGAGCCCGGTCCAGGACCGCAGGACCGAGGTGATGCCGAGGGAGGTGACCGTGCCGAGGTGGTCGATGAGCGCCTCCACGTCGCCCGGGTGGGGCTGGGCGTCCCCGGGCTCGGCGGGCTCCGCCTCGCTTGGGGAGATCAGCACCCCCTCGGCGTCGGGCCGGTAGTAGAACGAGCCGTCGGCAGCCGCGACCATCGGCGTCCCCAGCCGGGGGGCGTTCTCCGCCGTGACGATCGCGGCGGTGCGCCGGAGCGGGACGAGGCCCTGGGGCCCGACGCCGCAGAGTTCGGCGACGGCGTCCGCCCACGCCCCGGCGGCGTTGACGACCACGCCGGCGGCGATCGTGCGGTAGCCCGCGCGGACGCTCCAGCCCGCGCCGTCATAGCGGGCCGCCGTGACGGGAGAGTTCGGAAGGATGATGACGCCGTCGTCACCCGCGCTCCTGCAGTGGTATTCCAGCAGGAGGTCGGTGTCGGTGCCGACGCAGTCGACGTCGAGGGCCGCGGCCTCGAACGATTCCGGGCGCAGCTGCGGGCACAGCTCGAGCGCTTCGGCATGCGACAGCCTGCGCATCGAGGAGTTGGCCTCCGCCGCGACGTCCGCCTCGGAACCGATGAGCAGGAAGGACCGGGGCACCGTCAGGGGAAGTCCGGTGGAGGTCTGCACGCCGGCCAGCAGGTCCAGCGTGCGGCGGGTCAGGTCCACCACGGGTTCCGGACCGTAGCTCGGGATGAGCTGCCGCGCCGAGCGCGACGACGTGTGGTAGCCGAGCGTGGGCTCGGACTCGACGAGGACCACGCCGGCGAACGGTGCCAGCACGGAGGCCAGCGACAGGCCGGCGATTCCGCCACCGATGATCAGGACATCGCACTCGAGGGAACTCATCCGCTCATCCTAGGACGGCTGTCCCCCTCCAGATGCCACCCGGAGCCCGGGCCCAGCCTCGTCCCCATTCTCGTCCCCGGGATGTGCGCCGGGGGCCCCGCCGGCGGAGTCTGGCTGGTCCCCGGCGATCTCGGCACGCGCGGAGACGAAGGCCCGGACGCAGGCCTCGATGTCCTCGCCGGTGTGTGCGGCGGAGAGCTGGACGCGGATGCGGGCGGCACCCTTCGGGACCACGGGGTAGCTGAATGCCGTGACGAAGACGCCGTGCGCGAGCATCGCGTCGGCGGTGCGGGCGGCGAGCACCGCGTCGCCGAACATGACCGGGATGATGGCGTGCTCGCCCTCGAGCAGTTCGAAGCCCTCGTCCGTCATGCGGCGGCGGAAGAGCGCGGCATTGGCGGCCAGGGTGGAGCGCAGGTCGGCGCTGTCCTGCACCAGGTCGAGCGCGGTCAGGGTCGCGGCGACGATGGACGGAGCGAGCGAGTTCGAGAACAGGTACGGGCGGGCTCGCTGCCGCAGCAGTGCCACGATCTCCCGCCGGGCGGCGACGTACCCGCCGGACGCGCCGCCAAGCGCCTTGCCGAAGGTTCCCGTGAAGATGTCCACGCGGTCGGAGACGCCGGCATGCTCCGGTGTCCCGGCACCGGTCGGGCCGATGAAGCCGACAGCGTGGGAATCGTCCACCATGACCATCGCGTCGTAGCGCTCCGCGAGGTCGCAGATGGCCTCGAGGGGGGCGAGGTAGCCGTCCATGGAGAAGACGCCGTCGGTGACGACCAGGCGGCGACGTGCCCCGGACGCCTCCTGCAGCTTCGCCTCGAGGTCCGCCATGTCGCGGTTGGCGTAGCGGAGGCGCTGCGCCTTGGAGAGGCGGATGCCGTCGATGATCGAGGCGTGGTTCAGCGCGTCGGAGATGACGGCGTCCTCCGCCCCGAGGAGCGATTCGAAGACGCCCCCGTTCGCGTCGAAGCACGAGGAGAAGAGGATGGTGTCCTCGGTGCCGAGGAACGCCGACACGCGGCGTTCGAGCTCGAGGTGCAGGTCCTGGGTGCCGCAGATGAAGCGGACCGACGCCATGCCGAACCCGCGCTCGTCGAGGGCTGCCTTGGCGGCCGCGATGATGTCCGGGTGGTCGGCGAGGCCCAGGTAGTTGTTGGCGCAGAAGTTGAGCACCCGCGCACCGTCCGCCCCGGCCGTGATGGAGCTGGACTGCGGTGAGGAGAGAGGGCGCTCGCGCTTGAAGAGGCCCGCTGCGCGGATGTCGTCGAGTTCACCGGCGAACTGGTCGCGGACTGCTGAATACATGGTGTTCTAAGCCTCCTAGAAGGTGGTCCAGTCGAGGACCACTTTGCCGCTCGCGCCGTTGCGCGCTGTCGCGAATCCCTGCTGCCACTCCTCAGCGGGCAGGCAGTCGGTGACCACGGACGAGACGGCGTCACGCAGTGTCCGGTTGGACTGCAGCATGGCGCTCATCGCGTACCAGGTCTCGAACATCTCGCGCCCGTAGATGCCCTTGAGGGTGAGCATGTGCGTGACGACCTTGCCCCAGTCGATGGCGATGGGGGCGGAGGGCAGGCCCAGCAGCGCGATGCGCCCGCCGTGGGTCATGTTGTCGATCATCTCCGGCAGGGCGGTCGCATGGCCCGACATCTCCATCCCGATGTCGAAGCCCTCCCTCATGCCGAGCTCCCGCTGGGCGTCGGCGATGCGCCTGCGGCTGACGTCGATGGCGATGTCCGCGCCGACGCCGCGCGCCAGGTCGAGCCGCGGGGCCGAGACGTCGGTGATCGCGATCTTGCGAGCACCCGCGTGGCGGGCGACGGCGACCGCCATGAGCCCAATCGGCCCGGCGCCGGTGATCAGGACGTCCTCGCCGACGAGCGGGAAGCTCAGCGCGGTGTGGACGGCATTGCCGAAGGGGTCGAAGACGGCGCCGAGTTCGGGCGTGATGCTCGCGTCGTGGACCCATACGTTGGTCTCGGGGACGACGACGAACTCCGCGAAGGCGCCGTCGCGCTGCACCCCCACGCTCGAGGTGTGGATGCACATCTGGCGGCGGCCGGCGCGGCAGTTGCGGCAGACCCCGCAGACGACGTGCCCTTCACCGGAGACGCGGTCCCCGAGGCTCACGCCACGGATGCCTCCGCCGAGGGCGACGACCTCGCCGTAGAACTCGTGGCCGGGGATGAGGGGCGCCGGGATCATGCCCTGCGCCCAGGGGTCCCAGCTCTCGATATGGAGGTCCGTGCCGCAGATGCCGGTGGTCATGACCCGGATCTTGACCTCGCCGAACCCTGCGTCGGGTTCGGGCCGGTCCACGAGCTCGAGGCCGGGATGCGCCCCGGATTTGTACAGCGCCTTCACTGTTCGTTCCTTCCATGCCGCTCCCGGCGTCCAGCGGGATGGGCTGGGCCTGGGCGGTACGAGTGCCGGGCGGGATGTGCCCGCAGTCACACTATCAGCGGGGCGCCGGTGCTGTGGGGTGCTCCCCCGCCGGCCCTTCGGGGTGTGCCGCCGCGCCGGGTGCCCGGACCCGCGGGAACGCCGCCCCGGGTCTGGGCACCCGAGCCGGGTGCAGCGACCAACGCGGGTGCAGCGGCCGAGCCGGGTGCAGCGACCGGAAGCAGCCGGCTCAGTCCTCGAGGACCGCCGCCAGGATCTCGAGGCCCAGCGCGAGGAAGTCCGGCGAGTCGTCGGAGGAGGCCACCATGGCACTGCCCATGCTCAGCGCCCAGCCCCGCGCCCGATCCCAGGTCGCGGCGTCGGTCGGCCGCAGGGCGTCGAGCTCCGAACGGAAGGCCTCCCTGCCCGCGGCGTCGAACACCAGCCAGGCGGCGGCGAGGTCCGTGGCGGGATCGCCGGAACACAGGTCGCCGAAGTCGACGACGCCGGCCAGCGTGCCGTCCGCCGCCAGCACGAGGTTCCCGGGATGCAGGTCGCCGTGCAGCCACAGGGGTGGGCGCGACCACTCCGGGGCGGCGAGGGCCGAGGCCCATACGCCGAGCAACCGCTCGGCCGGAAGGCCCGGCAACGGCGGAAAGGACACCAGTCGGCTCCGCACGACGTCGTCGCGCCCCGCCAACCGCCCACCCCGTCCCACCGGACTCACCGGGGCGTCCGCCGGAGCCTCCTGCTGGAACTGCACGAGGAACCGCGCGAGCGGACGGGCCACCGGAGCGCGGTCGGCCCGCGACACGGTGGTTCCGGCAGCCCCCTCGATCCACCGGCAGACGGACCAGTGCCACGGATAGCCCGGGCCGGGCCTTCCTGCGCGCAGCGGCGCCGACGTCGGCACGTCCAGGTGGTCGATCAGGCCCGGCAGCCACCGCTGTTCGGCGACCATCAGGAGCTCCGCGACCTGCCGCCGGGGCAACCGCACCACGAGGTCCGGTCCCAGCCGGAACAGCTCGTTGTCCCAGCCGTTCCCGGCCCGCACCAGGGGCAGGCCGGCGAGGTCGGGATGCTGGTCGGCCAGCAGGGACATGACAAGGGAGGGCCCGATGTCGATCTCTGCCCTCGGCAGCACCGCCATCGCGCCCTCCCCGGTACTGCTGGTGCTATCCCTCGACGCCGAGGCGCTGCAGGATGAGCTCGCGCACGCGGCCTGCGTCGGCCTGGCCGCGCGTCGCCTTCATGACGCCACCGACGATCGCCCCGACGGCCTGGATCTTGCCGCCGCGGATCTTGTCGGCGACGTCCGGCTGGGCCTCGAGGGCGCCGTCGATCGCTTCGAGCAGCGGGCCGTCGTCGGACACGACGGCGAGGCCGCGCTTCTCCACGACCTCCGCGGGCGTGCCCTCGCCGGCGAGCACGCCGTCGAGCACGTCGCGGGACAGCTTGTCGTTGATCTTGCCCGACTCGATGAGCGCGTTGAGCTCCACGATCAGTTCGGGCGTCACACCCAGCTCGGCGGGCTCGACGTCGGCGAGCTTGGCGCGGCGGGAGATCTCACCCATCCACCACTTGCGGGCGACGGAGGCACTCACACCGGCGGCGATCGTGTCCTCGATCGAGGACATCACGCCCGCGTTGACGACGTCGCGGAACTCGGCGTCGGAGTAGCCCCAGTCGGCCTGCAGGCGCTTGCGGCGCTCGGCGGGAGGCTCCGGCAGTTCGGCGCGGAGCTTCTCGATCCACGCATCGTTCGTCACGACCGGCACGAGGTCCGGCTCGGGGAAGTAGCGGTAGTCGTCGGCGTCGGACTTGGGGCGGCCCGACGTCGTGGAGCGCGTGTCCTCGTGCCAGTGGCGCGTCTCCTGGATGATCGGCGTGCCGGAGTCCAGGACGGCCGCGTGGCGCTGGATCTCGTAGCGGACCGCGTGTTCCACGGAGCGCAGCGAGTTCACGTTCTTGGTCTCGGTGCGGGTACCGAACTTCTCGCGGCCGTGCGGGCGCAGGGACACGTTCGCGTCGCAGCGCACGTTGCCGCGCTCCATGCGCGCATCGGAGACACCGAGGTTCTTCACGATCTCTCGGATCGCGGCGACGTAGGCCTTGGCCAGCTCGGGAGCCCGCGAGCCGGCGCCCTCGATGGGCTTGGTCACGATCTCGATCAGCGGGACGCCGGCGCGGTTGTAGTCCACGAGGGAGAACTCGGCGCCCTGGATGCGGCCCGTGGAGCCGCCCATGTGCGTGAGCTTGCCGGCGTCCTCCTCCATGTGGGCGCGCTCGATCTCGACGCGGAACACGGTGCCGTCGGCGAGCTCGATGTCGATGTGCCCGTCGTACGCGATCGGGTCCTCGAACTGGGAGGTCTGGAAGTTCTTCGGGGTGTCCGGGTAGAAGTAGTTCTTCCGCGCGAAGTAGCACTTCTCGGCGATCTTGCAGTTCAGCGCGAGGCCGATCTTGATCGCGGATTCCACGGCCACGCCGTTGACCACGGGCAGGACGCCGGGCAGGCCGAGGTCCACGGGGGTCACGTTCGTGTTGGGGACGTCACCGAACGCGTTGGGCGCGGAGGAGAACATCTTGGTCTTGGTGTTGAGCTCCACGTGGACCTCGAACCCGAGCACCGGGTCGTACTTCTCCATGGCCTCGTCGAAGGACAGGACCTCATCGGTTACAGCAGTCATTACTTCCCACCTGCAATCTCGGGGGCCTGGGCCAGCAGGGGCCCGCCCCACGTCTCTTCGAGGAGTGATTCGAGGACGGCGCCCACGCGGTACAGGCGTGCGTCCTGGCGGGCGGGGGCGAGGAGCTGGATGCCGACGGGCAGTCCGTCCTCGTCCGCGAGGCCGCCGGGCAGCGACAGGCCGGGGACGCCGGCCATGTTCGCGGGGATGGTGGCGACGTCGTTCAGGTACATCGCCAGCGGATCGTCGAGCTTCTCCCCCAGCTTGAAGGCCGTGGTCGGGGCGGTCGGCGAGATCAGCACGTCGGCCTGCTCGAACGCCGCGGCGAAGTCGCGCTGGATGAGGGTGCGGACCTTCTGCGCCGAACCGTAGTAGGCGTCGTAGTAGCCGGCGCTCAGCGCGTAGGTGCCGAGGATGATGCGGCGCTTGACCTCGTGGCCGAAGCCGGCGGCGCGGGTCGCGCCCATGACGCGTTCGATCGTCGGGGCGCCGTCGGGCACCACGCGCAGGCCGAAGCGCACGCCGTCGTACTTGGCGAGGTTGCTGGAGGCCTCCGACGGCATGATCAGGTAGTAGGCGCCGAGCGCGTACCGGAAGTTGGGGCAGGAGACCTCGACGATCTCCGCGCCCGCCGAGCGCAGCAGCTCGAGCGACTCGTGGAAGCGGGTGAGGACGCCGGCCTGGTAGCCCTCGCCCTGCAGTTCCTTGATGACGCCGATGCGCATGCCGTCGACCTGCCCGAGCCGGGCGGCCTCGACGAGCGCGCCGACGGGGTCGGTCAGCGACGTCGAGTCGTGGGGGTCGTGGCCGCCGATGACCTCGTGCAGCAGGGCGCTGTCGAGGACCGTCCGGGACACCGGGCCGATCTGGTCCAGCGAGGACGCCATGGCGATGGCGCCGTAGCGGGACACCCCGCCGTAGGTCGGCTTCACGCCGACGGTTCCGGTGACGGCGCCGGGCTGGCGGATGGAGCCGCCGGTGTCGGTGCCGAGGGCCAGCGGCGCCTCGAAGGCGGCGACGGCCGCAGCAGATCCACCGCCCGAACCGCCGGGGATCCGGTCGAGGTCCCAGGGGTTGCGGGTGGGACCGTACGCCGAGTGCTCGGTGGAGGAACCCATGGCGAACTCGTCCAGGTTGGTCTTGCCGAGGATCGGCATCTTCGCCGCGCGGAGCTTGCGGACCACGGTGGCGTCATAGGGGCTCTGCCAGCCCTCGAGGATCTTGGAACCGGCCGTGGTGGGCTGGCCCTTGGTGACGATGAGGTCCTTCACCGCGATCGGCACGCCGGCCAGGGGGTGCAGGGTGTCGCCGTCCGCGCGGGCCTTGTCGACCTCGGCGGCGACGAGCAGGGCCTCGTCGGTGTTGACGTGCAGGAAGGCGTTGATGGCGCCGTCCACGGCATCGATGCGGTCGAGGTAGGCCTGCGTGGCCTCGACGGCGGAGACCTCCTTCGACGCGAGCTTCTGGGCCAGGGCGTCGGCGGTGAGGTGGATCAGGTCTGTCATGGGTTACTCCCCGTCCAGGATTGCAGGGACCTTGAAGCGGCCGTCGGCGTTGTCGGGTGCGCCGAGGAGCGCTTCCTCGTTGCTGAGGGTCTCCCCCACGACGTCGTCGCGGAACACGTTGCTCAGCGGGATGGGGTGGCTCGTGGCGGGGACGTCGTCGCCCGCCACTTCGCTCACGGTCTTGATGGCATCGACGATGACGGCGAGTTCTTCGGCCATGCGGTCGAGCTCGTCGTCGTTCATGTCGATGTGGGCGAGCCGTGCAAGGTGCGCGACGTCGTCCCGGTTGATCTCAGCCATGGATCTCCCCTGGAAGTCGGAAGTGGGTATCTGCCTCCAGTCTAGTGCTGGCGCGGGTGGCCGCCGGCATCAGGAACGGGCGACGACGACGGCGTCCGGGTGGTGCCACAGAGTCAGAGTGCCAGCCGGAAGACCCACAGCAGGATGTCCTCGTTGGGGACCTCCCAGTCGCGCTCGGGAACGCGCACGAAGCCCATCGACTCGTAGAGGCGGTGGGCACGCACCATGTCGGAGCCGCTCGTCAGGCTCACCGCCTCGATGCCGGGAAGAGTGCGGGCGTGCTCGATGATGCGCTCGACCATGGCGCGACCGACACCGGCGCGCTGGACGGCAGGATCGACGGCCAGCATCCGGAACTCGAGTTCACCCTCGATCGCGATGTCGGTGTACCGCTGTCCGGCGAAGGTCAGCGCCACCGAGCCCACCACCACGCCGTCGCGCTCGGCGACCCAGACCTCCGCGTGCTGGGCCCGGTGCTCGATGTCGGCCAGCACCGCCATGTAGGGATGCGACTCGTCGCCGAAATAACCGGCCTTGAGGTAGGCGCCGCGCGTGATGCGCCGGACGTCGTCGTAGTCCTCGGGGCGGACGGGCCGGATGCTGATGAGGGAACGGCGCAGGGCGCTCCCGGAGGGTGTTGGGGTCACCGGCCCATTTTGCCACGCAGCGGGGGTGCCCCGAGGCAGGTCAGGACGCCTCGGTCACCCGCCGGTATCCGGTGCCGTCGGGGTACCGCTCCAGATACCCGTAGTCGACCAGGGCCCGCCGGAGGGTGGGGATGTCGTGCGTGACGGTGGCGAGCAGGCGGTTGACCTCGGGCTCGTTGATCTCCTCGTCCGCCGGGATGAGCCGCTCGGCGAGGTGGGACAGGAGGTCCTCGCGGTCCTGGCCCGCGCGCGGCAGTCCGTCGATGCGTCCCTCGCGGAAGAAGCGGTCGACGCCCCTGGGCGTGCCGGGTGCGGCGGCCGCGAGGACCGCCTTGAAGAGCTGCCCGTTGACGGAGAGGTCGTCCGTGAGGAGCCCGGCGTCGACCAGGCGCTGCACCTCCTTCGGGGCGGCGTCGAGGGGCTGACCGAGCACGGCGCGGGCGTAGAGGATGCGGGCCCGCTCACCGGCGAGTGTGGAGAGGACCTTCTGCCAGGACGGCGGTGCAGCGGACGTCGGCTCGGGGGTCGGTTCGGGTGCTGGTCCGGGGTTCGGACCGGGTGTTGTCATGGCTGCCTCTCGGTGGGTTGGGACGCGCGACGGGCCGCCGCCAGGAAGTCGGCGGGGTCGGCCGCCGTGACCGCGGAGAGCCGTTCGGCCTCCGAGGGACCGCCGTCGAGCATCGGCCGCAGCGCCGGCCGGTGGACCGGGACGCCGGCTTCCTCGGCGATCAGGGCGCCCGCGGCGAAGTCGTGCTCGTTCAGGCCCCGTTCCAAAAAGGCGTCGAGGGTCCCGTCGGCCACCAGGCAGAGGTCGAGTGCTGCCGACCCGAGGCGCCGCAGGTCACCGAATTCCTCGAGGAGCGGACCGAGCTCCGCGACCTGGGCCGAGCGTATGGATCGGTCATAGGCGAATCCCGTGGCGAGGATGCGGCCGCTGTCCGCCGTGGGCCCGGCGAGGCGCCGCACCGCACCGTGGTCGCTGACCCACGCCCCTCCGCCGCGGGAGGCCCAGTAGATCCGGGACAGTGCCGGGGCGTGCACGACGCCGGCGAGCCAGCTGCCGTCCTCGTCCGCAGCGGCCACGGAGGTGCCGTAGTAGACGATGTTGCGGATGAAGTTGGTGGTGCCGTCCAGGGGGTCGATGGACCAGCGGATCCGGGCGCCGCGGGGATCGGCGCCCGAGGGGACGGTGGTGCCGAACTCCTCGCCGGTGATGGCATCGTGCGGCCGCGAGTCGGCGATGACGGCGCGCACCGCCTGCTCCGCCGCGACGTCGAACGCCGTCACCCAGTCGCTGTCCGAGCTCTTGCTGGTGGCGCCGAGCGCCCCGGGGTCCCGCCGCGCGAGGACCTCGGCGCCGGCAGCGGCGGCCTGCCGCGCGAGGTGCAGGAGGGCTGCGGGAGCGACCGTCCGGCCCTCCCTGTCCCGGTCCGGCACCCGGTCCGGGACCCGGTCCGCTGCCCCGTCGCTCACGCGGTGTCCCCGCCCGGAGCGGGACCTGCGCCCGCTCCCGCCTGCAGCTCCTCGGCCACCTCGGTGTCCTCGTCGATGTCCGGCACAGCCGCGGCGCCGTCCGTCCCGGCGTCACCGGCGCCGTCGGCGTCCGGGTCGGCCACCGGACCATTGGCGAGGAGGGCGATGAAGCCGTCCTCGTCGAGGACCGGGATGCCCAGCGTCTCGGCCTTCTCCAGCTTGGTGCCGGCGTTCTCCCCCGCCACGACGTAGCTCGTGTTCTTCGACACCGAGCCGGCTGCCTTGCCGCCGCGCGTGATGATCGCTTCCTTCGCCTCGTCGCGGTTGTACTGCTGCAGGGAACCCGTCACCACGATGGTCAGGCCCTCGAGCGTCCGCGGGGCGCTCTCGTCGACCTCGTCCTCCATGCGTACACCCGCTGCCGCCCAGCGGTCCACGATCTCGCGGTGCCAGTCCTCCGCGAACCACTCCGTGAGGGCGGCGGCGATGGTGGGTCCCACGCCGTCGACGTTCGCGAGCTCCTCCTCGCTCGCCGTGCGGATCCGGTCCATCGATCCGAACGCGGTGGCGAGGGCGCGCGACGCCGTCGGCCCCACGTGGCGGATGGACAGCGCCACCAGCACGCGCCACAGCGGCTGCTTCTTCGCCTTCTCCAGTTCGGTGAAGAGCTTGCGGGTCGTGGCGCTCGGCTCCGAGGGCTTCTTGGCGGTGCCCTTCGAATAGAAGTAGGGGACGAGCTCGCGACCCGTCACCACGCCCTTGACCTTCTTGTCCCGCTCGATGCGGACGTCCGCGAGCTTCTCCGGCGTGAGGTCGAAGATCTCGGCCTCGGTGGTGATGGGCGGGACCTCGGGTTCGGCGGGCTGGGTGAGCGCGATCGCCGCTTCCCAGCCGAGGGCCTCGATGTCGAAGGCGCCGCGCCCCGCGAGGTGGAACACGCGCTCCCGCAACTGGGAAGGGCAGGACCGCGCGTTGGGGCAGCGGATGTCGACGTCGCCCTCCTTGGCGGGCTGGAGCGTCGTCCCGCAGGAGGGGCACTCGGTGGGCATCACGAACTCGCGGACCGGCGGGTCCTGCTTGTCCCGCAGGGCGATGACCGGCCCCACGATCTCGGGGATGACGTCACCGGCCTTCCGCAGCACCACGATGTCGCCGATCATCACGCCCTTCGCCTTCACGACCTCCTGGTTGTGCAGCGTCGCCATGCCCACAGTGGATCCGGCGACCTTGACGGGCTCCATCAGGCCGAACGGGGTGACGCGTCCCGTCCGCCCCACGTTGACGAGGATGTCCAGCAGCTTGGTGTTCACTTCCTCGGGCGGGTACTTGTAGGCCACCGACCAGCGCGGCACGCGGGAGGTGTGCCCGAGCGCTCGCTGCAGGGCGAAGCTGTCCACCTTCACCACGATGCCGTCGATCTCGTGCAAGAGGTCGTGGCGGTGCTCCCCGAAGTGCTCGATGAAGGCGATGATCTCGTCCTGCGTGGCGAGCACCTTGTAGTAGGGGGATGTCGGGAGCCCCCAGGCCTTGAGCAGGTCGTACGTCTCCGACTGAGTCCCGGCCGTCAGCCCGGTGCGGGCGCCGATGCCGTGGACGTACATGTCGAGCGGGCGCTCGGCCGTCATGGCCGGGTCCTTCTGCCGCAGCGACCCCGCCGCCGCGTTCCGCGGGTTGGCGAACGGCGCCTTGCCCGCGGCGACCATGCGCTCGTTGAGCTGGGCGAACTCCTTCGTGGGGAAGAACACCTCGCCGCGGATCTCCACCTCCTCCGGATGGTCCGTCCCGGCCAGGTGCTGGGGTATCGAAGCGATCGTCAGGACGTTGTGCGTGATGTCCTCACCGGTGACGCCGTCACCCCTCGTGGCTGCGCGGACCAGCTCGCCGTTGCGGTACAGCAGGTTCACCGCGAGGCCGTCGATCTTGAGCTCCGTCAGCCACGCGATGGTAGCTCCCGGGTTGCGCTGCTCCACGCCGGCGGACGCCCGGTCCAGCCAGGCCTTCAGCTCGTCGAGGGAGAAGACGTCCTCGAGGCTGTACATGCGGGCGAGGTGCTGCACGGGGGCGAAGGCGGACGAGACCTCGCCGCCCACCTCCTGTGTCGGGGAGTCGTTGGCGATGAGTTCCGGGTGCAGCGCCTCGATCTCCTCGAGCCGCCGGAAGAGGGTGTCGAACTCCGCGTCGGAGATGGTGGGGGCGGCGTCCTGGTAGTACGCGATGCGGTGGGCGCGGATCTCCTCGGCGAGCTGGGCGTGCTCCTCGCGGAGCTCGTCGCCCGGCGGGTTCCGGTCCACGGTTCCGGCGGTATCGGCTGCGTCTTCGGTTCCTGTGGTCACTTTCCCATCTTGCCCTACGGCTACAGGGCGGGCCACTGCAGGCACAACGACGGCGGCCGGTCGGGGCGGCACCTCGACGGGCACCCGGTTGGGGCGGCCGGTCGGAACGCCCGGGCTACTGGTGCGGGGAGCCCGGCGCCGCGTCCGACCGCAGGACGGCGTGCGAGCCGTTCACGCGCACGACGTCGTCGGGCTGCGTGTCGTTCATGCGCACGACGTCGTCGGGTTGCGTGTCGGCGGTGGTGCCGGCGGGGATCAGGTGACCGACGTCGGCCGCGAGGATCCCCCCTCGACGGACAGCCGAGCCCTCGACATCCGCGGCCGCCGCGTCGTCGACGCGTGTGTCGACGTGTGCGTCGACGATGATCAGTGTGACGTTGTCGCGCGCCCCGGAGCGGAGGGTCGCCTCGACGAGCTCCTCGCATGCCTGCTGCGGGTCCGCGACGGTGCTGAGGACGTCGTAGATGGCGTCGTCGGACACCTCGCCGCTCAGGCCGTCCGAGCAGACCAGGATGCGGTCGCCGTCCTCGACGGGCATCAGCCAGAAGTCCGCCTCCGAGTCGTCTCCCGTGCCGAGTGCCCGCGTGACCACGTGCCGGCGGGGGTGGGTGCGGGACTCCTCCATCGAGATGCTGCCGGTGTCCACGAGTTCCTGGACCTCCGAGTGGTCCACGGAGATCTGTCCGAACCGGTCCCGACTCAGGCGGTAGGTGCGCGAGTCGCCCACGTTGAAGAACAGCCAGCACGGCACGCCCTCCTCCTGGACCAGCACCACGCCGCTGAGTGTCGTCCCGGCCAGTCCGCCTGCCTGCCGGCGGATCTCCTGGTCGGCGTCGTCGATGAGCTCCTCCAGGTCAGCGGCGGAGAACTCGGGCAGGTGATGCCCCAGGATGGGGCTGCTGCCCAGGGTCCGGACGCAGATACCGCTGGCGACCTCTCCGGCCGCGTGGCCGCCCATGCCGTCCGCCACGGCGAACACCGGTTCGGCGGCGATCAGGGAATCCTCGTTCAGTTCCCTCCGCAATCCCCGATCCGTCGCGAAGCCGTAGGCGAGGTGCACGTCCCGCGGGGGGCCGGCCTGGGGGGTACGGAGGGGTTGGTCGGTCATTCCCCCATTCTGCCCTGCCCGTTTGCCTCCCGATAGCTTCCGCGGCCTCGGCGGGTCCCGCCCCTAGTCGAGGACGATCCCCGTGCCGGTTCCCCGGGCGAGCGTCACCGGGCGCACCTCACCGAAACCGCGCACCTGCCGGGGCTCGTGCGGCGTCAGGACGAACTTCTCGTTGTGCTCGAGGGTCGCGGCGGTGGCGGAATCGACGAGCACCTCCCCCGGCTCGGCGAGCGCGGTGAGCCGGGCCGCGAGGTTGACGGTCGGTCCGTAGATGTCGCCGAGCCTGGACAGCACCCGCCCCCAGACGAGGGAGCACCGCGCCGAGGGAAGGAATTCGTCCTCGGTGAAGGCCTTCGCGAGGGCCAGCGAGATCTCGGCACCGGCCTCGGGCGACTCCGCGATGTAGAGCACCTCGTCCCCGATCGTCTTCACGAGCCGGCCGCCGCCGACCGAGATGATCTCCGCGCACTTGTTCTCGAAGCGCTGCACCAGCTGCGCCAGGGTGCGCTCGTTCATCCGCCGCGACAGGCTCGTGTAGGAGACGAGGTCGGCGAACCCGACCGCCCGCGCCAGCGGGAGCGGTGCGTCCTGTTCGTCTCCGTCGCGCCCTGCCTCGCTGGAGATCAGACCCGATTCCGCGCGGAGGGCCAGCCGCTGGACGGCGGCGTTCATCTGGCGGCGCCACGCATACACGAGCGTCTTCTCGAGCGGTTCGAGGAGGTCGGGGAGCTCGGACACCAGCGTCTTGCGCGCGTCGGCGTCCGTGAGCCCGCGCTGGGCCACCATCTCCTCGACGATCGCCTCGATCTGCCACACGACCATGCGGTCCGTCATCTGTCCCACCGCACGGGTGATCGAGATCGCGGCGTCCTCGGTGAGCTGCTCCTGGCGCACCATGTCGATGATCGTCGTGAGCGCGTGGAGGTCCTTCTCGGTGAAGGCGACGTCGTCGTCCCCGATGTTGGGGAAGCCCATGGCGCGCCACAGCTTGCGCGCGGACAGGAGGGAGACCTTGGCTCCGGCGGCGATGTCACGGCGCTTGAGCGTGCGTTCGGCGCCGAGGAGTTCGCGCTCGAGGCGGCGAATGCTCTCCCGGTCGAGCTCGATGGGGCCGGCAGGCGACGACGTCGGCGCGTCGCCGCCTGCGGCGGCCATGTCCGGCTGCAGCTGCCACACGGCCTTCGAGGCCGTCGACGCCGCGGCCTCGGGGGCGTCATCGGACGGCGCCGCATCGACCGCGGGCGCAGCCGTCACCGCCGCAGCCGTCACCGCCGCATTCGTCGTGCCAGTGTCTGTCGCGCCCGCATCCATCTCGCCCGTGCCCGTCGCGCCCGGCGAGCCGGCTCCCCCGTCGTCGGAGCGGGCGGGCTGCCCGGACTCGTGGCGGTCCTCGACTGTCACGATTGCTCACCCGTCCATTCCTGCTGCACCCGCGGCGTCCCACCGCGGGCGTACTGCGGATCGATTTCCATATCCACTCCATCGAACATGCGCGTCAGGGGCAGGTCGCTGATCGCCTGCACCACGTACTTCTTGAACGTGCCGATCTGCGGAACGTCCCGGTAGGCGTGCGTGCGGTCGAAGCCGAGATCCGCGACCAGGGTGCCGCTGCCGACCATGCGCTGCACCAGTCCCTGCTCCGTCTGCAGCTGCGAGACGGCGGACAGGCTGATCTGGTGTTCGGAGCGCCGGGTGACGCCGCGCCGGTGGATGAGTCGCAGGCTCGTGAGCACGTACCGGTTGCTCGACCAGCGGAGCACGGGGCGCACCACCACCCGGAGCAGTACCGCCACGATGGCGGCGAGCGCCACCAGCAGCAGCACCGGCTGCCAGTCGGGGAGCCCGCCCGGCAGGTCCCGTCGGCCCAGGTACCCCAGGCCGAAGCCCCCGGCGGCCAGGAGCGGGAAGGCCGCGAGCACCGGCCCCACGATCGGCAGCGGGTTGGGCCGCGTGCGCACGAGGACGCGTTCGCCGGGCAGCAACTGGATCCGCATGGCCTACGCCTGCGGGCGCAGGTGCACGACGTCGCCCGCGGAGATCGTGTGGCGTTCGCCGTCGTCGTCGCGCACGATCAGCGCGCCCTGGGCATCGAGGGCGAGCGCGCGTCCGCTGAGCAGGGCGCCGCCGGGCAGTTCGGCCCGGACGTCCTGGCCGAGCGTCGCCATGCGCGCCCCCACACGGGTCAGCAGGGACGGCCCGGAGTCCCAGGCCTCGGCGTCACCGTCGACGTCGCAGAAGGCCCGGTAGGAATCGGCGAACGTGCGCAGGAAGGACTTCAGCAGGATGTTGCGGTCCGTGGTGCCGGCGTATTCGAGCAGCAGGCTGGTGGCCGTGGGCACCGGGAGTTCGTCGTCGGTGAGGCTGACGTTCAGGCCGATCCCCACGACGACGGCGGGCGGCTCGGCGCCCGCGCCCGGCACGAACTGCGCCAGGACACCGGCGAGCTTCCGGCCGTCCACCGTGACGTCGTTGGGCCACTTGAGCTGCGGGGCGATCTTCGTGCGATCCTCGACGCTCTCCGCGAGCGCCAGGGCGGCGAGGAGCGAGAACCAGGAGTAGGCCGTGGTGGGCACGGGCCGCCCGTGCCGGTTGAACGGGCGCAGGAGCACGCTGACGAACAGCGAGGACCGCTCGGGCGCTATCCAGCTGCGGTCCAGCCGTCCGCGTCCTGCGGTCTGCACTTCCGCACCGAGGACGCTGAGGTCCGGCCACCCTGCCGCTTCCCGCTGGGCGTGCTCCACGAGGTCTGTGTTGGTGGATCCGGTCCGGGCCACGATGTCGAGCCGGGAGAACGGGCCCGACGGCATGCACAGGGCTGTCCTCAGTGCGCCGAGGTTCAGGCCCGGGCGCTCGAGATTGGAGTAGCGGGAGGACATGGCATCGATCTTATCCGGCCCCGCGCTCCCTGCCCCGGAGCGGGACCTCAGAGGAACCGGAGCGGGACCTCAGAGGAAGATGTCGGGGACAAGCCGGTCCTCGGGTGCGCCGAGGCTGTACGGCGTGAAGTCGGTGACGCCTTCCTCGCGGAGGACCTCCTCGTCCGTGTAGAAGTTCCCGGTGCAGTCCCGTGCCGGGCGGACCAGGACGGCGTGCGCGGCGTCGGCGACGATCTGCGGGCTTCGGGCCGCCTGGACCATGCGGTCCCCGCCGGGCATGGCGCGGATGGCCGCCGTGTCGATGAGGGTCGCCGGCCACAGGGAGTTCACGGCGACGCCGTCGTCCTTGAGTTCCTCGGCGAGGCCGAGGGTGGTCAGGCTCATCCCGTACTTCGCCATGGTGTAGGCCAGATGCCTGCCCGCCCATTCCGGCGTGAGGTTCAGGGGCGGCGACAGTGTGAGGATGTGGGGGTTGTCCGAGCGCTTGAGCGCCTCGAGGGCGGACTTGCTCAGCAGGAAGGTGCCGCGGACGTTGATGTCCGCCATGAGGTCGTAGCGCTTCATGTCCACGTCGGGCGTCCTGGAGAGGTCGATCGCCGAGGCGTTGTTGATGACGGCGTCGATGCCGCCGAAGGTGCCTGCGGTCGTCTCGACGGCGGCCCGGACGTCGTCGTCGTTCCGCACGTCGCCGACCAGGGGCAGGGCGCGGCCACCTGCGGCCTCGATCTGTTCGGCCGCGGCGTAGACGGTCCCTTCGAGCTTCGGGTGCGGCTCGCCGGTCTTCGCCAGGATGGCCACATTGGCTCCGTCGCGGGCAGCCCGCAGGGCGATGGCGAGGCCGATCCCGCGGCTTCCCCCCGACAGGAGGAGAGTGCGCCCGGCGAGCGATCGGCGTCCGGGTCGGGCGTCCGGAGCGGAGGATTCCTGAGCGTCATTGCGTGCAGTCATGGCCCCACCATAAGCACCGGGGGTCACCCGACGGCTCGCGACGCCCCGATGTTACTCGCGGGTAACATCGGGGCTCCGGCTAAGCGTTGGCCATGGAAGCTGTAGACGTCCTACAACGGCAAGCCCTTTGATCCTCACTAGACTGGGGAAAACGCGCCGCACTTTGTCGGAATCCTCCAGTCGCGGCTGGGGGCTCCGCGCAACCCAGTGAGGCGCGGTCCCACGCCACCCGCCGACCGGAGACTCCATGCACCAGGACCTGCAGCTCGACCTGACAACGACGGCCGGGAAGCTCGCCGACTTCCGGAGGCGCAAGGCGCTCTCGGAGCAGCCCTCCGGCCCCGAAGCGATCGAGAAGCAGCACGCCCGCGGCAAGAACACCGCCCGCGAGCGGATCGACCTCCTCGTGGACGAGGGCTCCTTCGTCGAGTTCGACGCCTTCGCGGTGCACCGCTCCACCGCCTTCGGCATGGAGAAGAAGAAGCCCCTCGGCGACGGCGTCGTGTCCGGCTACGCGACGGTGGACGGGCGCCTGATCGCGATCTACAGCCAGGATTTCTCCGTGTACGGCGGCTCCCTCAGCCAGGTCAATGGCGAGAAGATCGTCAAGGTGCAGGAGTTCGCGCTCCGCAACGGGTGCCCGGTCATCGGCATCAACGACGGCGGCGGGGCCCGCATCCAGGAGGGCGTGGCGTCGCTCGCGATGTTCGCGGACATCTTCCGCAACAACGTCCACGCGTCCGGGGTGGTCCCGCAGATCTCGCTCATCATGGGTCCCTGCGCCGGAGGAGCGGCCTACTCCCCCGCGCTGACGGACTTCGTGGTGATGGTGGACAAGACGTCGCACATGTTCATCACGGGCCCCGACGTCATCAAGACGGTGACCGGTGAGGACGTGGACATGGAGACCCTCGGGGGCGCACGGCAGCACAATACGACGACGGGCACCTCCACGTACCTCGCGACCGACGAGGCGGACGCCATCGGCTTCGTCCGCGAACTGCTCGACTTCCTCCCGTCCAACAACCTCGCGGAGGCGCCGCTGACGGAGTTCGTGGAGGAGCCCGAGGTGACGGACGAGGACCTCGCCCTCGACGAACTCATCCCGGACGCAGCGAACCAGCCGTACGACATGCACGCCGTCATCGACGCGATCGTGGACGACAGCCACTTCCTCGAGATGCAGGCGCTCTACGCGCCGAACGTGGTGACCGGCTATGCCCGCGTCGAGGGCCACACCATCGGCATCGTGGCCAACCAGCCCCTGCAGTTCGCCGGCACCCTCGACATCAACGCCTCGGAGAAGGCGGCCCGCTTCGTGCGGCACTGCGACGCCTTCAACATCCCCATCCTGACCCTCGTGGACGTCCCCGGCTTCCTGCCCGGCAAGGACCAGGAGTTCCAGGGCATCATCCGGCGCGGCGCCAAGCTGCTCTACGCCTACGCCGAAGCCACCGTGCCGAAACTGACGGTCATCACCCGCAAGGCCTATGGCGGCGCGTACATCGTCATGGGGTCCAAGAAGCTCGGCGCCGACCTCAACCTCGCCTGGCCCACCGCGCAGATCGGCGTCATGGGCGCCCAGGGTGCCGTCAACATCCTGTACCGCGGGCAGCTCAAGGCCGTCGCCGAGGCCGGCGGGGACGTCGAGGCCGCACGCGCGGACGTCGTGCAGCAGTACGAGGAAGAACTGCTGAACCCGTACCAGGCAGCCGAGCTGGGCTACGTCGACGCCGTCATCGCCCCGTCGGAGACCCGGCTGCAGATCGTCCGGGGACTCCGCGCCCTGCGCGACAAGCGGGCTGCCAACCCCGCCAAGAAGCACGGGAACATCCCGCTGTGACCGCGCAGGACAGCACGCCCGACGACGTCGCCCGGGAGAGCCCGGCCCTCCTGTCCGTGGCCTCCGGCAATCCCACGGAGGAAGAACTGGCGGCCCTCACCGCCGTCGTGGTCGCCCTGCGGGGACGCGGGGAAGCGGACGAGGCTCCGGCCCACGGCAGGTCCTGGGTCCGCCGGGCCATGCTGCGGCTGGGTCCGACGCCGGGACCCGGCTCCTGGCGCCGCAGCGTCCGCTGACGCGACACCCCCTCCCGGAACCCCTTCCGGGCCTACTCGCCAGTACGCACCGGGCTCCCTACCATGGGGAAACGGGTGTGGCTGGGGTCACATGGGGGAAGCCCTGTCCCGTCACCGGGCCGCCCGGGACGCAGCGCAGTGTCCCGGAAGTGATGACGAGCCCGGGTGGTGCTGCTGCCGGGCGGTTACAGGGGGTAGCCATGGCCGCGATAATCGAGCTTTTCCATGATCGGGACAACGCCTTCAGATTCCGGTTGAAGACACCGGAAGGGGCGGTCATCGCCGTGTCCAGACCGTTCCCGGACAAGGCGGCGGCCGTAGCGGGCATCCGCACCCTTCGTGAGTGCGCCGGGACCGGCCTGATCACGGACCTCTGCCTCCCGAGGCCGCAGACAGCAGGAGCCGCGCGACGACCCGTAGGGCCCGCAGGCACGTAGGCCCCAGGAGACTCAGCGCGGGAGATTCAGCGCGGATCCGCCACGGTGCCGAGGAACACGGGCAGTCCCGTCTCCTCGTGGACGATCTGGTAGCCGAAGGGGCGATCGAAGGCGATGCTCGCCTCGGGCGGCATCGGAGCGCTCCCCGCCATCGTCAGCTGTGTGACGGCCGCCGCGACGGTGCCCTTCTCCGCGACCGTGATGTTCGCGACCTGGGCAGCTCCGTCGACGAAGGAGCCCGGCTGGATGGCACGGAAGTCGGCGTCGGGTCCGAAGGACTCGTCGAGTCCCGCGGCAGCCAACGGTTTCCGGAGGTCCTGCTCGAACTCGTGGTCCCACGTCGGCAGGCTCAGCTCCACCCGGACGTCGCCGGCCGTATCGAGCAGGAAGGCCATGTCGAGCAGTTCCTGTTCGGTCCACCGCGGCGGTGATCCTTCCGCCGGCAGGATGAGCCGCATGATGAAGCCGTCGCCGTAGGGCAGGTCGATCCCGCTCCAGCCGCCCTCCTCGGCGTACCGCACCGTGCGCGTGCCGTGCATCATCGGGACGTCCACCCTGCTGCCATCGGCCAGCATGAAATCCTGGTCCGACGTCCCGGAGGGATCGAAGGGCTCGTCCCAGGCCGCTGCGAAGTAGACGGCGTTGAGAAGGGACAGCGTGGTGCCCGGACCGACCTCGAGCGGGGCCTTCTCGATCCGGCCGCCGGTCTCCTTCGACACCCAGTCATCGATGCGGTCCGCCGTCGAACCGTCCCGAAAATCGACGGGGTAGACGCCGCTGCCGTACTGGCGAGCCAGGGTCTCCAGGTACTCCTCGCCGATGCCGCCGGACTCCGGGACGAAGACCGCGTTGGCGAGATGCAGGACGGGAGTCTCGGGCGGATCGTCCTCGTCGACGTCACCCGGGTTGCCGTCGAAGCGCTGGATGCTCGCGAGGAGTGCGTTCATCGCCTCGTCCCGATGCTCGGCGGGCAGACCCAGGACCGCGTCCAGCTCCGTGGCGGTCGTCGACCCGGCTCCGGCGCGCAGCATCGACAGCGCATAGAGGGCACTGAGCGGGCTGGTGACCTGGTTGACGTCCGGATCGGAGGTCATGAGCGCGCCGAGGCGGAAGGCGGATCGGAGCAGTGCGTCCTCGGCCTCCGCGAACTCGCCCTGGGCGACGACGACGCGCTCGATCGGCGCCGTCTGCTGGTCCGGCGCGGATCCCGCACACGCGGTCAGCAAGGCCAGAGCCGCGGTCGCCGTGGTGGCGGTCCTGCCCAGGCGTCCGTGCGTGGTCCTCTGTCCCGAGTGCTCCATACCCACGTCCCCTTCATCGTGCTCCCACGGTAGGCCCCCTCACCGCGTGGATCCAGAGCGGCCGAGGATCACGTGCGGTCCGGTGGACTACGACGCCCTGGGCTCCGCCTTCCTGCGGAGCCGGAGCGGCCGCCAGTCAGTAGCCTCCGGCAACCGCTGGGGCTAGGCTCTGGACGTGACCCAAGACACCCCAGCTTCCTTCCCCTCCTCCAGCCAGCAGCCGGCACGGCAGTCGACGGCCGTCGATGCCGTGGCCACGTCGTACTACGAGACCCTGCTCGAACTGATGCCGAATTTCGCCACCGAACTCGGCATCCCCGGTCACGAGACCGAGTACCAGGACTACTCCCCGGCAGGTATCGATGCCCTCGCCGACGCCGCCCGCGATACCCTCCGGCGGCTCGACGGCCTCCAGCCCGCAGATGACGTGGATGCGGTGACGCTCGACGCCATGCGCGAGAGGCTCGGACTCGACCTCGAGATCCATGACGCTGGACTCGGGTACGCCGAACTCAACAACATCGCCTGCCCCGCCCAGAACATCAGGGCCATCTTCGACCTCATGCCCACCGCCACGGCGGAGGACTGGGGCAATATCGCCGGGCGCATGGCCAATGTCCCCGGTGCCATCGACGGATACATCGCATCCCTCCGCGCCGGCCGCGAGCGCGGTCTCGTCGCCGCCCGCCGGCAGGTGGGCATCGTGATCGAGCAGTCCACGAAGTACGCCGAGGACGGCGGTTTCTTCGACACCCTCGGCGCCACTGCACGCTCGGACGACGGCGACCTCCCCGACTCGGTGCAGCAGGAGCTCCGTTCCGGTGCTGACGCTGCACGTGGCGCCTACCGCTCGCTCGCGTCCTTCCTGCAGGACGACCTCCTCCCTACAGCACCCGAGAAGGACGCCGTCGGGCGGGAGCGCTACGCCCTGATGTCGCGTCTCTTCCTGGGGTCCGCCGTCGACCTCGAGGAGACGTACGCGTGGGGCGTCGAGGAACTCGACCGCGTGATCGCCGAACAGGAAGCTGTCGCGAACGAGATCCGGGAGGGGGCCTCCATCGAGGAGGCCATCCGCATCCTCGACGAGGACCCGGCCCGCCAGCTGCAGGGCACCGATGCGCTCCAGGCATGGATGCAGGAACTCTCCGACAGGGCAGTCGACGCGATGGCCGGGGTCCACTTCGACATCCCGGACGTGATGCGCCGCCTCGAATGCAGGATCGCCCCGACCAACGAGGGCGGCATCTACTACACGGGCCCCAGTGACGATTTCTCCCGCCCGGGACGGATGTGGTGGTCCGTGCCCGAGGGCGAGGACTCCTTCACCACCTGGAAGGAGACCACCACCGTGTACCACGAGGGCGTTCCGGGCCACCATCTGCAGATCGCGACGGCGACCTACCAGCGTGCACTGCTCAACCCGTGGCGCCGCAACGCCATCTGGGTCTCCGGCCAGGGCGAGGGCTGGGCACTGTATGCAGAGCGCCTCATGCAGGAACTCGGCTTCCTCGCCGATCCGGGCGACCGCCTCGGCATGCTCGACGCCCAGCGGATGCGCGCGGCCCGCGTCGTCTTCGACATCGGGGTCCACCTCGAGCTCGAGATCCCCGAGCGCTGGGGCGAGGGCACCTGGACCCCGGAGAAGGGCTACGGCTTCCTGAAGCGGAACATCGCCATCAGCGAGGGCCAGCTCAACTTCGAGTACAACCGCTACCTCGGCTGGCCGGGGCAGGCCCCGTCCTACAAGATCGGCCAGCGCCTCTGGGAGCAGATCCGCGACGAGGTCCGGGCCGGCGAGGGCGGGACCTTCGACCTCCGCGACTTCCACACCCGGGCCCTCAACCTCGGGTCCGTGGGCCTCGACACGCTGCGTCGGGCACTGGTGTCCTGACGGAGCCGTCGGATGCAGGCGGGCCGGGGATGCCGCCCGCCTGCGCCCGATGACTGCGGCCCCGGGGACGCATCTGCCGTCGGCGACCGCCTAACGAATCGGTGTACTTCTAACGATTCGGCGCCGTTCAGCCCGACGACGGCGCTTTTTCCCGGGTGCCGGAGCAGCATAGGATCACCTATCCAGCTCGACAAGGTGGTGCGCTATGAACAAAACGCGCATGACGGGGAAACTCTCCGCCATACTCGCCGCCCTCGCCCTCACCGCAGGCCTCGGCCTCGCGGGGGGACCACCGGCATCCGCCGCCTATTGCGGCATTACATGGGGGTCGTTGGCGAAAGTCGCCACTTCCACCTCAACAGCACCTATCACGAACGTCCGGTCCGGCCGCCACGCTTGCTTCGATCGCCTCGTGATCGACGCCCGCGGCCATGTCTCCGGCTACCGCGTGGCCTACGTCAACCAGGTCAGGGCTGACGGTTCCGGGATGGTCGTCCCGGTCCGGGGCGGCGCACGCCTCTCCGTGACAGTCAATGCCCCCGCGTATTACAACGGCATGTCTACGTATCCCCGCAGCAATGACAGGGAACTCGTGAACGTCGCGGGCTACTCCACCTTCCGCCAGGTCGCATGGGCCGGAAGCTTCGAGGGGTACACCACCCTCGCACTCGGGGTGCGGGCGCGGCTTCCAGTCCGCGTCTTCGTGGTACCCGGTCCCGGTGCCGGTTCGAGGGTGGTGGTCGACGTCGCACACCGCTGGTGACAGATGCCTGCCCGGTCCCGTCCCGACGTCGTGACGGGACCGGGCAGGAACTCCCGGCCCGCCGGGATTGCGCCGGCGGGCCGGCGCCTGCCTAGGCTGGAGCATGACCCTCCGCCTGATCCTCGCTTCGAAATCCCCCGCCCGCGCCAAGCTCCTGACGGAAGCCGGCATCCGCCACTCGGTGCTGGTGTCCGACGTGGACGAACCGGCTGTCGTCGCCTCCTACGGCGAACTCGACGCGCACGACACGTCCCTCCTGCTGGCCCGCGCCAAGGCCGAGGCCGTCGGGGCCCTGGAGGACGCCGACGATGCCCTCGTCATCGGCTGCGACTCCGTCTTCGAGTTCGACGGCGAGGCGCACGGCAAGCCCTACGAACCCGCGGTGGCGATCGAACGGATCCGCCGCATGCGGGGTCGCTCCGGCGTCCTGCACACGGGCCACTGGCTCGTGGACACGCGCGACGGCGGATCCGGCGCCACCATCGGCGCAGTCTCCTCCGCGACCGTGTATTTCGGGGCGATGTCCGACGCCGAGGTCGAGGCCTACGTCGCGAGCGGCGAACCCCTGCACTGCGCGGGGTCCTTCACCATCGACGGGCTCGGCGGAGCCTTCATCGACCGTGTGGACGGCGATCCGCATGCCGTCGTCGGGCTCAGCATCTCCCTGCTGCGCGGCCTCCTGCAGTCGGCCGGGGTCTCCGTCACGGACCTCTGGGCGCCGGCGGCGGCGTTGTAGGTTCTCTACAAAGGATTACCCTCCAACACTCCCCACCAGCACGATTCATGCGCGGAAGCTCCAAAAGCGGGTTAGGCTCCGAACTGAGAAGAAGGAGTCCAACGCCCCATGAGCCAGTCCCCCCTTGCCCCGTCCGAATCCGTCCGTAGCAACGGCACCGCCCGGCGGCACCGCCCGGTGACAAAGGTCCTGGTGGCGAACCGTGGGGAGATCGCCGTCCGGGTCATCCGTGCCGCCCGCGACGAGGGCATGGAGTCCGTCGCCGTGTACGCGGACCCGGACCGCGACGCGCTGCACGTGCGCATGGCCGACGAGGCCTTCGCGCTGGGTGGGGAGACGGCCGCCGAGTCCTACCTGGTCATGGACCGCATCCTCGAGGCGGCACGGCGCAGCGGGGCAGACGCCATCCACCCCGGATACGGCTTCCTCTCAGAGAACGCCGAGTTCGCGCAGCGCGTCATCGACGCCGGCATCACGTGGATCGGCCCGTCTCCGGAGTCCATCTCGCAGCTGGGCGACAAGGTGCAGGCACGCCACATCGCCGAGCGCGTCGGAGCGCCGCTCGTGCCCGGGACCAAGGATCCGGTGGAGTCCGTCCAGGAGGTCGTCGACTTCGCGGAGGAGTTCGGGCTGCCCATCGCCATCAAGGCTGCCTTCGGTGGCGGCGGTCGTGGCATCAAGGTGGTCCGCAGCCACGAGGAGATCCCCGAACTGTTCGATTCGGCGGTGCGCGAGGCGACGGCGGCCTTCGGTCGCGGAGAGTGCTTCGTGGAGCGGTTCCTCGATGCTCCCCGCCACGTCGAGACGCAGTGCCTCGCCGACGCGCACGGCGCCGTCGTGGTCGTTTCCACCCGCGACTGCTCGTTGCAGCGCCGCAACCAGAAACTCGTCGAGGAAGCGCCCGCCCCCTTCCTCTCGGACGAGCAGAACACGCGGCTCTACGAGGCCTCCAAGGCGATCCTCCGCGAGGCGGGCTACCAGGGGGCCGGCACCTGTGAGTTCCTCGTGGGCCAGGACGGCACCATCTCGTTCCTGGAGGTCAACACGCGCCTCCAGGTGGAGCACCCCGTCTCCGAGGAAGTCACGGGCCTGGACCTCGTCCGCGAGCAGTTCCGCATCGCCCGCGGTGAGGAACTGGGCTACGGCGACCCCGAAGTGCGCGGACACTCCTTCGAGTTCCGCATCAACGGGGAGGACGCCGGGCGCGGATTCATGCCGGCGCCGGGGACCGTGCGGACCCTCAAGCTCCCCACCGGTCCGGGGATCCGGGTGGACTCCGGCGTCGAGGCCGGCGAGGTCATCGGCGGAAACTTCGACTCCATGCTCGCGAAGCTCATCGTCAGCGGCGCCACCCGGGAGCAGGCCCTGCAGCGGGCCCGCCGGGCCCTCGCCGAGATGGTGATCGACGGCATGCCCACCGTGCTCCCGTTCCACGCGGCCGTCGTCGCGGACCCTGCCTTCGCTCCGGTCGAGGGGCCGTTCTCGGTCCACACGCGCTGGATCGAGACGGAGTTCACCAACACGATCGAGCCCTGGAAGGGTGCAGCGGATCCGACGTCCGACGACGAGTCCCGCCACCGCGTCACCGTCGAGGTCGGCGGCCGCCGCCTCGAGGTGGTCCTGCCCGCGGGCCTGGGTGCGGCGCCGAACGGCAAGGCCAGCGCGCCGGCCAAGTCGAAGAAGTCCTCCCGGGCACGTGCCGGCAAGGCCACCGTGAGCGGCGACGAGCTGACCTCGCCGATGCAGGGCACTATCGTCAAGGTCGCAGCATCCGACGGCGACGCCGTGGCGGAGGGAGACCTCATCGTGGTCCTCGAAGCCATGAAGATGGAGCAGCCCCTGACGGCCCACAAGTCCGGGACGCTGGAGGGCCTCACAGCGGCTCCGGGTGACACGGTCTCGGCCGGCTCCGTCATCGCCACGATCCGGGACTAGCGGGCTTCGGCAGGGGGCTGCGGGGGCAGGGCGCTACTTGTCCTTCCCGCCGCTGCCCTTGCCCTTGTCGCGCGCTTCTTCCGCCGCCTTCTGAGCGGCCTCCCGCTGGTCATTTGCCTTGTCGCGCGCTTCGTCCGCTGCCTTCTGAGCGGCCTCCCGCTGCTGTTCCCCTGCCTGATCGTCCACCTCGTCGCCGCTGTTCTCCGGGGCCGCGACGTCCTCCTCCGCCGTCCCGGTATCACCGTTGTCGTCGGAGGCGTCCCCATCGGTCGCCGGAGCAGGTGCGGGCTCCACCGGGGACGTGTCGTCGGGCTCGGGCGCCGGAGCGGCCGGTGGATCGGCCGGCGCGGGTGCCTCCACGGACGGCACCTCGTCAGGAGCGATGTCCTCCGGAGTCACCTCGGTGGAAGGCACCTCGCCGGACGGTACTTCATCGACGGACGCCTCGGCTTCCAGCGACGCGATCACGGCGTCGATACGCATGCCGATGAGCGTGGCCCGGTCCTCGTCGACCGTGCCCGCCTCCTGAGCGCTACCGACTTCCGCCTTCAGCCTCTGCGCGAGGACGATGGCTCCGGCGGAGTCCCCGGCGGCAGCGGTGGAGGCGATCGCCCTCACCTCGGCCTGGAAATCCCCGGCCGTAGCGGCATCGATGGGCCCGCCACATCCCGTCAGCAGGAGACCGGCTGCAATCAGGAGGGGAAGCCTCACCCTGAGGGCCGTCGTCATCGCTGCACGCTGTCGTAGAGTTCCTGCAACTTCTCGCCGGGCTCGCCGGAAACGGCCGGTAGCGGCTCGATGTCGGGTGAGGCATCGCGCGCCGACGCCGTGAAGGCCCACAGCGCCGCAGCCACCAGGGCCACCACGAGGACCGAGACGAGCCACGGGAGTACATGCCGGCGGCGCCTCGGGGAAGGCTTCGCGAGTACAGGCGGCCGGACCGTCCGGACCGAAGCCTCGGATGCCGTTGAACCGTCGAGGCGGGCAGGCTCCGTAGCGGGCGACACGACAGGCTGGAGGTCCGGCGTCGCCGCACTGCGGTCATAGCCCCCAGCCGCGGAGACTGCGGTACCGGCGTCGTAGGTATCGGCCTCGTAGGTATCGGCCTCGTAGGTGCCTGCCGGATGCGCCACCGGACGCGTCGCATCGACGGCCTGCGTGAGCCTCGACGTGTCCGGCCCCCCGTCTCCCGATTCCGGGGAGTGCAGCGGCCCAGGACCGGCGGGCAGGGAGATCGCCGCGGTCGGCGGGGCGGCGGACGGAAGCACCGTCGTCCGAGGGTCGGCGCGCTTCTGCGGGCCCATCGCCACCAGGGTGTGCACCACGTCCGCCGCGTCCGGGCGGTCCGCCGGATGGTCCAGGGTCATGGACACGAGCAGCGCGGACAGTGCGGGACCTGCGGCGTGCGGGATCGAGGGGCCACGGTGCAGGCGCGCGAGGGCACTCTCCACCCCCGTGCCGGGGAAGGGACGCTCCCCCGTCAGGGCTTCGATCATCACGAGCCCGAGCGAGTAGATGTCCGACGGCTGCCCCACGCCGTCGCCGCGGGCCTGCTCCGGACTGAAGTACGCGGCGCTGCCGATGACCTGTCCGGTCGCCGTCATGCGTCCGCCGTCGAAGAACCGGGCGATGCCGAAGTCGGTGAGGAGGTAGCCGAAGTAGCCGCTGGTGGGATCCGTCTGCCGGGTCAGGATGTTCGACGGCTTGATGTCGCGGTGCACGATGCCGCGGCTGTGGATGTACTGGAGCGTACGGGCGAGATCCAGCGCCATGAGCCGGACCTCCTCGCACCCGAGGGGTCCCCCGGTCCGCAGCAGGACCCCGAGGTCCGGGCCGTCGACGAGCTCCATGACCAGGTAGGCGTTGTCGCCGGTCTCTTCGCCGGTGTCCATGTCGAGGACCCGCACCAGACCGGGGTGATCGAGTCCCGCGAGCAGTCGCGCCTCGGCCGACCCCCGCTCGAGTCCGTCGGCGGTGCCGGGCCGGAAGAGCTTGAGGGCGACGTCCCGCTGCAACCGCGTGTCGCGGGCCCGGAAGACCTCGGCCATGCCGCCCGTCCCGACACGCTCCTCCAGTGCGTACCGCCCGGCCAGCGCCTGCTTCTCCATGTCGTCCACTTCCGCTGTCCTGTCACCCAAATCCGGGCACACGTGTTCCGCGCGCCACCGCGGATGTGATAAGCCTGCTGTGCTTCAAGTGTAGGGGTGACACTGCGAACGGACGCAAACAGGAGTCCGGAGACGACGGCGGCGCCGCACCCGGGTAGGGTGCGACGCCGTCGCGTGGACGCGTACGGAGGTCAGGCGACGTTGTTCTCGTAGTCGTGGTCGCGTGTCTCGCGCGAGACGAAGAGCGCGATGAACGTCAGGACGGCCGCCGCGCTGAGGTAGGCGCCGACCAGCACCGTACTTCCACCCGCGGCCTGCCAGAGCGCGACCGCGATGAAGGAGGCGGGCGCGGCGCCGATCATGCTCGACACGTTGTAGGCCACAGCCGACCCCGTGTAGCGCACGTTCGCCGGGAACAGTTCGGGCAGCACCGCGGCCATGGGGCCGAAGGTGAGGCCCATGAGGGTGAAGCCGACGATCAGCAGGATCATGGCGCCGACAGTCCCTGCCCCGAACAGCGGAGCCCACAGCAGACCGAAGACGGCGATGCCCACGGTGGTGGCGAGGAGCATCTTGCGCCGGCCGAAACGCTCGGCGAGCGGTCCCGACACGAGGGTGAAGATCCCGAAGAAGACGACGCCGATGATCAGCATCCACAGGAAGTCGGTGCGCGCCATGCCAAGGCCGGGGACGAACGCTGCAGCCTGCGCCTCAGTGAACTCCTTACCGGCAGCTGCCGCGCGGGCCTGGGCCTGCTCGATGCTCGACGGCGCCGTCCCGTAGGTCAGGGTGAAGGCGGTCATGAAGTAGAAGAGCACGTAGGTCGCGAACATGATGAACGTGCCGAGGATCAGTGCGCGCCAGTGGCGACGGAACGTGGTGCCGAGCGGCACCTTCACGACCTTGCCCTCGTTCTGGACCTTCTGGAAGGAGGCGCTCTCGATCAGCTTCAGCCGCACGTACAGGCCGATGACCACCATTACGGCACTCAGCAGGAACGGCACGCGCCAGCCCCACTCCAGGAACTGCTCCGGGCTCAGCGTGGAGCTCAGCAGCACGAACAGCAGGTTGGCCAGGATGAACCCGATCGGAGCTCCGAGCTGCGGGAACGTCCCGTAGATGGCACGCCTGCCCTCGGGGGCGTTCTCCGTGGCCAGCAGGGCGGCGCCGCTCCACTCACCACCCAGCGCGAGTCCCTGGAGGAAACGCAGCACGACGAGCAGCAGGGGTGCGAGGAGGACCCATCCCTCGGTGGTGGCAGAGGGAAGCAGGCCGATGAGGAACGTGGCGATACCCATGGTCAGCAGTGAAGCCACGAGGGTGGCCTTCCGGCCGATCTTGTCGCCGAAGTGGCCGAAGATGATGGATCCGAGCGGGCGTGCGACGAAGGCCACGCCGAAGACGGCGAAGGAGCTGAGCAGCTGGTTCGCGGAGGTCTGGTTGGGGAAGAACAACGCGGGGAACACCAGTACGGCGGCCGTGGCGTAGATGTAGAAGTCGTAGAACTCGATCGTCGTGCCGATGAGGCTGGCGAAGATCACCTTGCCCCGCGAGTTCAGTGGCTTGGTGGTTCCGCTGGCACCAGCGGCGGTGGAGGAGGTCATGGGTCGGCTTTCTCGGACGAGGCGCGACCGCCAGGTGCTCGAGGGCCCCTGCAGCACGGCGCCCGTGCTTCGGTTTGAACCCCAATATCAGATCACCGGCGTCCACTGGGTGGATAAGCGTGTCCACCATGTGGACGCCGGGAACGCCGTCCGGCACCGGTCCCGGTGCCGGACGGAGCGCTAGATGTGCACGTGCAGGCGCCGCGCCGCCTCCGAGATGGACCCGGTCAGCGATGGATACACCGTGAACGTGTTGGCGACGTCGTCCACGTGCAGCTTCTTGGTCACGGCGAGCGCGAGCGGGAAGATCAGCTCGGACGCGCGCGGCCCGACGACGACGCCGCCGATGACGGTGCCGGAACCCTTGCGTGAGATCACCTTCACGAAGCCGTCCTTGACGTTCATCATCTTCGCGCGGGCGTTGGTGTGCAGGGAGAGCTTGACGACGTCGCCCTGGTACCGCCCGGACTCGATGTCCTCCTCCGTGACGCCGACCGTGGCGATCTCCGGGGAGGTAAAGATGTTCGAGGCGACCTGCTTGAGCTTGATGGGACTGACGGAATCACCCATGAGGTGGGCGATGGCGATCCTGCCCTGCATCGCCGCGACCGAGGCGAGGGCGAAGACGCCCGTGCAGTCCCCCGCCGCGTAGACGTTCGGCGCCGTGGTGCGGGAGACGCCGTCCACCCGGATGTGGCCGGACTCGTTGACGGCGACGCCGGCCTCCTCGAGGCCGATGTCCGCGGTGTTCGGGACGGCGCCGACAGCGACGAGGCAATGGGTGCCCTCGACGGTCCGCCCGTCCGCCAGGTGGACGATCACGCCGTCGTCGGTGCGGTCTACGGCCTGGGCACGCGACTGGGAGAGGACCGTCATGCCGCGGTCCTTGAACACGCCCTCGAGCACCTCGGCGGCGTCGGCGTCCTCGCCGGGCAGCACGCGGTCGCGGCTGGAGATCAGCGTGACCTTGGACCCGAGCCCGTTGTAGGCACTCGCGAACTCGGCGCCGGTGACACCGGAACCGACGACGATCAGGTGCTCGGGGATCCGGCGGAGGTTGTAGAGCTGCGTCCAGTTGAAGATGCGCTCACCGTCAGGCATCGCGCTGGGCAGTTCGCGCGGCGTCGAGCCGACGGCGAGGAGGACGGCGTCGGCCTCGACGATCGTGGTCTCGCCGCCCGACTCGACCTCGAGCCGGTGGTTGTCGAGGAGCTTCCCCGTGCCGATGATCACGCGGACGCCGAGGCGTTCGAGGGTGGCGCGGATGTCCGAGGACTGCTCCACGGCGAGCTTCAGCAGCCGCTGGTTGACCTTGTCCAGGTCCGCGAAGACCTTGCTGTCCGCGGAGAAGTGGACACCCAGCCCGCTCGCGTCGGTGAAGCGCGTCATGGTGTCCGCCGTGGCGATGAGGGTCTTGGACGGCACGACGTCCGTGAGGACCGCTGATCCGCCCAGGCCCTGCCGTTCGACGACGGTCACGTTCGCGCCGAGCGAGGCCGCCACCAGTGCCGCTTCGTAGCCGCCGGGGCCCCCGCCCAGGATGGCCAGGCGCAATGAACTGAAATCGAGTTGGTTGGTCACGGTTTGATTATCGCCCATGCCACTGACACGCCGAAACGACGGGAGGCCCGCGCCTGAGCCGCGCGGGAAGGGCGCCGCGCCCGGTGTCGGGCCCGGTACGCAGAGGGTAAGTTGAACCGGTGACTTCCGATCCTTTTGACCTGGCCCGCGCCGCTGCCGGCCATATCGCCCGCGCTACCGGCATCGACCGGCACGACACCGCCCTCGTTCTCGGCTCCGGCTGGGGCGAGGCCGCCGAGCTGATCGGCGAGACGACGCACACCCTCGACGCCGCGGACATCCCCGGGTTCTCGGCCCCCGCCGTCGTCGGCCACACCGGCACCGTCCGCTCGATCCTGACGCCGAACGGCAAGCGCGCCCTCGTGCTCGGTGCCCGAACGCACTTCTACGAGGGCAAGGGAGTGCGCGCCGTGGTGCACGGCGTGCGGACCGCGGCGGCCGCCGGCGCGACGACCATGATCCTCACCAACGGGTGCGGCGGCCTGCAGGAACGCTGGCAGCCCGGCACCCCGGTCCTGATCCGCGACCACATCAACCTCACGGCGTCCTCGCCGCTGGAAGGGGCGACCTTCGTCGACCTGACCGACCTCTACTCCTCACGCCTGCGCAGCATCGCACGGAGCGTGGATCCGACGCTCGACGAGGGCGTCTACGCACAGTTCACCGGCCCTCACTACGAGACCCCGGCCGAGGTGCAGTATGCGAAGCGCATCGGCGCCGACCTCGTCGGCATGTCCACCGCCCTCGAGGCCATCGCCGCCCGGCACGCGGGCATGGAGGTCTTCGGCATCTCGCTGGTGACCAACCTGGCGGCCGGCATCAGCCCGGTGCCCCTCAGCCACGCCGAGGTCCTCGAGGCGGGACATGCCGCAGGGCCGCGCATCTCGCGCCTGCTGGCCGACATCGTCGCCACGATCTGACCCGCCTCCTCCACACCGCCGGACCTCCAGCAGGCATGCCCGGCGACCGCCGGACATCCATCGCCGATCCACGTAAGGGACACGCATGACCACCTCTGAACTGGACACCCTCCTCCCCACCGCCGACGCGTGGGCGGCCGCGGATCCGGACCCGCAAACGGCGGAAGAACTCCGCGCGCTCGTGGCATCGGTCCGGACCCGGGACGCCTCGGCCGCCGTCTCCGAGCAGGACCTGCGGGACCGCTTCTCCGGGCCGCTCGCCTTCGGCACCGCCGGCCTGCGCGCAGCCCTGGGCGCCGGCCCCAACCGGATGAACCGCGTGGTGGTGCGCCGCGCCGCTGCAGGGGTCGCCGCCCACGCGCTGGACCTCGCCACCGGCGCCTACGCACCCCGCGCCGTCGTCGGGTTCGATGCCCGCCACAACTCCCGCATCTTCGCCGAGGAGACCGCCGCGATCTTCACCGCGGCCGGCATCGAGACCTTCCTGATGCCGCGTGAGCTCCCGACCCCGGTGCTGGCCTACGCGATCCGCGCCCTGGAGTGCGAGGTGGGCATCATGGTCACGGCCAGCCACAACCCCCCGCAGGACAACGGATACAAGGTGTACCTGGGCGGACGGGCCGTGGAGGAGGATGCGCGCGGCGTCCAGATCGTCGCCCCGCACGACGCCGGCATCGCCGCCCGGATCGACCAGGTCGGCGCCGTCGAGAGCGTCGGGCTCGCCTCCGCCGGCTGGACGGTGCTGCCCGAGAGCATCGAGGCGGACTACATCGCCGCCGTCTCGGCCCTCGCCGACCCGGCCGTCACGGCCCGCGACCTCCGGATCGTCCTCACTCCCCTGCACGGCGTCGGCGGGCGGACGGCGCAGGCCGTGCTGGCCGCCGCCGGATTCGCCGACGTCACCGTCGTCGAACGGCAGGCCGATCCCGATCCCGACTTCCCCACCGTCGCCTTCCCCAACCCGGAGGAACCGGGGGCGCTGGACCTCGCCCTCGAGACCGCCGCCCAGGTGGACGCCGACCTCGTGATCGCCAACGACCCCGACGCCGACCGTGTGGCACTCGCGGCACGCGAGCCGTCCACCGGCACGTGGCGCATGCTGCGCGGCGACGAGGTGGGAACGCTCCTCGGCCTGCACCTGGCCGCGCGCCTCACGGCGGACGCCCGGGACGGATCCGCAGGGCACCCTGCCCGCCGCAGCGTGTTCGCGAACTCGATCGTGTCCTCCCGCCTCCTCGGGCGGATCGCCGGGATGTCCGGCATCGACCACGCCCAGACCCTGACGGGCTTCAAGTGGATCGCCCGCGTCCACGACCTCTCCTTCGGCTACGAGGAGGCCCTGGGCTACTGCGTCGCACCCGACCTCGTGCGGGACAAGGACGGCATCTCCGCAGGGCTGCTGCTGGCGGAACTGGCCGCCGCGACCAAGGCGGCCGGCCGCACGCTCTTCGACCTGTTGGATGACTCCTTCCTCGTCCACGGCCTGCACGCCTCCGACCAGCTCTCCGTCCGCGTGGCGAGTCTCGGGCTGCTGGGCGCCATGATGAACCGGCTCAGGGAGAACCCGCCGACGTCCTTCGCCGGCTCGCCGGTGAGCGTCGCGGAGGACCTCGCCCAGGGGTCTGCGCACCTGCCGCCCACGGACGGGCTGCTCTACCTGACGCACGACGAGACGCGCGTCATCATCCGGCCCAGCGGCACCGAGCCGAAGCTCAAGTGCTACCTGGAGGTCGTGGAGCCCGTCGGGTCCACCGCGGAGCTCGAGGAGGCCAAGACCGCAGCGCGTACGCGCCTCGACGCCGTCAAGCGCGACGTCGGGGAGGCGCTCGGCCTCTGAGCGGCGGTCCGGTGGCGGGGGTCGCCTCCCGGTGGGCCCTCGCCGTCATGGAAAGATGGGGACCATGCCTACCGACGTATCCCTCGCCTCCTTCATCGACCACACGCTCCTCAAGCCCGAAGCCAGCCGTGAGCAGATCCTCACGGTGTGCCGCGAGGCCGTCGAGTACTCGTTCAAGTCCGTCTGCGTGAATCCGATCTGGGTCAGCACCGTGCGCACGGCGGTGAAGGACACCGGCGTCCTCACCTGCTCCGTGATCGGCTTCCCGCTCGGTGCCACGACCACCGAGGTCAAGGTCTTCGAGGCCCGCGGCGCCGTGGCCGACGGCGCCGATGAGATCGACATGGTCATCAACATCGCCGCGGCGCGGGCGGGAGACCGGGACGCACTCGTCCAGGACATCCTCGCCGTCGCCGACGCCGTCCACGAGCACGGTTCCATCCTGAAGGTCATCATCGAGACGTCGCTGCTCACCGACGAGCAGAAAGTCCTTGCGTGCGAGGCCGCCGTCGAGGCAGGAGCTGACTTCGTGAAGACCTCCACCGGCTTCAACGGCGGCGGCGCGACCATCGAGGACGTGGCCCTGATGCGGAAGACCGTGGGTCCGGACCTCGGCGTGAAGGCGTCCGGCGGTGTCCGCTCGCTCGAGGACGCCCGCGCGATGATCGCCGCCGGAGCAACGCGTATCGGCGCCAGCTCGGGAGTCGCTATCGTTAAGGGTGAACAGGGCGCCGCAGGCTACTGACGGCGCAGCAGGTACACCACGCACGCAAGGAGATCCAATGTCACATGAAGCTTCCGCCAGGAGCGACGCCGGGAGCGACGCCGAGCGTTCGCCTGCCCACGCCGGCAAGGGGCACCTCGTCGAGAACATCCTCGTGTTCGTGATCATGTTCGGCATGTTCCTGGTCGGCATGTACCTGCTGACCTGGCTCTCGCTCGACAACGTCTGGCCCATGGCCGCGCTCGTCGTCCTCGCATTCCTCGCGTTCTTCATCCCCCAGGGCATCCTTGGTCGCGCCGACACCGGCTACGACCTCGCCGAGGGCAACCGCACCCGCGAGAAGAAGACGTCGGCCGGCGTCAGTTCCTGACCACGGCGGCGCAGCGCCGCGCTCACCTGCACGAAGAGGCCGCCCCCGAAGGGACGGCCTCTTCGTGTCTCCGGCTGTCCGCCGACGGGCCGGGGCGGTTAGGGCGTGAACACCGCGTCGAGCACGTTCCTCGCCCAGTCCAGGATCTCGGCGTCGACGAGGTCGCGGCCGCCGATCCTCGCGGTCTTCGGTTTGGGGACGAGCACCGCGTTGAGGGCCGGCTTCACCGAGGCGCCCGGGTACATCCGGGTGAGGCGCATCTGCTTGGACTCGGGCAGCTCGGCGGGAGCGAACTTGATGAAGTTGCCCTGCAGCGCCACGTCCGTGAGGCCGAGGTGCCGGGCCGCGACCCGGAAGCGCGCCACGGCCACCAGGTTCTGGACAGCGGCGGGAGGCTCGCCGTAGCGATCCTGGAGTTCGGCCACGACCGCGTCGATCGCCTCGTCGGTGGCAGCGGCGGCGAGCTTCCGGTAGGCCTCGAGGCGCAGCCTCTCCCCCGGCACGTAGTCGTGCGGCAGGTGGGCGTTGACCGGCAGCTCGATCTTCATGTCCGCTGCCTTCTCCTCGGCCTCGCCGCGGAAGTTGGCGACGGCCTCCCCGACCAGGCGGATGTAGAGGTCGAACCCGACACCCTGGATGTGGCCCGACTGCTCCCCGCCCAGCAGGTTGCCCGCACCACGGATCTCGAGGTCCTTCAGGGCCAGCTGCATGCCCGCACCGAGCTCGTTGTGCGACGCGACGGCCTTGAGCCGCTCGAGCGCCACTTCGCCGAGAGGCTTCTCCGACGGGTACAGGAAGTACGAGTAGGCCCGCTCGCGTCCGCGGCCCACGCGGCCGCGGAGCTGGTGGAGCTGCGACAGCCCGTAGGAGTCCGCCCGGTCCACGATCAGCGTGTTGGCATTGGAGATGTCCAGGCCCGTCTCGATGATCGTGGTGCAGACCAGGACGTCGAACCGCTTCTCCCAGAAATCGACGATGATCTGCTCGAGCCGGGACTCCGTCATCTGGCCGTGCGCCACGGCGACGCGCGCCTCGGGCACGAGCTCCTTGAGGTGCGCCGCCGTGCGGTCGATCGACGAGACGCGGTTGTGCACGAAGAACACCTGGCCCTCGCGCATCAGTTCACGGCGGAGCGCCGCCGAGGCCTGCTTGTCGGTGTAGGGACCGACGTAGGTGAGCACGGGGTGGCGCTCCTCCGGCGGCGTCGCGAGGGTCGAGGTCTCCCGGATCCCGGTCAGGGACATCTCGAGCGTCCTCGGGATCGGCGTCGCGCTCATCGCGAGGACGTCCACGTTGGTGCGCATCTTCTTCAGCGCTTCCTTGTGCTCCACGCCGAACCGCTGCTCCTCGTCGACGATCACGAGCCCGAGGTCCTTGAAGGAGATCTCCTTCGACAGCAGGCGGTGCGTGCCGATCACGACGTCGACGGCCCCCGAGGTGAGGCCCTCCGCCGTCTCCCGGGACTCCTTGGTGGTCTGGAAGCGCGACAGCGCGCGGACCCGCACCGGGAACCCGGAGAAGCGCTCCGAGAAGGTCTCGAAGTGCTGCTGCACCAGGAGCGTGGTGGGCACGAGCACCGCCACCTGCTTGCCGTCCTGCACCGCCTTGAAGGCGGCCCGCACGGCAATCTCCGTCTTGCCGTACCCGACGTCGCCGGAGACGAGGCGGTCCATGGGGATCTCCCGCTCCATGTCCGACTTGACCTCGTTGATCGTGGTCAGCTGGTCGGGCGTCTCGACGTACGGGAAGGCCTCCTCGAGCTCGCGCTGCCAGGGGGTGTCGGGCCCGAAGGCGTGTCCGCGGGAGGCCATGCGTGCTGAGTACAGACGGATGAGCTCGCCGGCGATCTCCTTGACCGCCTTGCGTGCCTGGTTCTTGGTCTTGCTCCAGTCCGAACCGCCCATCTTGCTCAGGGCCGGTGCGTCACCGCCGACGTAGCGCGTCACCTGATCGAGCTGGTCCGTGGGTACGAAGAGTCGGTCGCCGGGCGCGCCGCGCTTGGACGGCGCGTACTCGAGGACGAGGTACTCGCGCGTGGTGCGAGTGGGTCCGGCGCCCGTGGAGCGCTGCATCAGTTCCACGAACTTCGCCACGCCGTGCTGCTCGTGGACCACGAAGTCGCCTTCCTTGAGCTGCAGCGGATCGACCGCGTTGCGGCGGCGCGAGGGCATCTTCCGCATGTCCCGCGTGCCCGAGGCGCTCGTGCGCCCGAGCAGGTCGGCCTCGGTGAGCAGCCCCATCTTCAGGCTGTCCACCACGAAGCCGCGGCCCGCGCAGGCCGTCGTGATCTCGATGATGCCGGGCTGCGGCGGAGCCTCGAGCGAGTCGACGCGGCTCGTGGGGATATCGTTGTCGGAGAAGAGCTCGGCGAGGCGCTGGGCCGGCCCCGGGCCCTCGGTGGCGACGACGACGCGCCACTGGTCGCGGACGCGGCCGCCGATGAAGTCCATCATCTCGGCGACGTCGCCCTGGTAGCCGCGCGGCTCGCGCGCGTGCAGCGTGAAGCTGTCGACGTCGCTCAGTTCCTCGTCCGCGCCGAACGACGTGATGCCCCACCAGGCGACCGAGTGGGCGAGCGCGGTCGCCCGGGTGTCGGCCAGCGAGCGGAAGCTGGCTTCCTGCAGGTCCGTGCCGAGGCCGCCGCTGAGGTCGAGGGGAGCGGCCCCGCCTTCGGACGCCGTGGACCATGCCGCCGCGAGGAACTCCTCGTTGGTCGCGGCGAGGTCATGGGCGCGGGAGCGGACCTTCTCGGGTTCGATGACGACGGCGATCGACCCGGCCGGCAGTTCGCCGACGAACGGCACCATGGCGTCCACGAGCACCGGCGCGAGCGATTCCATGCCCTCGACGGCGATGCCCCCGGCGATCTTCTCCAGCATCGACGCCGCGGCCGGCAGTTCGGACTGCAGCTTCGCGGCCCGCGACATGACCGACGGGGTGATGAGGATCTCCCGGCAGGGCGGGGCGTACAGGGCCACCGGTGGCTCGCCCGACGTGAGCGAGCGCTGGTCGGCGACGGCGAACCAGCGCATCTGGTCCACCTCGTCGCCGAAGAAGTCGACACGGATGGGGTGGTCCTCGGTGGGCGGGAAGACGTCGATGATGCCGCCGCGCACGGCGAACTCGCCGCGGTGCGTGACCATGTCGACCCGCGCGTAGGCGGCGTCCGAGAGCGCCTTCACGACGTCGGAGAAGGCCACCTCGTCGCCGACCTTCAGCGACACGGGCTCGAGGTCGCCGAGGCCCGCGACGAGCGGCTGCACGACGGCGCGGATGGGGGCGGTGATGACCTGCACCGGCACACCCTCGGGATGCGCGAGCCTGCGCAGGACCGACAAGCGCCGCCCCACGGTGTCGGAGCGCGGTGACAGGCGCTCGTGGGGCAGGGTCTCCCAGCTCGGGAACTCCTCGATGGCGCTGCCGGGCAGGTAGCTCCGCAACGCGGCGGCGAGGTCCTCGGCTTCCCGACCGGTGGCGGTGATGGCGAGGACCACCGGCGCGGCCCCGCCGTCGGCGGAGGCGGCGAGGCCGTCGACCATCTCGGCGATCAGGGGCGCACGCATGCCGGCCGGTGCACCGATCTGCAGGTCCGCGCTGCGCTGCTCGACAGGCCGTGCGGCATTGGTCCGTACGCGGGCGTACGACGCGTCCTCGGCAAGCGCTGCGCGCAATCCGTTCAGGCTCATGATGGGACTCCTCAGGCGTGGGTTCCTCCACCCCGTACCTCCCGCGATCAGCAGGGGCGTGACAGGGCGGAGACAGCACAAAAGCCCGGAAAGATCAGGCGTTCCCGGGGATGTTTCCAGCCTACCAAGCGGCCCTGACACCTGGGGCCGCCCGGCGCCGGCCGACCTCCCTGCAGGGGCAGGCCGTAGGATTACCGGAGACCCCTGTCCTGCCGCCCGTGCGGCACCGCGCTGATTTCCCGGAGGAACCATGGCACTGAACGCGTCCACCACACTCCCCTACGACACCGCCACCGTCCTCGGCGTCTTCACCGACGAAGGCTTCGTGCGCCACATGAGCGAGTACGTCGGAGGCTCCCTACAGTCCCTCACGCTCGACGGCGACCCCGCCGGCGCGTTCACCCTCACTGCCGTCCGCACCATGCCGACCAACCGGCTGCCGGACATGGCCCGCAAGTTCGTCGGCGAGACGCTCTCCGTCACGCAGACCGAGCACTGGGAAGCCCCCGCGGCGGACGGCTCGCGCCGGGCCTCGCTCGACATGACGGTCGCCGGAGTCCCCCTGAACGTCACCGCGGTGCAGCGCCTGGTCTCCCAGGGCACCTCCACGGTCGTCGATCTCCAGGGCAATGTGACCTCGTCCATCCCGTTCCTCGGCGGGAAGATCGCCGGTGCGGCCGAGCCCATGATCGGCAAGGCCCTCAACGTGCAGGCCGTCGAGGCCCGGAAGTGGCTCGAGAACCGCTGATCCCCTTCCGCCCCGCACCTTCGTCACCTCCACCCGAAAGACTCGCACCGTGCAGCTCCCCACACCCCTCGCCCTCATCCTGATCCTCGCCGGCATCTGGACGCTGATCGTCTGGCCGCCCTTCCTGCGCCGTGTCCTCAAGGACCCGCGGGCGCGGGACGAGAAGGGCGCAGCGACGCGGTTCCTGACCGTGCACCTCATGCTCATCTCGACGTCGATGATCCTCGGCGCGGCCACCGCCGTGATCGGGGTGCGGGCCCTCATCGGCTGAGGCCCGCACCCGTACGCACGGCAGCGGCCGATCGAGAGAGGACAGCACATGGCAGGCGACGAGTCCGCGAAGGCGGTGGGGGCCCACCCCGTCGTCCTGCAGCGGTCCAGCTACCCGGAGTACCTGCGGATCACGGAGATCCTCCGCAAGGAGACCGTGGGCGGGATCCTGCTGCTGATCGCGAGTGCGATCGCCATCGCCTGGGCCAACTCCCCGTTCGCCGACTCCTACTTCGCGGTCCGGGACTTCGAGTTCGGCTACGAGCCCTGGCACCTGGACCTCTCCGTGGGTACGTGGGCGTCGGACGGACTGCTCGCGGTGTTCTTCTTCCTCACCGGACTCGAACTCAAGCGCGAGTTCGTCGCCGGGGACCTCCGGCGGATCAGCCGGGCCATCGTGCCCGTCGCGGCGGCCTTCGGCGGCGTCGTCGTCCCCGCCCTGATCTACGTCCTCGTGAACCTGTCCTCCCCCGACACCCTCAGGGGGTGGGCGATCCCGACCGCCACGGACATCGCGTTCGCCCTGGCCGTGCTCGCCGTGATCAGCTCGCACCTGCCCGGTGCCCTGCGGATCTTCTTGCTGACCCTCGCCGTGGTGGATGACCTCATCGCCATCGCGATCATCGCGTTCTTCTACTCCGAGGACGTCCGCCCCGCCTTTTTGCTGGCGATGCTCCTGCCGCTGGGGCTCTTCGCCCTCCTCGCGCAGGCCAAGCCCCGGTTCTTCGGCACCACCGTGCACGGGCCCTGGCTGATCCTGCTGCCGCTGGGCATCGCGACCTGGGCGCTCATGCATGCCTCGGGCGTCCACGCGACCGTCGCCGGGGTCCTGCTCGGGTTCTGCGTCCCCGTGCTGCGGCACGCCCCCGACGGCAAGCCCGTCGCGCCACGACCGGACCAGCCCGGGCTCGCCGAGGTCCTCGAGCACCGCTTCCGCCCCCTGTCCACCGGGTTCGCCGTCCCCGTCTTCGCGTTCTTCGCCGCCGGCGTCGCGATCGGCGGCGCCGAGGGCTTCGTGTCCGCCCTCACGGACCCGGTCCTCATCGGCATCGTCCTGGGCCTGGTCCTCGGCAAGCCCCTCGGGATCCTGGCCACCACGTTCCTCGTCACGAAGACCACGCGGGCGCACCTGGACCCGGGCCTGAGCTGGTGGGACCTGCTCGGCGTCGGCATCCTCGCCGGCGTCGGCTTCACCGTGTCGCTCCTCGTGAACGACCTCAGCTTCGGCACCGGCAGCGAGCACGACGACCACGCGAAGGTCGCCATCCTCACCGCGTCCCTCACCGCGGCCCTGCTCTCCAGCGTGATACTGCGCCTGCGCAACAGGCGCTACCGCCGCATCGAGGAGGAAGAAACAATCGATGCCGACGCGGACGGCATCCCCGACGTCTTCGAAGGCCGCGGGAACTAGGATCCTTTCCATGGGGGAACGAGGACTGGCGCCGGGCGGGGGGACTCCCGCAGACGCGGGCCACAGCGGGCGGCGGGCCCGGCACCGCCGGCGCATCATCCTCAGCGAACTGGCGCTGACGATCACGTTCACCCTTGCCATGGCGCTCGGCGTCGCGGAACGCGGGGACCTCGCGTCGACGCCGGTCTTCCTCTCCGGGTGGCTGCTCAACGTGCTCGTCCTGGCGCTGTGCTGCGTCCTCCCGTGGTCGCGCATCCCGAGCCGCTGGGTGATCCTCGTTCCGCTGGTCGATTTCGTGGCGGTGGGCCTGGCCCGTGCGGCGGCGGGCGACGCCCTCGCCGGCGTAGGGCTGCTGGCTGCGTTCCCCGTGGTCTGGATCGCCGCGTCCCGGGTCCGGACGGGCACCGCGGTCGCCGTCACCATCGCCGCGTCGCTCGCGATCATCTGGCTGCCGCTCGTGCTGCGTCCCGAACCCCTGACCGCCGACGCCCTGATCGACCCGATCCTGCTGCCCATCATGCTCACGGGCATGGCGTGGTTCGTGAGCGCCCTGTCGAAGGACAACCGGCGGCGGCAGGAGGCGCTGCGCGTCTCCCAGGCGGCGCTCCGGGAGAGTGTCGAGGCCGGCCGGATCCGGGAGCGGCTGCTGAACACCGTGCTCGACACGGTCAGCGTGGGGCTGCTCGCGGTCGACGCAGACGGCAACGACATCCTCATGAACGCCCGGCAGCGCAAGGACCACCTGGCGGCCGCCCCCGTCGGCAACGACGACCCGAACGAGGCGGAGCTGCTGATCTTCGGCCCCGACCGCGTCACCCCCATCCCTCCCGAGGAACGCCCGGTGCTCCGCGCGATCCGGGGCGAGGACCTCGAGGGAGTGCAGATCTGGTTGGGCCCACCGCGCTCCCAGCGGGCCTTCAGCATCTCCTCCCGTTCCATGCACGACGACGGGGCGTACGCGGGGACGGTGGTGTCCTTCAACGACGTCACGGAACTGGTGCTCGCGCTGCAGGCGAAGGACGATTTCCTCTCCAACGTGTCGCACGAGTTCCGGACGCCGCTGACCTCGATCCTCGGGTACCTCGAACTGACCCTCGAACTCCACGACAGCCTGCCCGCCGACGTCGTCCGCCACCTGGAGGTCGCCCGGCGCAACGCCGAGCGGCTCGAGCAGCTCGTGGAGGATCTGCTGGCCATCAACGCCGGCACCTTCGAGGTGAACCCGGTCGCGACCGACGTCGGCCGGATCCTGGCGGAGGCGGCGTCGTCGGCCTCCGTGCGCGCTACCCGGTCCGGCCTCAGCCTCGTGAACCGCGCGCCCTCGAGCCTGCCCGCCGTGGCGGATCCGGTCCGGCTCGCACAGGCCGTCGACAACCTGCTCACCAACGCGGTCAAGTACAACAGGAGGGGCGGCAGCATCACGCTGGATGCGTCCCTGGACGGCCACGGGCTGACGGTCGCGGTGGAGGACACCGGCATCGGGATCGAGGCGGAGGAACTGCGCCACGTGTTCGACCGGTTCTTCCGTTCACCGTCGGTCCGTACGACGGCGGTGCCGGGGGTCGGACTGGGGCTGCTGATCACCAAGAGCATCGTCGGCGAGCACGGCGGATCCATCACGGTCCGGAGTGAGCCCGGTCAGGGGACGTGCTTCACGATCCTCATCCCGCAGCCTCCGCAGTGACCGCAGCCTCCGTCGCCGACGCCTCCGTCGTCGCCGCGAGGCGGTCAGGGCTAGCCGTTGGCGGCCAGCAGCGATTCCTCGAGGGCGACCCACGCCAGCATGGCGCACTTGACCCGCGCCGGGAACCGCGAGACCCCGGAGAACGCTGCGGCGTCCCCGAGCACGTCCTCGTCCGCCTCGATCCTGCCGCGGGAACGCATCACCTCGCGGAACGCGTCCACAAGGGTGATCACCTCGTCCCGGGGCAGCCCCTGCACCAGGTCGGTGAGGACGGAGGCCGATGCCATGGAGATCGCGCAGCCCGCACCGTCCCACGTGACGGACTCCACGGTCCCGTCGGAGACGCCGGCCCGGAGGGTGATCTCGTCACCGCACACGGGGTTCAGCTGGTGCGATTCACCGCTGCGGCCCGCGCTGTCGTACTTCCTGAGGGGCGAGCCGTGCCGCGCCTTCGCATGGTCGAGGATGATCTGCTGGTACAGCTGTTCGAGACCGGTGCTCATCTCTGTGCTCCAAAGAAGGGACGGACCTGTGCGACGGCGTCCAGGAACGCGTCCACCTCGTCCGTCGTGTTGTAGAGGTACGTGCTGGCGCGGGTGGTGGCGGTGAGGCCGAAGCGGCGGTGGAGCGGCTGGGCGCAGTGGTGGCCCACCCGCACGGCGATGCCCTGGTCGTCGAGGAACTGCCCCACGTCGTGCGCATGGACGCCGTCGACGTCGAACGCGGCGAGTCCGATGCGGGGCAGGCCCGCTGCCGGGCCGAGGACACGGATGCCCTCGATGGCGCCGAGGCCCTCGACGAGCCTCGCGCCGAGCTTCGACTCCCACGCCTCGATGTGCTGCATGCCGGTCTCGGACAGGTAGTTCGCCGCGGCGCCGAGGGCGATGGCCTGCGAGATGCGCTGGGTCCCGGCCTCGAAGCGGTTCGGTGCTGGGAGGTACTCTGCCCGCTCCATGGTCACGGTGGTGATCATCGAGCCGCCGGTCAGGAAGGGCGGCATGGCGTTGAGCAGTTCGGCGCGGCCGTAGAGCGCTCCAATGCCGGTGGGGCCGAGCATCTTGTGGCCGGAGAAGACGAGGAAGTCGACGCCGAGGTCCTTCACGTCGACCGGGAGGTGCGGCACGGACTGGCACGCGTCGAGCAGCGTGAGGGCACCGACGGCAGAGGCGAGCTGCACGAGTTCGTGGACGGGGTTGATGGTGCCGAGCACGTTGGAGGCGTGGGAGAACGCCACGAGCCGTGTCGACGGCGTGATGACTGCGTCGGCGTCCTCCAGCCGCAGCGAGCCGTCGTCACCGACCGGGAGGAAGCGGAGTTCGGCGCCGGTGCGGGCCGCGAGTTCCTGCCACGGGATGAGGTTGGCGTGGTGCTCCATCTCGGTGACCACGATGTTGTCGCCGGGTCCGACGGCGAAGCGCCGGGCTGCCTCTCCCCCGCGTCCCAGCGCCGCGTTGGACATGGCGTAGGCCACCAGGTTGATCCCCTCGGTCGCGTTCGACGTCCAGACCAGCTCATTGGTGCGGGCGCCGATGAAGCGGGCGACGGCGGTGCGGGCGTCCTCGTAGGCCTCGGTGGCGTCGACGGCGAGTGAATGGGCTCCGCGGTGGACGGCGGCGTTGCGCTGCTCGTAGAACTCCTGCTCCGCCTCCATCACACTCAGGGGGTTCTGGGACGTGGCACCGGAATCGAGGTAGATGAGCGGCTTGCCGTTGACCTCGGTACCGAGGATCGGGAAGTCGTTGCGGATGCGGTGCACCTCGGCATCGGTCAGTCCCGCGGAAGCAGGGGTGAGGGTGACGGGCGTTTCAACCACGGGCACTTCAAGCTCCTCGGATCGGGTATCCCCTGCGGCAATTACGCAAGGGTTCTCTGATCTAATCGTCCCACTCCGGCCCGGGTCCGGCATCCCAGTGCTACCTAAGAAATAGGAGGACCCCGACCTCACAGCTCCTGCATGAAGAGGCGGAGCTCCTCGCGGCGGGTGATCCCGAACTTACCGAAGATTCGATACAGGTGGCCCTCCACGGTCCGGACGGACGTCCCCTGCCGTTCGGCGATGTCCTTGTTGGTCAGCCCCTCGAGGGCGAGGTTCACGATAGTAAGTTCGCTCGGTGTCAGCCGGACCGCTGCAGGCAGCTGGATTGCCCTCGGGTTGGCAGCACCGTCCATCCCCGCACTCGCCATCGCGAGTTTGCGCTGTGCTGCCCGTGCTGCAGCGGCATTGCGTCTCTTGTCGAAGACCTCGCGCGCACGTTCGTAGCACCCAGCCGCGAGCGGTCGATACCCGGCCGACAGTGCAGCGTCCCCTGCCTCGACGAGGGCCTCGGCAGAGGACGCCGCCCCTGCCTGGGCGAAGGCGTGGAGAAGCTTCTGTTCCTTCCCCTCGAAGGTCGCCGTGAGGGTGGTGAGCCAGCCGAAGACGGATTGGTCGCCGAGGACCAGTGCCTGATCCAGCGCGATGGCCGCGACAAGGAGAAGTCCGGCGTCCTCCGCCTCCGCCGCGAGCCGCCTGAGTTGCGCCGGCCCCTCCGGATCCGCCGCCAGCACTGCGGTGACGGTCACGTTGTACACCTCTCCCAGCATGCGGGCCAGGCGTGAGCCCGTGGTCGCAGGCGCCGTGGTCAGTTCGAGAAGTACTCTGGCCTTCTTCACATCGCCCGACAGCAGCGCTGCGTAGGCGGCCAGACTGCAGACCCAGGGAAGAATATGCAGGTGGTCGGCGTTCCGCAGCCCCTCGGTGGCGAGCAGGAGGCGGTTCTGGGCGAGGCGGAAGCGCCCCTCCCGCAGGGCCCGCACGCCCTCGAGGAGGTCGAGCCACCCGGAGAAACGGAGGATGCTGCGTGTATCACGCCGGTAGAACGCGAAGAAGGCCGAGCGCGCGTTCTCCCATTCCCCGGCGGCGAGCAGCGCCATGATCTGCAGTCCTGCGACGTGGTCCCGAAAGGTGATGGTCCCGGGATCCGTGGGAACCAGCTCCGTGGCTCTCGCCGCCATGGTGGCGGCTTCCGTCAGGCGGCCTGCCCCGAGCAGGTGCACGGCCAGCACCAGAAGCGCGGCCACCGTGGTCTGGGGAGTCGCGGTCCGATCGGCGGAGACGGCACGGACGGCATCGACATCGAATGCGCCGGTGTCGCTGAGCAGCGGGACGACGTTGCGCGCCACGGTTACGCCGAGCAGAGTAGCGGCCTCGCCCGCCCATTCCGCCGAATCGTCCCGGGCGGTGCGAAAACTGTCCACCCATCGGTCGATGTCCGCATGCATGGCGTCCCCCGGGCAGCTGCTGCGCGCCCGCAAGATCAGCGAGAGAATAGTGGCATCACGGGCGACCTGCGGGCCCGGAGCCGCCGCAAAAGCCTCCTCGACGAGCTCCCGCGCCTCTTCGAGCCGGTTGTTGTTCGCCTCCGCCCATGCTGTCTCCACGAGGCGTTCGCTCCGCAGCCGAGGAGTTGCAATGGCGTGGATCGCCCGGAGTGCGAAATCCCCGTCGTGCAGCCTGTTCGCCAACCTCGCGGCGGCCAGAAGTTCCTCGTCATCAATCTCCGCGCCCGTGTGAAGCGCGAGGGAGGTGTAGCGGAGAAGTTCATCGGCGTCCCGAGGAGCCGGGGTCACCGCGAGGATCTGGCGCTGCAGAGTGATCCTCCGGGCCGCGGGCGCCGTCCTGCGGAGCGCCTCACCGTAAAGCGGATGACCGAGGACGAGCAGGCCTTCCGCAGTCTTTCGCACCCAGGACGCCTCGAGGAGATTTGCCAGCACGGCGCCGCCGACCTGGTGCTGCACCAGGGTGGCCGGAGCGGGCTCCGCGAGGGCCAGGAATTCCAGTGCTTCCTTCTCCGATGGGCGGAGCAGCCCCAGTGCTGCATGGACGAGATCCGTTACCTGCGGTCCGATGGCCGGAGGGTCCGGGGCGAGATGCCATACGCCGTTGCGCTCCCTCAGGTAGCCGCGGTCCATGCCATCCCGGACGATCATCCGGACGAACATGGGATTGCCACCGGTGATATTGGTGACGATCTCGGCGGCCGCGGCCACCATCGGCCCGCCGAGGAGGGCCGAGCACAGCCGCTCGACCTCGGCCAGTGCGAGGGGCTTCACCACCAGGGAATCCAGAAGTCCGTCGGAGGCCAACTCCTCGAAGCCCGGCGGCAGGCCTGGGACCGAACGGGTCAGGATGAGCGCACGCACCTTCCGGCCCCCGACGAGTTGCGCGAGCAGCCCGACGGTGCCCGCGTCGAGATCGTGGGCGTCGTCGACCAAAAGCAGGGGAAGTTCCGCACCGGATGGAGCGGTACCCGAGAGATGCTGGACGAGACGACGCATGACCGCCACTGGGCGCACCAGGTCTTCCGGTGGCAGGCCGTACAGATACGCCGACAGGGCACCGAACTGCACGTCAGTCAGGACAGCGCTTCCCGTGACAGGCAGGACGGTCGTGCTGGGGTCGAGCTCCGCCACGAACGCGTCGGCCACGGCCGTCTTCCCCACGCCCGCCTCCCCCAGGAGCACCACGCCGAAACCGGAGGGTCCACGGAACTCGTCGAGGAGGCGCGACAGGAGCCACTCCCGTCCTACCAGCTGTACTTCTGCCGTGCGTTCCGTCATCACGGGTTGAACACCGTCGACAGCTGCTTGCGGTTCGATATCCCCAATTTCGTCATCGCCTTCAGTACGTGCCCCTCGACGGTGCGCACCGAGAGGTGGTACGCGCCGGCTATCTCTTTGTTCGTCGCCCCCCGCGCAGCCATCCGCGCAAAAGCCCGCTCCCGATCCGTCAGGACGCGGCGGGCTCGGGTATCCCTCCGCGGGACACTCGTGGCTCGGAAGATCTGTTCGGCCCGGATGAAGTCGAGCGGCTCATTCTCCACGTCGTGGAGTCGCATCGACAGGAGCGCGGCCGATCCAGCCAGATCGAGGTGACCCAACTCGAGACCGGCCTCTGCCGCAGCAAGGAGCATCCCCGGGTCCTGGTCGACCACGCCGGCCGCCAGCAGCTCCCCGGCAGCTGCGAGCGGTCCATCGACGGCCCGCGCGAGGGTTAGCAGCGTGGGTGCCTGATTCTCATACCCCAGCCTGACCGCGTGGATCCTCAGGAGGAGCTCGACGCCGTGGTTTCCCGCCACGCGCTGCTCGTCGGCCAGGATCCCGAAAGCACGGGCTGCGCCGTCTTCGTCCCGCAGGAGAGAACGAGTCAGCGTGCCGAACATTGCTACTGCCGCGCGGTGCAACCACGGAGGATACGCCTCGGATACGACACTAGGTCCTTGCTCATGGGAACCGCCGGCCCTGCCGACCAATGCGCGGGCGTAGGCCGCCGCTGCATCGGCGAGGGGCAGCAATCCACGCCTGTCCCTGATCCTCAACTGGTTGATGGACGGCAGCAGCTTCACCAAAGCCGCCTTTCCCCGACCCGCAGAGGCCAGCGCGCACCCTTCCAGGCACTCCGCCGCGGAGGCGTCATCCCACGCACCGCTGAGTAGTTCCGAGGATTCGGTCAGCGCGAGCGCTTCGGGCAGGTGTCCGGACAGCACGCGAGCGAGGAAAGTGTTCTCCTGCACGATCTGGCGACCGGACGGCTGACCTGACAGGACGCCCGACCGCTCGATCCGCACCGCTACAGACCTGGCCGCCGAGTGATTGCCCGTTACGCTGTTTGCCAGGATCAGGTGAGCGGCCATCTCCGCAAGGCCTGTCGGCTCGTCCGCGCTGGCGAGGAGGGGGGTCGCGGCGTGGATCGAGAGGACATCCCTGAACCTGCCCTCCTGCACGGCGAGGTCGCCGGCGATCAGGCGAGGGTCCGGACAGCGCGTACCAGGCGCCGTCATGTCCACAGCGCTCTGGAACTGGGCGGCCAGACGGTGCGTCTGGTCGTGGTGGTCCGGACTGCGGACGGCGAGCCTCACCCGCTGGCCCAGAAGACCAGCGCGGTTACCCGTACCACCGGCCTGCAGCATGTCCGTCACAGCTTCATACCCGTCCTGGATGCGGTGCTCGCCCAGGCAGGCCCGCGCATATTCGACGACGACGTCGGCGTCGGCCCTCGACGAACCCTGCAGGGCACGAAGGGCGACTTCAGGGTCGCCCAGGTCGTTGGCAAGGCGTGCCGCACTCAGCAGGTAGTCGTCCGAAAGGACGGCTCTGGTGTCCAGGAACCACTCCGCGACGCGCAGGCCCGAAGGGGGCGGCAGGAGCCCGGCGGCGTCGAGCTCCTGCAGCGCGGAGAGCAGCGCGGGCGGTGGATTGGTAGCGAGCTGCCTCCGCATGCGCTCACCGATCGCATTGTTGCCGGCGACCACGAGGTGGGAGCCGGCATCGGAGATCCGACAGAGGCCCGCCTGCTGCAATTGGTCCAGGATGCCGGCGGGAGCGAACCGCAGGAGGGTGTCGAGCGGCACGGCACCTGCCACGGAGACCAGCTCCAGAGCGGCCCGCTGCTCGCCCGGCAGCGCGGCCAGCTGCGCGCCGACCGCGTCGTTCCGGGCCGCGAGGACGTTGTTCTCCTGGCCGTGCGCCACTACCCAGGTGCCGTCCTGGAGAATCAGCCGTCCTGATTCGACGTCCCCGCGCACCACTGCCTGGAGGTAGCGCAAGTTCCCGCGGCTCGCACCCCACAGGTCGACGGCCGCAGTCCCGGAGATCGGTTGCGTCAGGACCTCCTCCACGAGGAGTCGCATCGTGTCGAAGTCGAGCGGACGGACGTCGACACGTGCCAGCCGTCCTCTGGCCCACAGGTCGTAGAACCGCGCCGGAGCCTTTCCCGGGCCGTCGCTGACGACCACGAGGTGGGCTGCACCGACCTCGGCGAGGTAGGACACCACCATCACCGACGATTCATCGAGATACTGCACGTTGTCCGCGACCAGCACGACGGGGCGCCCGCCCGCCCGTTCCACCAAGGCACCCTGCAGTGACTGCAGCAGGAACAGCGGAGACGCTTCCTGTGGGGGGTCCAGTTCCATGAGCAGTACGTTGAGCGCTCCGTACGGCATCGCGGACATAGCCGCGGATCCCCGGATGAAGACCACGAGAGCACTGCGATCAACCTGGGCGGCCGCTTCGCGGGCGATGGCCGTCTTGCCTTGGCCCGGTTCTCCGACGATCAGCGCGCCGGTGAGCGACGGATCAGCCAGTGCGGCGAGTACTGCGGCTACCTCCCTGTCCCGGTGCAACAGGGGCCAGGCCGCGGAGACGTCGTCGGTCGGGACGACAGGGTCCCGGCTGGCGACCCAGGCACCAGCATCCGGGCACCGGACAGCGCCACTCGACCCTCCTGCTGTGAGACCTGCCATACCCTGCCCGCCCGCTCGTGTGAACTCACTATAAAGGCAGGCGGGTTCGGGGCGCGCGATTACGGCCGGACGGACCGGTCCAGTGCGGCAGGACGGGAGCTTGTTACCGTCGAGAATGGCAGCCGAAGCGGTGTGCCCACGTACGGCTCGGGGCACTGATGCCGGAGGGCCTGGCGCCCTCCGGCATCAGGGATCGGTCGGTCTAGGGAAGGGTGCCGATCCACACCTCATCCTGCGGCTCATGTGTTTGCTCGCCACCCAGGGCGATGACCAGCCGATCTCCGACCCTCTGCACAATCGCACCCTGACGAGCCTGCGGTAGTGGGGTCAGCATGCTCCAGGTATTGCTCGCGGGGTTGAAAGCCGATACCTGCGACATGGGCTGGAAGTCGTCGATCTGGCCCCCTGCCATGACGATCTGGCCGCTCGACACGAAGGTCGCCGCCTCGAGGTGACTCTTCGCCCGGGGAAGATCGGCGAGCCTGCTCCACGTGTTGGTGGCCGGGTCGTAGACATGCGCGTCCGCCTGCTGCTCGTGGTACTTGTCGTGGCCGTGCTCACCGCCGAGGATGTAGATCTTCCCACCCACCTCCGCGCTGCTCATATGGTCCTTCGGGTTCGGAAGAGGGGCAGCCGTTCGCCAGGCTCCGGTCGAGAGGTTGTAGACGAAGTGGTCACCGACATTTGTGACGCGGTCGGCCGGATTTCCGCTGATGTAGTGGAGCTCTCCGTTGACGTACCCCAGCACACCGGCACCGCGCGGCTGCGGGAGCCTGGTGATGGCGGTCCAGGTATTCGCCTGCGGATCGTAGCGCCACACACGGTCGTTGACCGCCTGGGTGGGCGTGTGGCTAGAGTCGAGGTTCCCGGCGAAGCCGCCGGCGAGATAGATGTACCGCCCGTCATTGGTGATGCCCTGATGGCTCTCGGCGGCGGCGCTCGGCATCGCGCCGAGCGCCTTCCAGGTGGACGTGGCGGGATCGAAGCTGGAGTACGTGCGGAACACTTCGAACTTCGAGTTGAACCCGCCGAACCGGTAGATCTTGCCTCCGACAGTCGTCGCTGCGGTCTCGAAGATCGCCTCGGGAGCAGTGGGGGCAGGAGTCCAGGAGGAGGGCCAGATACTCGGGGCAGGCTCGATCGGCGTTCCATCGGTCGGGTAGGTGATCTCGATGGCGGAGACCTGGGGCTGGTCGATGACGGCGGTGAACGCGATATCGACCCTGCCATCGGCCACCGTAGAGGTGAACGTCCTGGTCGTGGCCGTCATCGCGCCGACCTGCGCGTAGATATCGAAGTTGTCCAGCTCCACCGCACCGCCCTCGACATTGACGTCGAAGACGCGCTTGCCCGCACCGCCCGGCCCCCCGCCGGTGGCCCCGTGCCAGATCTCAGCGAAATGCAGCTTGACGGTGAAAGACCCCGACTGCGTCACCGGGATGGAATAGGAGAAACCACCCAGCGCCGAGGACGCACTCCGCTCGGTCAGGTACAGGGCGTCATCGGTCGTGCCGGCGATCGAAGTCACCTTTGGATTGGTGAAGGTCTTCCCACCGCTGAAGTACGAATCCGTGGCCCAGGCAACACCGCCGGTCGTGACGGCCGGGCCCCCCGCGTTCACCCGCACGGCCCCCGGAGGCGGTGGTGGCGTCGTCCCTGTCGGGTAGGTGATCTCGATGGCGGAGACCTGGGGCTGGTCGATGACGGCGGTGAACGCGATATCGACCCTGCCATCGGCCACCGTAGAGGTGAACGTCCTGGTCGTGGCCGTCATCGCGCCGACCTGCGCGTAGATATCGAAGTTGTCCAGCTCCACCGCACCGCCCTCGACATTGACGTCGAAGACGCGCTTGCCCGCACCGCCCGGCCCCCCGCCGGTGGCCCCGTGCCAGATCTCAGCGAAATGCAGCTTGACGGTGAAAGACCCCGACTGCGTCACCGGGATGGAATAGGAGAAACCACCCAGCGCCGAGGACGCACTCCGCTCGGTCAGGTACAGGGCGTCATCGGTCGTGCCGGCGATCGAAGTCACCTTTGGATTGGTGAAGGTCTTCCCACCGCTGAAGTACGAATCCGCGGCCCAGGCAACACCGCCGGTCGTGACGGCCGGGCCCCCCGCGTTCACCCGCACCACTTGTGGGTCAACTGCTCCCGCCGGGGTCGCGGCCGCCGTGCCGGACAATGCGAGCAGGAAGGCAGCCAAAACCGCCTGCAGGGGCAGGGAACGCTTCCTCCTGACCGAGCGGGCTCGCGTTCGCTCGGTGCTAGTGGTCTTCCGCATGGGTAGAGCTCCTTCTCTTGTGTGCTCTGATCGCAGGTTGGAGGGACTTATCCTGCGGGGATGATTTCGATGCCGGAGATCTTGGCCTGGTCGACGGTGGCGGTGAAGTCCATATCTAGGTTCCCGTCGGTCACGCTGACCGTCCTGGTATCCACATAGGCGGTCATCGGCGCGACCTTGGCGTTCAAGTCCAGCGCGGCGATCTCCACCGGCCCGCCCTCGAAGTTCACGTCGAAGACCCGCTTGCCCGTCCCGCCAGGACCGCCGCCGGTGGCCCCGTGCCAGATCTCGGCGAAATGGAGCTTCACCGTGTAGCTGCCCGAGGGAAGCGGCACGTCGTACCCGAATGATGCACCGCTGCGTTCGGTGAGGTAGACCGGGTCGGCTGTTGTGCCCGCGATCTGCGTGACTTTCGTGTTCGTGAACGTCTTGCCGCCCACGAAGTTCGTGTCCGCAGCCCATGCGAGCCCATCCGCGGTCACCGCGGGTCCACCGGCGTTGATCCGCACCGTCCCCGCCACAGGAGGCGGCGGCGGCGATCCAGGGACGGTCGCATTCACGACCGCCGATGTCGCGGACGCGTTGGCCGCGGTATCGAGGGCGAGCACCCGGTAGTAGGACGTCGAACCGGCAGGTGCTGAGACGTCCGAGAACGCCGACGTGGACACGAGTGCCGTACTCGTGAGCCTCGTCCATGGACCTGCCGCCGCGGCGGACCGCTCGACGTGGTACCCCGCGAGGTCGCTCTCCATGTTGTCGGCCCAGTCCAGGGCGACGGCGCTGCCATTCACGGCTGCGGTCAGGCCGGCCGGTGCCGCCGGTGGGGTGGTGTCCGCCGTACCTGCCGGTGCCGCATTCGTCATGAGGTAGACGTTGTCCTGGTAGTCGCAGTTCGTCACGCCGACGCCGCACTGGTTAGCAGCGGTGATGTAGTCATGCCCGACGATCCAGGTATTGGGCACGATCGCGCCCGCCCGGTCACGCACAGGCCAGGTCTTGATGGCTAGGTGCGTGGTGGTCCGGGTGGACTGTCCGGCCACGACGATGGGGAATGTCGTGGTCGGACTCACGCTGAGCTGCGTCGGCCCGGTGAGCGCGCGGTTCGGAGGAAGGGTTGTCTGCCCGTAATCGAGTCCGTGCTGCGCGGTCGTCCCCGCGATGTTGATCGTTTCCGTCGCCGTGCAGCAGCCGTGGAATGCTGCGATCTGGCGGACCGTGACCGGCTTGGTGGTATCCGCGCGCTTCCACAACTGGGACCGCACCTCCTCACCATTCAGAGCCGACGTCGGGTTCTCATCCCCGTTCTTGGGGGCACCGACGTTGGTCGTCCAGCCGAAGCTCTGAACCAGGGTTGCCAACGGGAGTTCGTTGTCTCCCTCCGGCCCGACCTGGTAGAGGCCGCGGAGCTGGACCGTGGTCACGGGCTTCGCTGCGTCGCTGCTGGTGAGGTCCAGCTGCGCAGTCCGGATGCTTCCCAATCCGGTGGCCCCGACGAACTTCGTCCGGAAGGTCACCGATCCGCCGGCTGGGATGACGAACGGACGTGCGGGAAGGTCCACCAGGGTGAACTGCCCCGCGTCGAGGCCCTTCAGGACCGCATCGGAGATGCGGAGGTCCTTCGTCCCGGTGTTCGAGAGCGTTGCCGTGGCCTCGTCAACGACCTTATGGGTGGTCACTCCCCCGTTGAGGCGGTGCATCACCAGCCAGTCCTCGGAGAAGCCGGGAGCGGGCACTGTGCCGCTGCGCGTCGCCTGATCGTTCCGCACGACCAGGGTCCCGCCGACGTTGAGGATCTCGAACGTGGTAGTGCGTTTGAAGGAACGGCCCGCCGAATCCACCGCCGTCACGCCGAGCGTGTAGTTGCCCGTCGTCTCGAGGGTGAAGGGGGCCGCGTAGGCGACCGGGGCCGCTCCGTTGAGGGAATAGGTGAGCGACGCGATCGTCGAACCTGTCGGGGCTGTCGCACTGAGGGCGACCTGGGCCGTGCCGCCGGAGTAGCTCGTGCCCACTTCTGACCCGTTCGCGACGACCTGGATCGACGGCACGGAGAGATTTTCGCCCTTGATGCTGACCCAGTTGATCTTCGTGTTGGTGCCCGTGGGCACCAACGTCAGCAGCCCGTCCTTGACCTCCACCGTCACGGTCCCCTGCTTGAACGGGGCTGCTCCTGTCGGCACGAAGGGTTCGAACGGTGTCTTTCCCTCGATCGCCACGCTGTGGGTGGAGTCGAGGTAGCCGGCGTCTCCTACCGCGATCGACACCTGGTAGAAGCCGTTGCCGACCGCCTTCTGCCATACGCCCGTGGAGCTCGTCTCCTGCATCTGTGCCAGGGACTGGAGAGTGGGGTCAGCGGGATAAGTGATACCCGTGGTCGGCTTCGGACGGTTGCGGATGGAGGTGAACCGATCGGTCGGTGTGCCGTTGACGAACCAGCCGTAGCCGTCCTGGTCGTACGCCCCGCCATTGTCCGCCGTCCATCCAGCGGGGACAGGCGTGGAAGGCAGTTGGAAGTTGTACTTGACCTCGGGCGCACTCGCGGGGACTGCGCTCAGCGCGTCACCCTTGATCGACACCCAGTCCAGTTTCGTATTCGTCCCGGTAGAGGCAAGCGTGAGTTTCCCGTCCGTCACGGTGACGTCGCGGACACCGGTCTGGAACGGCGTGCTCCCCGTCGGGACGAAGGCTGCCACCAGGGGCTGGCCCTCCGCCGATACACCGTGGGTCGAGTCTAGGAAAGCTGAATCGCCGACGGACGCGGCGACGGAATAAGTCCCGTTCGGTACGTCGTATTCCCACACCGCGCTGGGGAAGCCCGTCGCAGGACCCATGTGGATATGGGTCTGCAGCAGGACGTTGCCAGCTGGGAAGTCAATGCCCGTCGTGGGAGACGTCCGGTACCTCGTGCCACCGCTGCGGTCTGTAGGCGTCCCGTTGACCAGCCACCCCGACTTCCGCGTGGTGGAATACGCCGCTCCGGTGTCGGCGGTCCAGCCGACGGGCGTTGGTGCCGTGGTCGTCTGGAAATTCACCTTCACCTGGGCGCCGTCCGTCGGATCGTCCCCGGTGATGGGGCCGGAGGCCGGAACGATGTCGATGTAGTCGATCTTCGTATTCGTTCCACCCTTGGCATCGACGGTCAGGAGCCCGTCGCTGACTGTGACACGCGCCGTGACCGTCTTGTTCATCCCGGGTGCACCGGACCCGCCGGTCGGGACGAACCTGTTGATGACGGACTGGCCCTCGAGGTTGATGCTGTGCGCTTCGGGCGCCGATTGGTACAGCGTGTCGCCTACGGCGACGGTGACGTCGTACTCCCCTGCGGCGAGCGCGATCTCCCAGTAGGCGTAGGCAGGCACCCCGTTGAAGTTGGTGACATCCGCCGCCTGCATGTGCATCAGCGTCCGCAGCCGTTGGTCGGTCTGGGCGGCCACGGTGCGTTCGCGCCCGTTGCCGAGCCCGCTTGAACCTCCCGTGGAGAGGTCAATAGGATTCGCTGTGCTTTGGCTCTTCCAGCCGTACTGCAGGCCGCCCGGCTGATCCGACCTCGTGCGCGGGCCGAAGGCCTCACCGAAGTCCCGCAGATAGCCGGCGGGGAGCGCGGCCGCAAGGTTGGAGAAGTTGACTTTGATGCCACCGGGTACAGGAACTGGTCCTTCCCCGGCGGGACGCACGCCAGTCACCAGGAACATATAGTCCTGGTAGTCGCCGTTGGACGCGTCCTCGAAGGCCACGATGTAGGAGTCCGAAATGGGGACTCCCTGCCTGTTCTTGGCCGGGTAAACCCGTGCCCTGTGGGCGATGCCGGTGTTCAGGCGGTCTTCCGTGTACCCGAACCTCTGGAACGCGTTCGAATAGTAGTAGAACCCGAACGTACTCGTACCCGGATCGAAGGTGGAGGTCGTCCCAGTGCTCACCGGGGGCAGGAGCGACTGGTAACCCTCGATGGCGATGGAGCCCAGCTTGTGCCGCTGGTCCGTTCCTGCGTTGCCGGTGTACCAGCCGAAGGGGAGGTCCTCGCGCGGAGCGTACTGGGCGAGCGGTTTCATGGTGACGGGAGACTGCCCGGCCTTCACAAAGAGGGGCTTCAGCACCTCGTCGCCCTTCGCGGTGGCCTGGGTGCCGCCTTCGAGGTTCGTCCAGCCCGGATTCAGGTTGTAGCCGAGCGTGCCGAGGACGTTGAGCAACGTCGGCTCGTTGGTCCCCTCGATGCCGTTCATGGTGAGCCCGTACAGCCCGACATCGAGGGTACTGCTTCCGGTATCGAGGTGCAGGATTGCACTGCGCTGGCCCACAGTGGTTCCGGGAGCGAAGGTCACGTTGACCGTGGCGCTGGCACCCGGGGCCAGAGTGACCCCGGCCCCGCCGGAGACCCTGAACTCGCCGCTGTTGGCTCCGGTCAAGGAGGCGTTGAAGGTGAGGGTCGCGTTCGTCGTGTTGGTGACGACCACGGGCTTGGCTGCGCTCGTGGTGCTCTTCACCGCAGAGAAGACCACCTCGGGCACGGAAGCCCTGACAGCGGCGGGTTGCTGGGTGGCCGGTACACGGAGTAGGAACATCTTCTGGCTGGTCCCACTGCGGTCGTACTGGTTGACGTAGAGGTTCCCCGTGTTCGGATCCTCCACGACCTCAAGGGGATCATTGAAGCCCGACACGTTGCCGATCGTGGACTCCGAGACGCCGGTGATGCCGACCGACGTCTGGGCGCCGAGAATCTTGCCAGACGTAGGATCAGGCTGCAGGAAGATCAGGTCGTTGTTGTTCGAAAAGCGCGTGACGATCAGACGCCCCCTGAGCTGGCCGCCGAAGGAGTCGCTCTTGTACTCGATCGCGCCGTTGGGGCTCTTGTTGAACTCGAAGTTGTAGGCGATACCTCGGTAATTGGGGTCGGCCTTCACTCCGGAGGCATACTTCGAGCCGCCCTGGCCCGGGTACTTCGGCGGGTTGGCAGGGTCATTCCCCTCGTTGAGCACCCATTCGCAGCGCTCGGGGTTGGGATGTCCGTAGTAACCGCCCTGAACGACGTCGAACAGCAGGTCCTGCTGCGTCGGATGGTTCGCGACGGCGGGGACGCTGCCCCCGGTGTAGTTGCGCCGCTTGCACTGCGCGGTGACGTCCTTGCCATTCACCGAGCTGTAGCCGGGAATCCCAGAGGCCGCGACGCGTGTGAAGGTGCCGTCGGCGTTGGCGGTCACGCCCGGCGAGTTGGCATTGCCGGCGGTTCCGTTCGTGGGCACGTACAGGTGCCCGTTCGAGTGCCAGACGAGGTCGTAGGCATTGCGGATGCCGGTCGCATAGATCTGCAGCGGTGCACCCGCGGCGTACGGATTGTAGGTTCCCCCGCCCGAGGTCTGCACGTTGATGGGCGCGTTCGACGTCGCCGCCTGCTGCACTGCGGGGTGCTTCGGATCGAACACGAGGGTCGCTGCGGTGAGGAGCTTCTCGCCGCGCTGGCCCCACGAGTTGTCGAGGTCACCCGCCGCCTGGTTGGAGCCCTGCATGAAGTACAGCCGACCGTCCGGTCCGTAGGCCATCGAGTTGGTCAGGTGGTCGGCCTGCGAACGTGGCAGTCCGACAAAGACCTGATTCTCCACCTGCAGTTGGGCTCCGGTGAGGAGGCTGACGCCGGAAACCCACTCGCCGGTCTCATTCTCCGTATTGGCACTGGTCGACGTGATCCAGACACGCAGGTTCGAGGCGGTCGCCGCCTTGTCGAAGACGAGGCCGATGATCGCCCGGCCCTCGTACCCAAGGGCTTCCTTGTTCGTCAGTGCGCCGTTCGGACCGACGGTGAAGCGGTAGAGCCCCTGGCCGATCGAGGAGGCATACATCTTGCCGTCCGGGCCGAAGGTCATAGACGACCAGTAGGTGCCGGCGGCTTCGGGCTGCTCCACGCGCTCGAAGTTGACGCCCCGCAGCGGGGTGAAATCACCGGATACCTCGACCACTCCGGCGCCGGTGGTGAACACGGAGGTGAAGGGCACGAAGCTGACACCGTAGTTGTCCTTGACGCCCGACGTCACGACGAAGCGGTAGTTGGAGTTCGGCTTCAGCGCGACGGACGGCTGCGTCGAGATGACGTCGTTGCCCCCGGAGGTGCCGGTAGTGGAAGGGACCTCCCCTCCGGTGGCAACGTCGTAGATGTGCACGTTGCCCGGAAGGGACCGTGCATCGACGCCGACCCCGGCGTACGGCACGCGGATCGTAGCGGACACTCCGTCGTTGGGGTCGTGGCCCGTGCTCCGGTTGTCGGGCCGCATGGTGTCCACATGTGGCGCCGGATCCAAACCGACGATGTCGACGTATGCGAGCTTCGTGTTCTTGCCCCCCGCGGCTGTCAGCGTCAGTGCACCGTCCCACACGCCGACGACAGTGGTCTGGGTCTTGTACTCGGCCGCCGTGGTGCTCTGGAACGACTCGATGCCGACTCCGGTCTCGATGTTGATGGCGTGCAGCGAGTCGTAGACGGTGCCGAACTTCATGTCGCCGACCGCTACCGTGACGCTGTAGAGGCCGTTTGGCACGGCCGCTTCCCAGACGCCTTCGGTCTTGATGCCGTTGGTACCCGGGTCGTCACCGTACTGCAGGTGGATGATCGAGTCGAGGCGGGGATCGATGCCCGCGCGATTCCTGTCGCGGCCGTTCCCGACGAGACTGACCGGGTTGCCGTCGGCGGTCTTCCAGCCATACGTCTGACCCGAGCCCTGCCCAGCCCCGGTGCGTGTGCCGTAGGCCTCGCCCCAATCCAGCAGATAACCGGTGGCTGCGGGGGCTCCCGCCGCGGTGAAGTCCACCTTCAGCCGCGTGGTGTTCGGTACGTTCGGCACCGCCCACACTTCCGCCGACATCGCTGATTCGTTGCCAGAGGAATCGGTAGCGGTGATCGTGTAGAAGTAGGTGGTTCCGTTCACCGCGGTCGAATCGGTGTACGTGACGCCCTGGACCGTCCCCGCACCCGAGAGCGCAGAGCCCGTCGCGGCCACGTCAGGCTGCAGCGAGCGGTAGATGGTGTACCCGGTCAGGTCGGTGGCCGACGACGCGGTCCAGGACAGTGCGACGCTCGTGTCGCCGCCGACTGCCTTCAGGCCGGTCACGACGGCCGGTGCCACGGCGTCGTCCGTCGCAGCGAGGGTGATCATGCTTTCGTTGGACTGCGCGGACTCATTTCCCGCCGTGTCGACGGCGGTGAGTGCGTAGGAGTACTCCTCGCCGATGACGGCGGTGGTGTCCTCGTAGGTGGTGGTGTCGGCAGGCAACTCGGACACCACACTTCCGGTGTCGGCAGCACCTCCTGCCGTGCTGCGGTACACGCGGTAGGTAGCGGAATCGCTCGAGGGGCTGGCCTTCCAGGACAGCTCGACGGCCTTGTCCGCGGCGTCGCCGTCGGTGGTGGTCCGTGCACTGAGGTCGGAAGGCGCAACAGGCTTTTCCGTGTCCTCGCCCTCGGTGGCATAGGAGGCAGTGATGAAGGCACCGCCCTTGGCCTGGAAGTACTCGACGGTCACCGTATGCTCACCGGCCGCGAGGTCCACGGTACGGGAGGTCTCGCTGTTGGTGGTGCCGTCCCAGTTGTCGAAGACGGATTCGCCATCCACGAGGAGACGGACTCCATCGTCGGCCCTCACGGTGAAGGTGTACGCACCTTCACCGTCGAAGGTCTTCTCCCAGCGCGCCGAGTAATCGGAGTTGTCAACGCCGTCCGGGCCCTCACCATCCTTGAATTCCTGGTCGATCTCGGCCTCGCACCCGGCGACGATGGCGGAACCCTCGAGGGCGGTCCCCTCGAAGTACTGCACGTTCCACAGGCCATCGGTGCAGGTCTCCGCCGTCTTGAGGAGAACTATCTCGGCGACGTTCGACGGAGGGAGTGCGGCGCCTTCGCCGTCCGTGGCGATGACGCGGTAGTAGTAGGTGAGGCCAGGTTCGGCGGACACATCCGAGTACTTCAGGTCCTTCACTCCTGATGCGCCGCTGACACTCGTGGTAACGGCCACCGGGAAGGCGGGATCAGTGCTGCGCTGCACCTCATAGGAGGAGGCGCCGGCACTGGGGCTCCAGGTCAGGAGGACCCCCGGCTCGGCCGGGGCTGCGAGCAGCTCGGTCGCTCCGAGCACACCGACCCCCGAAGCGGGTGGCGCAGGGCTGGCGGGGTCGACGGGAGCAACAGCTGCCGGCACGTCGCCTGCGGGTGCCGGCCCCTCGGGCTCCGGAGCGGGTGCTGGTGCGGGCGTGGTGGGCGCCGAAGGTTCCGGCTTCGCTGTGGATGGCTCCGGCGCAGGGCTTGCGGGAGACTCCGGCGATGTCGGCGGCGACGGCTCCGCGGACGGGGCAGGCGAGGGCCCGGCCGACGGGGCAGGCGAGGGCCCCGCCGACGGGGCAGGCGAGTGCCCGGCCGACGGGGCAGGCGAGGGCTCCGCGGATGGAGTAGGCGACGGCTCAGCGAATGGAGTAGGTGACGGCTCAGCGGATGGAGTAGGTGACGGTGCGGGTGACTCCGTCGGGTCGGGAGCCGGTGATTCCTGCGCCGGCTCGTCACTCACGGGCAGCGGCTCGACCGTGAAGGCATCGAAGGCTGCGATGGTAGGCGCTTCCGAGTCCTCCTCGCTGGCTTCAGCGAGGATGCCCGCGAAGACCGGGGCATCGGGCAGGGGATCACTCAGGAGGGTGGACCCGTTCAGGAGGGCTGCGGGGAGTTCGATCCGTCCCACGACAGCCGGGTCAGCATCCCCCACCTGATAGGCGGCGGTGAGGGAATCGCCGACGGGATCCACGTCGAGAGTCAGGCGGAGTGTTTCCGCCGGCGCGGCAGGATCGGCCGGCACGAGGGCGGCGTCCAGAAGCGACACGGTCCCTTCAGGTGACGCGGGGACCTCTCCCGCGAGTTCCCGTACGAGCTCGATAGCGCGCCCGCCGTCGGAAGTCGGCGCGAGAACGAGTTTGACGACGTCGTCCTGGCTCGTCCCGAACCATAGGCCCGTGTCTCCGAGTGTGGCACCGACCGCTGGCAGGGGCAGATCGGCGCTGATCCGCAGTGTGGCGTCGACCGGATCGAGACCGACACCCAGGCCATTCGTGAGGGAGTTCGCGTCCTCGTCGAGAGTGCCTCCTGCGGCAACACGCAGTTGTCCCTCGGCGATGCTGATCTGCTCCGGGCGGAAGTGGGTCGCCTTTTCGCCCGGAGTCGTCTCCGCGGGCAGAGCCACCGTGAAGCCGGTGCCGGCGAGGCTGCCGGGTGCAGTGGCGCCGGGTCGGGCGGAATCGAACCCGAGTGCGATCGCATTCTTCGGAGCCGCGATCTGGTTCTGTGGAAGCGGCGAGTAGGGCGAGGACCACTGATCGATAGGCTTCTCGTCAGGTCGGAGAGGGGCCGCGCTTGCTGGCAGCGTCGCCAGGGAGGAGGCCAGCAGGCTGGCTGTCGCCACCAGGACCACACCCCCGCTCCTGGTGGCGTCCCTGCGTCCCGTGCCCGCAGTGACGGCGCGCGTTGAAAGATGTTTCCCAGCCATTCGATGTCCCTCTCATGAAACGACCTGATGAAGAACATCAGTTCATGCAGCAGCCCACGCGAGATTTACGGGCTGTCCCCATGAATGGTTTATGCCTCCCCGTGGCTTCTGCATAGGCCGCGGATCAAAGACCGGTACGGGAGAAATGGGATGGGGTGAAGGCACGCGGGGACCCAAGTAGGGCGTATATCCTCTGGAGTAGTGGCACGTAGTGCGGTGGCAGCCGCGACGCAGGCCACGGGGTACGCAAGGGACCTTCCGGCCTACCCGGCGTCACTGCGACCTCTACTCCAAGGAGCGGCAGCAGGTACGGGTCTTGCCGCCGAATCGGGCGTGAAAGGATCCGTCGGCGGTAGGTTCACCTAGACTTCGAGGCACCATCCGGCGCGTGACGGCAGCCGGGGTTCATTGCTGGTGCGTGTCCGGGCGTCTGCCCGATCGAGTCCGGGAGCGTCATGAAAATACAGTTCCTCGTCATGCTGGTTACGCGGGTGTTCGCGAGCGGGGTCCAGGCGGTATCGGTGATCCTCCTGGCCCGGTGGGTGGGGATCGAGGATTTCGGCCTGATCTCGGTCCTCCTCGGCATCGGAGGTGTGCTGTTCACGGTGTCCGATTGGGGTCTGTCCTCGTACATCCCGCGGGCCCGGGCCAAGGGGGACAACGGCGACGTCGCAGCAGGCCTCCGGATGAACTTCGCCGGGAACGGGCTCGCCGGACTGCTGTTCGCCGTCGCGGTGCTCGTGATCGGATTCACCACGTCCGAGTCCCTCTGGTTGAGCTTGCTCCCGCTCGCGCTCGCACTGGATCAGGTGACCGAGGCGGGCCTCACGGTGGCCGTCGCGGACAAGCTGAAGCGGCCGGTGGTCGTCTCGGTCCTCCTGCGCCGGTGTGCAGCCCTCGCACTGTTCGCCGGGCTGTACGCCGTGAGCTTCGACGCCGTGGGTGCCTACGCCGTCGGCCTCCTCGTCAGCGCCGTCCTGGGGCAGGTGCACGTTCAGCTGGTGGTGCGGGCACGGATGAGGGGCATCGCGGAACGGACGTCCTACCGGTCGTTGTACCGCCAGCTGATTCCGTACATGACCGCGAACCTCAGCGCCTCCACGCGGTCCCTGGACACCTCGGTGGTCGCGATGACCACGTCGGTGGCCACCGCCGGCCTGTATTCGGCGGCGTTCCGGATCACCCGGCCGCTGATGCTGGTCGGCAGCGCCGCGGTGGCGGTGATCCTCCCCCATGCGGCGCGGGAATCCCTCTCCGTGGTCAAGAGGCTTGCTCGGCGACTGAGCGCGGCGGCCTTCCTGAGTGTGCTCCCCCTGATCGGCGTGGCCTACTTCTCCGAGCCGATCGTGCTGCTGCTGTTCGGCGAGGACTACCGGGGTACCGCACCGGCCTTCGCCCTCGCCGTGATCGCCATCCCGTTCCTGTCGCTGGCCCCCCCGCTCGGCGGGATGCTGCAGGGCCAGGGTTACCAGCACTTCGTCGCCCGCAATGGCGTCGTCTTCGCGGTCGTGACCCTGGCCCTCGTCTGGGTGGGCGCTGCACTGTTCGGCGTGACCGGGGCTTCCGGCGGGATCCTCGTGGCCTACGTCCTCAAGTGCTCGTCGCTACTCATCCGGCTCCTGCGGGCGCGCCCCGAGGCACTGGTGCCGTCGAGTCCTGCAGCGGAGCTCAGGGAGTCCGTTCAACAGTAGGGGGCGACGCCCCCGTGCTGGCGGCGATGCGGATACGGGCCGGACGAGGACGATCGCTTCGCTGGGGTCTCCAGGGAGGTGAGGCCCGCGGCGCGTGAGCCAAGGATCACCTTCAGCATTGCAGTGCAGCATGTTCAGAGGGCGAAACCTACCGGCCTTGGGGGAAAGCCGGAATCCAGGGAGCTGGGCCGCACGCGCCGATAGCACCGAGCACCGCGGGGAGTGCTCGGCGGGAACGGAGAGGAACCGGCGCCTGCCATGTCAATCGCGCGTAGCAACGCAGGGTTCGCTAACCTGCACGAAGAGCGCAACCCTCGTCGCGTGCAGGACCACGACGGGCTCAGCTGTACTGCTTGGTCCCGCGCGTCGCTTTCTCACGAACCACGCGGACCACTTGGGAGGGGGTCGAGTTGGCCCACATCAGGGCGAAATGCGCCGCGGACGCCGAGGCCTTCTGCCCGCGGTACCGGAGGGCGAGGTGGTAATCCCTCCTGAGCCTCCGCAGCTGTGCCGAAGTAGCGAACTGGTAGTGCTTGTCGATGTACGTGCGGATGCCTGCCGCGCGGCGCTCACTCCGCGAGCTGAGGTGATCGCCTCCATCCGCGCTCTGCACCACGAGGCGCCGCTCGACGACGGCATATGTGTGGCCTGCCCGGAGGAAACGGACGAAAAAGTCGAGGTCGTTGTAGACGGGTAGCTGCTCGTCGAATCCCCCCAGGGACTCGAACACCGCCCGACGGATCACGAAGTTGCTTCCCGTGATGCCGGGGTTGTGTGCCACTGCCTCGTCCGCGGACACCCCCTCCCGGAGCTGCCAAGGGCTACCGATATTCCGTCCGCCGACCTCGAGTGATCCCCCAGCCGCGACGAGGTCGGCATCGGTGGAAGCCAGCATGTCGAGGCAGTCGAGGAGGAAATCCGGCTCCCACCGGTCGTCGTCGTCCAGGAATGCGAGGTATTCGGAATCCGATGCCGCAGCACCTGCATTCCGGGATGCCGAGGCGCCCTTCACCGGAAACAGCGACCCGTCCAGGTAGTCGTAAGACCTCAGGGAAACCAGCTTCCGCGTGTGGTCGGACCCGGTGTCATCGACGACGACAACACGTTCGGGAAGCCGGGACTGGGCGGCGATCGACGCCATGGCGACCGGCAGCTGGTCATCCCGGTCATGGGTGGGAATGACACATGTCACTGATGCGGGAATCATCCGGCTCCTCCTGAGTACGAGTCGCGATGGCCGGCCGGCGGCGCTGCTGTGAGGATCGAGGGTACGCTCCGCCTGACCGAATGCGCCGGCAGCGGAACCTGGCCACGCCAGGGCCTGCGCCACACCCGCTCCGGCGTGGCTGAAAGATGACGGGGCTTGCTGACGACGATGCTGGCGCCCAGGACACCGCACGCGAGAGCAATGAGGTACATCGCGGGGGTGTAGTTGAGCAGGTTCGATTCCGACCCGTTGACCAGGACGAAGGTGGCTATCGCGAGCAGCAGGGCCGCCTCCCACCTGTTGCGGGACAACGCAGCAAAGATTACGCGGAGCACGACGAGGAGCACGACCGCCACGACGGCACAACCCACGACACCGAGTTCGACCAGCAACTGGACTGGGAGGCTGTGGGGTGGCGCGCCGAGCGGCATGAGGGTGGAGGAGGTGGACCCGAGTCCGTAGCCGAACCACGGCCGCTGTTCCCAGGCGCCCAGGAGGAGGTGCCAATTGACGAGGCGCCAATCGAGGCTGTTCGTGGTCACACCCTGGCGGATGGCTGCATCCGCGTTTGCACCGACGAACTCACTGAAACGGTCCGGCAGGCCGAGACTGTTGATCGAGATCAGTGCCGCGACGCTGCTGCTCAGCATGAGAGCGGTCTTCTGCCAACGATTGAGCGCCGAGGTCGCGACGATGAAGACCAGCAATGCGGCGATTACGCCGATCCACGCGCCGATGCTCTCCGTCACCACGAGGCATGCCATCGCGAGCGCCGCCACCCACAGCAGCCGTGGCCGCTTCAGATTCAACGCCAGGCACACGGCGATCACGGTCGCGACGCCGAAGAAAGCGCCGGCTGTATTCGCGTGGTTGAACGTCCCGTTCATTCGCCCGGACTCGGACACCATCAGGGGCGATGACGCGAGGTAACCGCCGAAGGAGATCAGTGCTGCGGGCATAGAGCACCAGAGCAGGTACTTGAGCGCCCGGTCCAGCTCGCTGGTGGCGAAGGTGAAGGCGAGGACGAAGACCGCGACGATGGAACCGAGCGTCACTGCTTCCCTCGCTGAAGGGAAGAACGACCCTTCCGAGCTGTAGCGGACGATGGACCCGTAGATCAGGACGGTGACGATCAGGATGATCGGGGCGTGAAGCCGAGGGTGCAACCGTGTTACCCGCGGAAGGAAGGCCGAAACAACCGCGAGCGCGCCGAGGAGGCCGGCGAGACCGCTCGAGATCGCCGTTCCGCCCGAGGCCGCGCCCAGCTCCGCTATCGAGCGGCCCACGACGATGAGGAGGAGGATCTTGCCGACAGGGACGATCGGAAGGGCGACGATCGCCACGACGCCGACGACGGCAACGGCGGCCAGCAACAGATCACTTTGCATAGGATTCCCTCCGTTGCAGGCGGTTGCCGGTGACCTTCGCGCAGAGCCTGATCAGATCGGCTCGCTCGACGAGCCCCAGCGCGTCGGTGCTGTTCTTCAGGGCGTGGACGAACCGGGAGAACGCGGCTTGTTCAGCTTCGTTCAGGTCAGCCGTCCTCAAAATGGAGTACACCTCATGCCGGGCGCCGAGGACCTGCTCGGTCAGGGTCGCATGGGCCTCCGCGCTCAGCGGGTTGTACGCGGCGGCAGCCTTCCAGGTTCCAGTAGCGGTGATCTGAGCCGGGTGGTGTCGGTAGAACACACCGGGCTGCGCAAGCCGCCGTAGCCGGAGCCCGCCGGCGACCAATCTCAACCATAGGTCGTAGTCCTCGGACGGCACTTCCCGATAGCCTTGCGCCTCGCGCAGCACCGACGTCACTGCAACCATGGTGGAGTGTGTCACGGGATTCTGCAGCAGCAGGAATGACGCGAATGCCGCGGACGAGATGGGAAGTTGAGCAGCCGGCCTGACCTTCCGCCCCGGACCGAGGTGGACCAATCCCGCAAACACCACATCCGCTGTGCCCGTCTGCAGCACGGACAACGCATGCCTGAAGCGACCCGGAATCACGAGATCGTCGGCGTCCATTCTTGCAACGAACTGGCTCTGCGTTCCCTCGAGCAGGTCGTTCAAGGTCGCCGCCACCCCCCGGTTCCGTCCAGCCGACCTGACCACAAGGCGCCGGTCGAGATGGGCGAGTTGTTCGAGGACCTGAAGGGTGTTGTCGCCGCTCGCGTCGTCGAGGACGTGGAGGTCAGCATCGCGCGGGAGGTCGAACAGCGTTGTCCTGACCGCCTGGGCGATCGTGGTCGCTGCGTTGTAGGCCGGCATGATCACCGTCAGCCGTGGCATGCCCGCATCCTCCGGCCCTGCATCGCAGTTGCGCGCGGACCTTCAGCGAGGTATCTATCCGAAAGTTCCACGTGCCCACTCCAAGTGTCGTGACAGGCCCTCGGTCAACGAGATCTCGGCCTTCCAGGCGAGCTCGCGGTCGATGGCCGCGGTGCTTCCGCCGGTTCGCCAGACATCACCGGCGACGGCCGGCACGTATTCCACGTCGAGCTTGCGTCCCGACATCTGGCTGATCAGGTCCAGGACCTCATTGACCGTGGTGTTGCTTCCCCCTGCCACGTTAAAGACACTCCCCGGAGCGACGTCGGGAGTGGTGCCGGCCAGGACATTCGCTTTGACGACGTCGTCGACGAAAGTGAAGTCCCGGATCTGTTCCCCCGTCCCGAAGATGGTGATCTTCTCACCCAGCACGGCGGCCCGCGTGAAGCGGGTGAAGGCCATGTCGGGCCGTTGCCCCGGCCCATACACCGTGAAGTAGCGGAGCGAGACTGTCGGCACACCGAAGTTGGCGGCGTAGAGCGAGCACATGTGCTCCGCCGCGAGCTTGGTCACGCCGTAGGGGCTGAGGGGCTGGGGTCGCATGTCCTCCGTCGTGGGGAAGGACTCTGCATTCCCGTAGACCGAGGAGGACGACGCGTAGACGAAGCGCCTGAGCGACGCGGAGTTGGCCGCAGCCTCCAGCAGCTTCTGCGTGGCGAGAATGTTCGCGTCGATGTAGACACCGAAGTCACTTCCCCACGACTTGCGGACCCCGGGCTGGCCCGCCTGGTGGAAGACGACGTCCACTCCGGTGAGTAGGGCATCGAGGTCCGTCGTGTTGAGGTCCTCCTCGCGGAAGTCCAGGCTCTTCGGGAGAGCGGCGAGATTGGCCCGCTTGATGCCGACGTCGTAGTAATCGGTGATGGAGTCGATGCCGACGACGTCGTGCCCGGCGCGCAGGAGCGCCTTGGCCAGGTTCGATCCGACGAATCCGGCGATGCCGGTCACTAGTGCTTTCATGGGTGCCTCCGGGCGATGGAAAGGGTTGCGGTCCTCAGGAAGCCGGGACCTTTGACCAGGTAGCGCCGCGCGAGCCGACGCGGTTCCTGGCCGAGCCTCCACGTCCATTCAAGGCCGAGTCGCTGGACCACCCGCGGTGCGCGGCTCTTCGTGCCGGCGGCGAAGTCGACGGCAGCGCCGGCTCCGATGTAGACAGCCGGCGGGAGAGATTCGCGCCAGTGCCGGAAGAAGGATTCCTGCTTGGGGGAACCGAGGCAGAGGAAAACCAGGTCGGGCCGGGCCCGAGTGAGCTCCGTGACCGCCGTGCGGCAGGCAGGGTTGTCCACGTTGTTCACGAAGGGGAATGGAACGGCCTGGACGGTGCAGCCAGGGTACTTCTCCTCGAGGGTCCTCACCGCGTCGGCGGCTGCGTCCGCCCGGCCTCCGAGGATCGCGATCCGCCACCCTGCCTGTGCGCCGTGCCGTGCGGTCAGCGGAAGGAGATCTGCGCCGGTGTGTCGCTCCACCCGTACTCCCAGCGCCCTGCCGAGGGCGACCAGCGGGGCACCGTCCACGAGCCGCACGTCGGCGGAGTGATAGGCGTAGCGGAGCGCCGGAGAGGTACGGAGGTCGAGCACCTGGTCCACATTCGGCGTCACGACGAGCGCGGGTTTCCCGGCCGCGATGAGCTCCCCGATGCGGGCGAGGAGCTCCTCGGAGCTGCCCTGGAACAGCGGCCATGGTCCGAGTGTCAGCTGTCCGTCGTGATTCTCGAGCAGGACGTCCTCCACCTTCCTGTTGGCGTCACCGGTGGCCGCCACCGGGCGTACGGCGAAGATCTCGCGGACGACAGCAGGTGCACCCAGCTCCGACACTGCTTCTACGACATCGGCGCGCTCGATGTCCCTCGCCTTTGCAAGCGACACTGCGATCTGCTGCGGGTCACGGTTCGTCGTGAATCCGGTGACTCCGTCCACGACGAGGCCTCCCGTATCGGAGCCCTCGGTGACGACCGCCGGCAGCCCTGTCGCCATGGCTTCCACCAGAACACGGGGGTAGCCTTCGTATCCTGCGTGCGAGGTCATGAGGAACAGGTCCGAGCGGGCCATGACAGCGGCGACGTCCGCCGGGCCCACCCGCCCCGGCGTCTCGATTCTGAGGTTCGGGCGCCGCGACAGGTCTGCGGCCCTTCGACTGACCTCCCCCAGAAGTGTTCCCGAGCCCAGGAGCGACAGGGACCATTCCTCCCCCGGGAATGCATCGGACAGCTGCGCCATAGTGTCCAGTGCCAGCAGCGGATCCTTCGGGACTTCGAGGCGACCGACCCAGCAGATGGAGTGACCCTTCGCCGACCCCTTACCCTGCCCGCCGATCAGGCGGGGATCGAACCACGTCGGCGAGAACCGCGCTTTTGGGTTCCATTCCTTGACCGTGTCGGCGTAGTCGCGGTTGAAGACAACGACGTCGGCTGCCCGACGCACCACCAGTCGCTCGAGCGCCTGGTGCACGCCTCCCGCGCGGCGCCACATGGAATCCGAGGTCGTCCCGGTTAGCCCGTTCTCCTGGGTATGGATGAAGTAGACGAGGGGCCGGCGCAGCAGGACGCCCAGGGCCAGCGCGGTATCCATCCGGTGCGCCTGCACCGCATCCGTCTGCGGAAGTTTGCCGGCGAACCGGACCACCCCTGCCAGGAGCCGGAGAGAGTGAGGCACCTTCCGCTTCTGGTCTGCGGGATCAAGTCTGGCGACAGGAAGGAACCAGACTGTTCGTCCTCCGAACTCGTGGGCCTCCCACCCTCCGAGCACCCGGCTTGCCGGCCCATCTCCGGCGTCCACTCCGACGAAGGCGAGATCCTGATCGCCGGGGGCGTACGCGCAGATCCCTCGGAGGCACGTGTCGATGCCGCCCGGCGAAGGGCGCGACGGATCGAATTGATGAATTATCAGCCGGTCCACACGAAAAGGCTTGACGTTCTGCATATGCTCCCCAGTTCCACATGTAAATCGATATTTGGCGGTGCTGCTCGACACTGAGACAGATCCTCCCCTCGATGGGCAGGACGTGATGTTGGCAGTTGGGCCGCCGCCCTCGTTTGCGGCGGTAGACAAAACATAATTGCGGCGGTATTCGAGCGTGCCGGCGCCGAGATATTTGCGACGACGGCCAAAGCTAAACACGCAAGGACCCACAAGACCACCGGCTTCCATCAAAGCAAGTACGGCCTTGGGTCATTAGGGTAGCCACCCCCAGAAAACCTAGTGCCGGCGCGGGTGGCCTTGCGCCCCGGAGCCAGGGGTTCCAGTAGGCCGGGGGCCAGGTGGGGTGGCCGACCCGATTGTAGAAGCGCATTTTGTGGAGCATTGTCGTAAATGCGCGATGAAGCGAAAGCTGGTGATCCGCTAGATCATCGCTGTGGTCCACCCGAATCAACCACGCCCTGCCTGGCCCTGCCTGTGACGAGGCGTCCTACCGAATATCGATAAAACTCCTGAAAGGTCTCAGATATGGAATTGCGCAATTACCTGCGGGTGCTCAAGCGGAATTGGCTCATTATCGCGGGCGCAACCCTTGCCGGCGTCATCGTGGCAGGAATCGCTTCGATGCTGATGAAACCCATCTACACCGCGCAGACTGAGCTGTTCGTGGCGGTGGAGGAGACCGGCTCGGTAGCCGAGCTACAGCAAGGCAACACGTTCATGCAGGACCGCGTGCAGACCTACACCGAGATGGTGGACTCACCCAGGGTGTTGCAGCCCATCATCACAAGTCTCGGGCTCGACGCAGACACAGCCGCGGACCTGCCGGCCAACGTCACGGCGTACAGCACACCCAACACGGTGCTGGTGGGCCTGTGGGTGACCGATGAATCACCGGAGCAGGCTGCCGCCATAGCGAACGCCCTCGCCGACAGCCTGATTTCTGTCATCGATGAACTGGAAACGACCGGGGCATCGTCGGTGTCACCGGTGCAGCTCTCGGTTCTGACGGAAGCGGGCGTACCCACCGAGCCCTCCTCCCCCAAGGTCGACCTGAACCTCATCATCGGCCTGCTGGTGGGGCTTGCACTCGGGCTGACTGTGGCACTCCTGCGGGCGAAGTTCGACAACCGCGTTCGTGGCGAGGCCGATCTTTACGGTGTCACCAAGGCTCCCGTGCTGGGCATGGTGCGCTACGACCCCGCGGCGGCCGGCAATCCGCTCATCGCCAGCAGCAAACCCAACGGATCTCGTGCAGAAGCCTTCCGCCAGCTGCGGACCAACCTCAAGTACACCCAACTCACCCGAGGCTCCCGAGTGGTGCAGGTGACGTCATCGCTTCCTGGTGAAGGGAAGACGACGACAGCGATCAACCTGGCCTTTGCCATGGCGAAGGGCGGCAAACGCGTCCTCCTCGTCGACGCCGATCTTCGACGACCTGCCGTGGCCGGATACCTCGGCATCGAGGGTAGTGCCGGCCTGACGACGGTGCTGATCGGGCAGGCACAACTCGGGGACATGCTGCAGCCCTGGGGCGAGGACAACCTCCACGTCCTTGCGTCGGGTCCCATCCCGCCGAACCCGAGCGAACTCCTGGGTTCCGACCAGATGGTGGCACTGCTCCGGGAGCTCGAGGAGACCTTTGACGCCGTCATCATCGATGCACCGCCCGTGCTTCCCGTCACCGATGCGGCCGTCCTGTCCTCAGCGGGGGTCAACACGGTACTCGTCGTCGGCGCCCAGGAGGTGAACACCACGGACGTCTACGAGTCGCTGAAGGCCCTCGAACTGGCCGGTGGACGGGTGCTCGGACTCATCCTCAACAAGCTGCGGCTGCCGGAGCCCGATGCCAAGGCGCGGTCGTACTACACGGCGCCGGCGGCGTCCGACGTCGTCCTTCCGGACGCACCCATGGCGAAGCCGAAGTCCGGACTGCCCGAGGATCAGCCAACTGCTGCACCGGTGCGGCCCTCCCACGACCTGGGGCCGGTCAGCCTCAACAAGAAACGCCCCGCGTCGGGTTCCCGGCCCGCGGCGCCGTCCGTGAAGATTCCAGCCGGTTCCTGACCGACCGGCCGTAACCTCACATATTTCCCACTGGCAACGACGCCGGTGCACCAGGCCCGGGTCCGCTTCTGTGGATTCCGCTTAAGCGGGGCCGGCGACGTAGGAGCTCTCCTGAGACCGGAGCTTCGTCCCCAGTCGTCGTCGGCCCCTTGTACCAACCTCTCGAAAAGGGGAACGATGAGCAACGTAGGAATCGCTACCGACAGACCCTCGTCACATCAATCGCCTCCGCTCGACGTGGTCTACCCGGCACTCGGGTACCGTGCATCGAGGAGCAGGAGCGCCACTGGCGGTGCCCGCGCATGGGTCCGCCCCTACACCACCGCCATGGTCATCGGCGACATCGTCGTGATCACAGTGGCGCTCGTCGGAGCCCAGCTCACGAGGTTCGGGACCACCGACCCGCAGGTGCCGGTAGCCTCGGCGTCCATCGGATACGACTACATCGGCCTGGCGATCGCTGCTCTGTGGCTAGGAGCCCTCGGCGCCTTCAGGAGCCGGGACCGCAGGGTCCTGGGGCTCGGGAGCGACGAGTACAAGCGGGTCATCAACGCGACGATGCTCGTCTTCGGCCTGGCTGCGATCATCCTGCTGGTGACCCAGGTCCCGGCGTCGAGGGGCTACTTCGCGCTGGCTCTCCCCCTGGGACTCGGTGGACTCCTGCTGACCCGCTGGTCGCTGCGGGCATGGCTCACGCGCCAGCGGACGAAGGGCCGTTACCTGTCGAGGGTGGTGGTGCTGGGTCGGCCTAAGGACGTCAAGTACGTCATCAAGCAGATCCGCCACACGGCCGGCGCCGGCTACGACGTCGTCGGGGCGGCCATCGCGGGGGCAAATTCACACTCGAAGATCCTCGTCGAGGGGAACTGGGTACCGGTCGTCGCGGACCTCACATCGGTCGAGAAGGCATTGCCCGGACTCAATGTCGACGCCGTGATCGTCGCCGGTCCCGTCCAGGGTGGCAGCGGTTTCATCCAGAAGCTGGGGTGGAGCCTCGAGGAGTCGGAGACCGAACTGGTCCTCGCCACAGGACTCACGAACGTCGCCGGACCCCGGATCCACGCCCGGCCTGTGGAGGGCCTGCCCCTCATGCACGTCGAACTCCCCCAGTTCAGCGGCGCCAAGCATCTCGTCAAACGGATGCTCGACGTCTCGGCCTCGGCGGCGGCCCTGCTGCTCCTCCTACCGGTCTTCGGGATCATCGCCCTGATCATCAAGCACGACAGTCCCGGTCCGGTGCTGTTCCGCCAGGAACGCATCGGCCAGGGCGGCAAGACGTTCACCATGTACAAGTTCCGCTCCATGGTCGTCACGGCCGAGCAGGACCTCGCGGCCCTCCTGAGTCAGAACGAGGGGAACGGGTTGCTGTTCAAGATGCGGGAGGACCCGCGCGTCACCAAGGCCGGAGCGTGGCTCCGCCGGCATTCGCTGGATGAACTTCCCCAGATCTGGAACGTCCTGCGTGGGCAGATGAGCCTCGTGGGGCCCCGTCCACCACTGGGTCGTGAGGTGGACGGCTACGAGAAAGACGCGCACCGCCGTCTGTACATCAAGCCCGGTCTTACTGGTATGTGGCAGATCAACGGCCGCTCCGAACTCAGCTGGGAGGACAGCATCCGCCTCGACCTGTACTACGTCGAGAACTGGTCCATCACGATGGACCTGATGATCATCTTCCGCACCGCCAAAATGCTCCTCAAGCCCGTAGGCGCCTACTAGGCGCCGCACCAGAATCCCGTCCAAGCCCAAAGGAAGAATCATGCGTATCTCAGTCATCGGTTGCGGTTACCTCGGCGCGGTCCATGCCGCTTGTATGGCCAAGCTCGGCCACGACGTCGTCGGCATCGACGTGGATCAGCGGAAGATCGACGATCTCGCGGCTGCCCGTGCTCCCTTCTTCGAACCCGGGCTCCCCGAGTTGCTCGAGGAACTCCAGGCGACCGGGCGGCTCAGCTTCAGCACCGACATGTCGGAGGTGAAGGGAAGCGACGTCACCTTCATCTGCGTGGGCACTCCCCAGCGCAAGGGCGAGTTCGCCGCCGACATGCGCTACGTCGATGCCGCCTTCACGGCCGCGGCGGAGTATCTGGTTCCCGGCAGCGTCGTGGTGGGCAAGTCGACCGTCCCCGTAGGTACGGCAGCACGTCTGGCAGGTGAACTGGAAAAGCTCGCCCCGGGAGCGCTGCTCGCCTGGAACCCCGAATTCCTGCGGGAGGGCCACGCCGTCGAGGACACGCTCAACCCGGACCGCTTCGTGTACGGAGTGCCGGAGGGCGCGCACGGTGCGGACGTGACCACGGCCCTCGACGGTGTGTACGCCGTACCGATGTCCCAGGGTACGAAGCGGCTCGTCATGGACTACGCCACCGCCGAGCTCGTCAAGACGGCGGCCAATTCCTTCCTCGCCACGAAGATCTCCTTCATCAACGCCATGGCGGAGGTCTGTGAGAGTTCCGGCGGTGACGTGTCGATGCTCTCCGAGGCCATGGGGATGGACGACCGCATCGGTCCCAAGTTCCTGAGCGCCGGGATCGGGTTCGGCGGTGGGTGCCTGCCAAAGGATATCCGCGCTTTCATGGCCCGCGCAGGAGAGCTCGGGGCCGACCAGGCGCTCACCTTCCTCCGTGAGGTGGACACGATCAACATGCGCCGGCGCTTCCGGGCCGTCGACATGACGCGCGAACTCGTCGGTGGATCGCTCCTCGGGCGCCGCGTCACAATCCTGGGCGCGGCCTTCAAACCCGACAGCGACGACGTCCGGGATTCGCCCGCTCTCAGCATCGCTGCCCAACTGCAGCTCCAGGGCGCCAACGTCACGGTGACCGACCCGGAAGCCATCGCCAATTCGGCCAAACGGTTCCCAGAGCTCAGCTATGAGGCCGACACCAACCTGGCCGTTCAGGATGCGCACGCGATCCTGCTCCTGACCGAATGGCGGGAATACCGCGACCTCGATCCGTACGCGCTCGGTGAGAAGGTTACGACCAAGGCCATCTTCGACGGGCGGAACGTCCTCGAGCCGGCGAAGTGGCGGGCCGCCGGATGGACCTACCGCGGTGTCGGCCGCCCCTGAATCCGTCGAGAGAGTACGGACACGGGGCGCGGTTGGCACTGATGCGCCAGCCGCGCCGCGTGCCCGGAAGCGGAGTCCATGGTTCCTGGCCCTACCCGTCGTGGGAGCAGCTGCATTTCTCGGTGGATTCCCTGGTGCCGCGCCCACCCTGAGTGCTGATGAGATGTTCAACCTCGGCGGCGACTACGTCCTCTGGACCGACGAGGACGGACGCAGCGTGCGATCGATGCTCTCGAACGGCAGCGCCGCCGGCACGATCACCTCCAACGTCCGCTTCCACGCGATCACCGTCGAGGCGGCGGGTTCCTATGACGGAGATACCGTGCCCGTGGTCCGGGTACACGTCGATGATGTGCCCGCGGGAGACATCCGCCTCTACTCCCATGATCTGGAGGCCTATACGGTCACCGGTGACTGGCCTGCCGGAGAGCACACCCTCACGGTCGAATACGTGAACGATTCAGGGCAGGACAGCGCAGTCTTCAGCTCTGCGGAGATAGGTGCTGCACCCGGGGCTCTCGTCGACCTGGAGCCCCTCCTCAACCGGGTCGGCTCCCAGGAGAAGGACTACACCGATCACCCGTTCAGTCCCACGACGTTCTCGAATACGCGAGTAGGCCCCGCAGTGGAGTTCGCACCGGACGACGATCCGCGCCACGCCACCTTCCGGGAAGGATCGACAGACGTGGCGAGCAAGCGATGGTCCATCTCTGTCCAGCATACTGACGGAGGAGACCCGACTGCGACCCTTCAGGCCAACGGCGACAAGCACTTCATCAAGATCCCCGCCGACGCGGCAACGACAGGCGGCACGGACGACCATATGGTCGTCATCCAGCCGGACGGTCGAACGGCGTACGAGCTGTGGGGTATGGAGAAGATCGCGGCCGACGAATGGAAGGCGCGGTACCTCGTCATCACCGATCTTCAGGGGGACGGCATGGACGGCGGCGCGCGCGCATCGGGCATCAGCCAGCTTCATGGCCTCATCCGCAGGAACGAGCTACGGAACCTCGACATCGAGCACTCGCTGGCCATCGGGATCAGCGGGTCGATGCTGAAGAGCGTCAACGACGGACGCGGAGTCTGGCCGGCGAGGGCGGAGGACGCCAATAATTCCTGGGCCTACACGGGCACCATCCCCATGGGCACCATGTTCGCGATTCCGCCCTCCGTCGATGTCGACGAGCTGGACCTCACGCCGGAGGGCCGCGCGGTCGCTCGCGCCCTCCAGCAGTACGGCGGTCATGTCCTCATCCAGGCCGACAACACCAACCTCTACGCGGAGATGGCCGCTGACGAGGGCCAGGTGGCCAACCTCGAGGCGGACTGGCCGCAGCTGCGCGACCTCCTGCGCGTCGTCACCAACAACTCGGAAGACAACATCGCAGGCGCACACTAAGCCTCAGCTGGAGTGCACGGGCGGCCATCCCTCGACAGGTAGGCCGCCCTTTCGTTTGTCAAACGCAAGCGCAGGATTCGCACAGTATTGACTCTTTCCCCTTCGCCCCCATTTCACAACAGAAGTCCCATGCGTAACACTGGGGGCGTCTCAAACACTTCGTTCCGCAATCCCGGGGCAGCGGTCTCATCCATTCGTGGAACAACGCTCCGGGGCCCTTCATGGTGCTGTGTCGTCTGGGGAGGCGTCAGCTAGTTCGCATGGCCGGTCTCAGTCATGCCCATTAGAGAGTCATCATCATCAAAAAATTCACCAGCGCTCTACTTGCCGTGTCCGTACTCGGATCGGCACTCGCCGCGGCCACTCCTGCTCAGGCTGCAGTCACCCGTATCGAAGCCGAGAGCATGCGCAACGGCGGCGGCGGCTATGTCGTCTGGACCAGCCCGGACGGCGCGAAGGTCCGGTCCCTGCTAAACAACGGGTCGGCCCTCGGCTCAATGACCGCGTCGACCGGGTTCACGAAACTGGAAGTTCGTGCAGCCGGCTCCTACAGCGGGACGACGGTTCCCCAGATCAGGGTGAGCGTCGACAACGTCGTCACAGGGACGCTGACCCTCGCCGATCGGGCCCAGAAGGTATACGCACTGCCGGGCTCCTGGAAAGCAGGCGCCCACTCCGTCAAGGTCGAGTACATCAACGATGCCGGCAACAACAGCGCGGTGCTGGATTATGTAGCCACTGCTTCGACGACCACGGCGGCCGTGCCTGTGGCGCCGGCCCCGGTCCCGACGACGGCTCCAGCCCCGACACCTGCGCCGACCCCGACGGTCGCCCCGGCCCCCCTCGCCCCAGCCCCCCTCGCCTCGGCGACGCGCGTCACCTCCCTGCACCCGTTCAGCTCGGCCTCATTCTCGAACACCTCGGTGGGTAGCGGCATCCAGTTCGCTCCCGCGAACGATCAACGGAACCTCGACCTGCAGAAGGAGACGACGGGCCTGGCTTCGGCACGGTGGTCCGTGCGCGTGGTCAAGGCGACACTGAACGACCCCATCGTCGAGGTGAAGGTCGTCAGCGGCAGCACCTGGTTGGTCAAGCACCCCCTGGGGACTCCCATCCGGATTCCCCGCGACGCCATGCCGGGTGCCGGCACGGACCAGCACCTCTCGGTGATCCAGCCCGACGGCCGCTACATGGTGGAGGGGTGGGTCATGAAGAAAGTGGATGACACCCACTGGACGGCCGGCTTCGCGGGCATGACGGACCTGACCACCGACGGGAGGGCCTTCGGCGCCCGTGCGTCAGGCATCAGCCAGATCCACGGGCAGATCCGCGCGGAGGAGGTTCGCGACGGCAGGATCAACCACGCCCTGAGCATCGGCATCGACAATGACCAGCTGAAGCACGCTACGCACGTCGAGAACGGACAGACCCGCAACGGCGTCTGGCCGGCGAGGAGTGAGGACGGCGACGGCACGACGTCGTACACCGGCAGCATTCCCATGGGCTCCATGTTCGCGATCCCGGCATCGGTCGACATCAGAAAGCTGGGCCTCACGCCCGATGGTCTCGTGGTTGCGCGCGCACTGCAGGACTACGGCTCCTACGTCCTGATCCGCTCGGGCACGACCAACCTCACGGCTGAACCGACAGCAGAGGCACTCTATCCGGCGAAGGTCCAGAACATTAGGTCCGACTGGGCGAAGATCCGCCCGCACCTGCGGTACGTGACCAACAGCAACGCAGATACCGTCGCCGGTGGCGGCGTGCGGCGGGTCGCCCCGCTGCCCGATGTCAAGGCGGGCTGAGGCGCACCACCAAAAAGCCCCGCTTCCCGTACCCGGGAAGCGGGGCTTCTTCGCGCCGGACCTATGCCGGGGCGTGGAACTTCTGCTGGGCTGCCAGAAGCCCGTCACGGATGAGGAGTTCGACGGCGTCGGCGGCGTCGTCGAGCAGGAACGGAAGTTCCTTCTTCTCGACCGTGCCGAAATCCTTCAGCACGAAGTCGGCGGGGTCCTGGCGGCCGGGAGGACGTCCGACACCCACCCGCACGCGGTAGTAGTCCTTGGTGCCGAGGGCCTTGCTGATGTCCCGCAGCCCATTATGGCCGCCTTCTCCCCCGCCGAGCTTGAGCTTGAGGGTGTTGAAGGGGATGTCGATCTCGTCGTGGACGGCGATGACGTGGTCGGGCACCACGTCGTGAAAACGGGCGAGCGTCGAGACGGGGCCACCCGTCGTGTTCATGTAGGTGAGCGGCTTGGCCAGGACCACCCGGGGTCCTCCGATGCCGAGCCGTCCCTCGAGCGTCAAGGCCTGGGCCTTTGACGACGTGAACCGGCCGCGGAGGCGGTCGGCGAGAAGGTCCAGCACCATCTGGCCCACGTTGTGGCGGTTGCCGCTGTAGCCGGGCCCGGGATTCCCGAGCCCGGCTACAAGCCAGGTGTCAGACACCGTGCGGAGCCTGCTTACTGCTCGTCGGCGTCGGTGATGACGGCGTCGGCGTCAGCGTCGACTGCCGTCGCGCCTTCGGAGGTGCCTTCGGTGTCGGCGTCGGACTCGGGAGTCTCGCCGAGGTCCTGCTCGGTCTCGCCGGCAAGGTTGACGATCAGGGTGTCCGCATCCACGAGGAGGAGGACGCCCGCGGGAAGCACGATGTCGGCGGCGTGGACGTGCTGTCCGACCTGGCGGCCTTCGATGCTGACCGTGAGGGTCTCGGGAAGAGCGGTGGCGTCGGCCTCGACGAGGACCGTGTTGGCCTCGAGGTTGGCGACGACGTCCGCGGCAGGCTCGCCCTCGACGTGGATAGCGACGTCGACCTGGACCTTCTCGCCGCGGCGGACGGTCAGGAGGTCGAGGTGCTCGACGATCTGCTTGAGGGGGTTGCGCTGGATGTCCTTGACGAGGGCAAGGTGGTTCTCGCCCTCGATGTCCAGCGTGAGCAGGGCGTTGGGGGTGCGGACTGCCAGCGTGGTGGCCTTGGCGGGCAGCAGGACGTGGATGGGGTCTGCACCGTGGCCGTAGACGACGGCGGGGATCATGTTGGCGCGGCGGGCCTGGCGGGCCGAGCCCTTGCCGAACTCGGTGCGGACGTGTGCTGCGAGCTTCTGCTCGGACATGGTTTCTCCTGGACGTTGCGGCTCGGCGCTGTCTGCGTGAGCACTGGGACGTTGCCGGGGCGGAAGGAACACGCACGTGGGAGCAGTCGTCTAGAAACCAGTTGAGTCGCTAGCCACCGTCGATCACGGAGTACGGCCGGAATTCCTGCAATCCGGCCCGCTCCCTCGCCTAGGCATCGCGTTCAATGGTACAGGATCCCGCGTCACCGGCTGTCCCCCGGCGGGATCGGCGATAATGGGGACAACCCGCCAACCGTCCGGCCCGTTCCTCGAAGGACTTTCCCTGACCACTGCGCCGCTACCCTCCCGCCGCTACAAGACCGTGACTGCGAGCCTGTGTGCCGTCTGGCTGATTGCCGTCGTGTTGATCGTGCTGTGGCCCACTCCGGTGGACCGGGCTGGCGGGGAATGGTTGCGGGGCGCCCTGCGCTACTTCTACGCCCGCGGTTTGCCGACGACCGTGACCTATAGCACCGTTGAATTCGCGTCGAACGTCCTGATGTTCGTTCCCTTCGGGCTCTTCTGGTTCATCCTCGCCCCGCGGGTCTGGCGCTGGGCTGCTGCCGTCGCGGGAATGGGACTGTCCATCGTGATCGAACTGACCCAATTGTTCCTACTCCCCCAGCGGGTAGCGACCCCGTACGACGTGCTTGCGAACACGACCGGCGCGCTAGTTGGCGCAGTAGTCGGATGGGCCCTTGTATGGGCCCGGGGACGACGCCGCTTCCGGTAATTCACAACCTGTTTACACCGCACTGGTCCTGGCTGAGCATCTAGCCCGCACTGCGCGATTAGAATCGGTTGAACTGGGGAACTTTCAAGGGGGACAAACAAACATGCGTATTTCCGTGATCGGCTGCGGCTACCTGGGTGCAGTACACGCAGCATGCATGGCGAAACTCGGCCATGACGTGGTGGGTATAGATGTGGATCCGCGGAAGATCGGCGAACTGCAGGCCGGCCGCGCACCGTTTTTCGAACCGGGCCTGCCCGAACTCCTCGACGAAGTGCTGGCCACCGGCCGGCTGAAGTTCAGCTCGAGCATGGCCGATGCCAAGGGGGCAGAAATCCACTTCCTCTGCGTCGGCACGCCCCAGCGCAAGGGCGAGTACGCGGCGGACATGCGCTACGTCGATGCCGCCTTCAGGTCACTGCTGGATTCACTCGAGCCTGGCAATGTCGTGGTCGGAAAGTCGACGGTACCCGTGGGCACCGCCGCCCGTCTGGCCGATGAGCTCGCCGAGCAGCACTCCGACGCAGTCCTGGCCTGGAATCCTGAATTCCTCCGCGAAGGCTTCGCGGTGAAAGACACCCTGTCGCCAGACCGGTTCGTCTACGGAGTGCCGGACGGGGAAGCCGGCGCTCGCGCAACCGCAACACTCGATGAGGTGTACAGCACGCCCCTCTCCATGGGCACCCGCCGGTTGGTGGCCGACTACGCCACCGCCGAGCTCGTCAAGGCCGCGGCGAACTCCTTCCTAGCCACAAAAATCTCCTTCATCAACGCGATGGCAGAGGTCTGCGAGGTGACCGGCGCAGACGTGACGGTACTCGCCGATGCCATTGGCCTAGATGAGCGCATCGGGCGCAAATTCCTCAATGCAGGCATCGGCTTCGGCGGCGGCTGCCTGCCGAAGGACATCCGCGCCTTCATGGCCCGCGCCGGCGAGCTCGGTGCGGACCAGGCGCTGACCTTCCTGCGCGAGGTGGACGACATCAACGTCCGGCGCCGCATCCGCGTCGTCGAGCTGACCCGGCTCCTCGTGGGGGGTTCCCTCCTCGGCAAGCGCATCACGGTCCTCGGGGCGGCGTTCAAGCCCAACAGCGACGACGTCCGCGACTCGCCCGCACTCAGCATTGCGGCTCAACTGCAGCTACACGGCGCCGACGTCACGGTCACCGACCCGGAAGCCATCGAGGGCGCCCGCAACCGCTTCCCGGAGCTCACCTATGAAGCAGATATGCACCGCGCCATGGAAAGGGCCGACGCGCTCCTCCTGCTGACCGAATGGCAGGAATACCGGAACCTCCTGCCCGAGCGAGCAGGTGCACTCGTCCACACAAAGAACGTCCTCGACGGACGCAACGTTCTAGACCCGTCGATCTGGCGAGCTGCGGGCTGGAACTACAAGGGAATCGGCAGGCCCTAGCCAATGAGTGAAGCTGGAAAACAGCCTTTCCGCATCCTCACTGTTTGCACCGGCAACATTTGTAGGTCCCCGATGGCTGAGCGACTTCTGCAGGCAGGGTTGGACGCGTGCTTCCCAGGCGAGTTTGAAGTGCAGAGCGCTGGAACCAGCGCCCTTGTGGATCAGTCAATAGACCCGAAAGTGGCTAGCCACATCCGTGAAAAAGGCGGCCGAGCTGATGACTTCAAGGCCCGACAGCTGACGGCTGAAATATTGGCTGGGCAAGATTTAGTGCTCGCTCTGACCCGCGCGCACAGAAGCAGCGTCGTTCAGATTGCGCCGTCGATGTTGCGACGGACCTTCACTCTGCGCGAATTCGCCCGACTGATCAAAGAAATTCATTTAGACGAAAGCCTGGTCGGAAGCAGCAGGTGGCAAGTTGCTGTACCCAGTGCCGTTCGGGCACGGCGACCACACTCAGTAAACGCTACGGACGACGATATCGTCGACCCATATCGACAGCCAGCCGACATATACAATCGAATGTTTGAACAGTGTGGACCTACTATCGACGAAGTCCTGCATGTCATGGCAAAGAAGTAGCCCGAAGAAATTTTTGACCTTGCATTACAGGTCGCCACCTACTCGATTCAGCCAGGAGACCACGATGAGCGCGACACTCAGCAGAACAAGAGGATTTGCGGGGTTCAGAAAAATTGAACGGCTAGCCCGGGGGGCTCTCATTACGACACTCATCAGGGCGGGAGGAGGATCAGTAGGCTCACGGCTTGAAGCCGAAAAGGGCACCACGGTCCGCTGGGGCGGCCACCGGGGAATAAGAATTGGCGACGGCGTTCGGTTCGGACGAGGCGTAGTCCTAGACGTGCCCGATGGAGGGCGTCTGGTGATTGGAAACCGAGTGAAGATTATGCACTACACCATCATTGCTGCCTCCCAACTACTAAGTATCGGAGATGACACTTGGGTAGCCGAGCACTGCTCTCTCAGAGACTCTGACCACGGTACTGCCAGCAGCAGGCTCATTCGTGAGCAGAATGTGTCCTCAAATACATCAGTCGGAAGTGACGTGTGGATTGGTCGTGGCTCGGCCGTCCTACGGGGATCTATAGTATCGGACGGAGCCGTCATAGGCGCAAACAGTCTAGTCCGAGGGCTGATAGAGCAAAATTCGATCAGCGTCGGCAGTCCGGCTAAGCACATCAGATACAGATCGTGACTAAAGCCCGAAGTAGCAAGCAATGACGAAGGTAATCATCTCTGCCGACCCCATGTATGGGTAACCCTCTGCGGGCTTCCTTGTACATTGCGGGGATGGTCGTCCACGCCCTTCTTCAGTACGAGGAATATGAGTGGAAGCACGAGGAAAGTGTGGCCGTCAAAACTCGCCGGATTCCAGTACGCTTCGGTGATGCCCATAATGCTCAGATATAAAACGTACGAGTGAGAAAAAGGCCGTTCTCGGACGAGCGTAGGCACAAGCGCAGATTGCATAAGAGCATACGTCAGTAAAACGGCGACTATTCCCCCACCGAATAGCAAGATCAGGTACTGGCTGTGCGGAAAAAGAGGCGGCAGCAGACCCACCGTTTGCAGGTACAGCCATCGGTCCATGCCGAGCCCCGTGCCCCAATTTCTGCCCAGTGCGTCGACCCCGCGCTCCCAGATTACGCCCCTATTACTGAAGTCGCTGGCATTGGAATTGAACACCAAATAGAAACCAATAAAAAACAGGAAGGTCACCGAAACTCTCGTGAAAAGCGTCACGAAGCCGTGCCTCGCTCGGCTGACGTCGTGAAGCACCTGCCCTTGGGGCCGGGTGCCGCGTGCACCGGATTTAAATGAGCCGGACTGGCTGGCTAGGAAGGCAAGTAGCAGGGAAAGAGCCAAGGAGACCTGCGCTGTTCGCGACTCCGATGCGAATAGGGAGATGGCAAGCGGCAGCAAGATCAACCAGCGGCGATTACGTACTTCAAGAAGCATCAGCGAAAGTATCGCAATGGATACGAACATCGCTAGCGCGTTCTCCGACTCGAAAATACCAGTAAAAATTGCCCCAAACGGTCCACACTTGAAACGATCACACGGTCTCCAACTGGCTGCCGCGACGGGTGTGAGGGCCAGGCACACCAGTACTGAGCTGATGATGACCGTGGCCAGATTTTGAAGACGTAGCCGCACGAAGGCACCCAAAAAGACAATGCTTGCCAGCGCGATGAATGACGCAGCGCGTCCGAACAATTGAACATTTCCGAAAGACGGATTTGCTAGGCCGTTCACCACGAAGAAGACGAATCCGACCATGGCTGGAGTGAAGGCAAGCAGAACAAGTTTTGACGACTGTTCTGCCATTGCTGCTGATTCACGTACCACGATGAAGCTGGCGATTGCGGCGATCAATAGAACGAGGACTAGCTGGAGGGCGTTGCCGGACTTGAAAAAGACGGTCTCGAGTAGCAAGCCGCCGAGAACTACGGCATACAGCCCGATAAAGCCCAGCACGTCCCGGTTGGCATCGGATCTCCCCCGCATGCTCGGAATAAGGGCCAGTAGGGCGACGACGGCAAACGCTGAGACCGATAGATCGATAATTGTCTGCATGTTCGGCTACTCGCCAGCTGACAGAGAACGTGAATTAAGAATCGAGTGGAACACTTTCATCCACTGCTTTACGACTGTAGCTCGACCAAAACGGATCTCACGCTCTTGTCGAGATCGTTCCCACACTGAGTCTTCGAATTTGCTAGAGCAAGTCTGCACGATGCCGTCTCTTAGGGCACTAGGATTCGCCGCAACAGTTCTGCCCGGAACTGCGATGGGTATAAGCGCATCCGCAACCCGATTAGATGTCGAGAGTACGGGCAGCTTCGCTCGCGCAGCTTCTACGTACACCAGACCGAAGGTTTCTGATATAGAGGTATGAACCAACAGATCTGCCTCCTCCATTAGATTTCGGACGTCGGCCGGTTGGCGATACCCTAGAAAATGTACGCGGTGCTCGACGCCTAACTGCTCTGCGAGCCCCTGAAGTTGTGGCGCCAGTTCTCCACCTCCCACTACATGAAGTATGAAGCGGTCGTCTAAGAGTGCGAGAGCCTCGATTGCGAGATGTGGGCGCTTCATAGGGCTAAGTGACCCGACCACTAACAGTCGAATTTGGGAATCCAAATCGGGAGCAATCGAAGCAGCGTGGTCCTGTAATCGCCCCGACTCCTCTAGCGGGTTCGGGATGACATGCACTTCCTTCACTCCTGGGTATGACATCAAATCATCTGCAAGCGCGTCAGAAACCGCCACAACTGTATCGGCCCGCCAGTAAAGCGTCCTCGCTAGCCGGCGCAGAACCCGATAATTCCGGGAATATGGCATCCGCTCCTCTATAAGCGAGTGCTCCCAGATCAGCACCCGCACACCCGCGCGTCTGCCGATTAATAGCCAAGGAAGGGCTACCCAGGTGCCAGCAAGAATCAGAACGTCGTGCTCGCGCCATGGGCTCCTCAAAAGGGTAGCCAATGCTCGCGGGCTCAGGAGGCTCCGCTTCTGCGGCCCAAGCAATCGCAGGCCGCCGATCAGCTCGTCGTCGTCCGGACCCCCTCGCATCACTGCGACAGATATCTCGACCTGCTCCTCGAGCATGTGTGCAACCTGGACAATTGTTCGCTCTAGGCCATAGGTCGGAGCTAGGTGGGACGCAAGCACATAGACCTTCAAATCACACCACTTTCAGGCAGGAGAGAGTTGCGGATTAATGCTGTTGATCTCAGATTCACCTGACCACCGACATCAATTTCTGAAGCACCGTTCGAGGAAGTAAACCGCCGGCAGCGATTGCGAGCGGACCGACGCCTGGTAATCTCCTTGAGGAGAACAAAGCACGACAGGTCGCTATGATCCCCTGGGCACTCCTGGCTTGGATTGCGTACCGTAGAGTTTGCGATGCGAGGAAGTCCGAATATGTGGACCCACCCGCGGCTTTCAGTTGGTTCTGCGCCCACGTCAGCGAGGTTGCCCAATCGTTCGATGCAGAAACCGACCCAGAACTACCGAGACTGTAGAAAACTAAATCATCGCTGACCTGCGCGAAGCTTACGTTCGCACGCCTGCCAACCCTCACCAACCAGTCCCAGTCTTGGTGTCGCCGCAAACTCTCGTCCCAGCGGTTGGCTTGGGCCAAGCGGGTTGATACAAGGACGGTCGAGGTGAAAAACGACGCCCGCCGCGACCCAGGGCGTCGTCTAAGGAAAAGGTAGTCTTCGATCAATTCGTCGTCGCTCACAAGTTTAGCTGGGACACCCGAAATTATCCCAGCTCGTGAGCCACCAGGTACCATTGATACTCGAGAACCGACCACAGGTTCTCGTCCTGAGGACCGCAGCGAATGAGCAAGAGCTAGCTGTTTCTCCAACTTATCGGGGGCCCAGGTATCATCGTCGTCTAGAAAAGCGACCCACTCACCGCTAGCGGCGCTAACTCCTTCGTTCCTAGCGGATCCTCCGCGCTTCCCGCCGCCTGTAAACAGGACCACATCGGCATTGCTAGCAAGCTTGCGTAGGTCACTCTCGCGATCATCTTGGGGAAGGTCGAAAACCACGATCACTTCCGTAACGACATTTCCAGATTGTTGCTTGGATGTCCGAATAGCTTCTTTAAGCGCAACTCGACCAATCGACGGAATAACGACGGAGACCGTCTCATGCGCGCCAGCTTCGAGGGGTTGGCTCGGGATGTTCATATACTCAATCTCTCCTCTGTCTACGCTTGCCTAAGTTTCCGGCCTATAAGCACCCACAACGTAGAGGCGAATAGTATTTCAGAAATTAGCGTCGCGATCGCCGCACCTTGTATGCCCAGAAATGGGATCAGCGCGAGATTCAATAATATGTTTACCGCAATCAGGGCCGCTTGTGCTGCCACTCGCGACCTGTGCATGTCACTTCCACTGAGCAGATCTGCCGCCATGAATGACACGCCGCGAAGAAGTATGAGGGGGGAAAGCAGTTGTATGATGGGGACGGCGTTCGCAAACTCTGTTCCTAGTATCGTCGGCACCAGGGGTGCGAAAGCAAATGCTGCAACTGACCCTAAGGTGCCTAACCCTACAACCAGGGGGCTAATCTTCTTGGTTACAGCGGCACCAGCACGAAGTCCTTTTCCACCAGCCTTGAACATCAGCGGGTAGGCTGCAGCTGCAACGGCTCGGATAGGGGCATACCCCATATCTATGACTCGGTATGCTGAGGAGTAAACACCCGCCGCTAAGGCAGGCTGCATTTTCGCTACTAACACCTTATCGAGATCATTGAATGCCGACTGCGATGAAACAGAAAAGGCGAAGAAAATACCGTCCCGCATCTCCTGGCGGCTTGTCTTACAGCAAGCCTTGGTATAACCGATTTTTCGGGTAGTTCGGACTCCGACAAGGATTCCGAGCGGCAGCGTTGCCGCAAGATAAACTAGCGCCCACTGATCGAGCCCGACATCTCCTACGAGGAAAGCACAGAGAGCGGCAGCGACCAATCGGGCGAGCGCTACCACAGTAGGAGCCACTACCAGTTGCCGGTTACTGCCCAGCGCCTGCTGCACGGAACCTGATAACTCAATTAATTTGAATCCGACAAGTTCCGCAACGCTGAGCAGCAACATTGTCTCAAACGTGATTCCTTCCGGAAAAACGATTACGGCGACAAGCGATATGACTACTGCCAGAAGGGATCCTCCCGCCGCAGTGAAGGTAAGAGCCCGACTCCAGTGCGACTTCGCCGAGTCGGGTGAGCGGGATACCTCCCGAACCATGATGGTGTTCATACCCAGAGCCCCTGCAGGCGCCGCAAGCGTCGCGATAGCTATGAGCGCAGCGAATGACCCGTAATCGCTCGGTCCGAGCATGCGCGCTAGAACCACAAAGTACGCTGCTTGCACAGCGAGTCGGGAGAGTTGCCCTCCTAGGAGGGCCCCGACCTTCCGTTTAAAAAGGCTCATATCCATGTTTGCTGCCACTCCTAGTCCCCGGTCGAGCAGCGTTCGCATCGACTGAATCATCCTAGGACAGCTAGGGATACGTCTTACTCACGCCGCAACGGCTGCAAGATAGCCAGGTCCCTGTGGGACCAGCTGAGGGGGTCCGGACTCTTGTCCCGGTCCGGGTCCGAGTCCGGAAGCGGCACGGGAGGCGCCCTTGTTGTTCTGGCCTCGCCTGCTTCACAGATAGACTCATCGGTGATCGCCCGTTTTCGGGTTCCAGCGCCTCTGGTCTCAAGGTGCGTTCAAGGGTTGAGGAGTGGTCTCATTGGAGCTGGGGGAAGTCGTTAAAACCCTGAGGCGATACTGGTTGCATCTGCTGACTGGCGCGCTGGTTGGGTTGCTCCTTGCAGGCGCAACCACGCTGGTCATAACGCCGACCTATGTTTCCGAGACAAAGCTGTTCGTCGCGATTCAAGGCTCCGGAAGTGTGCAAGAACTGCAGCAGGGCAACACGTTCTCACAGGCCAGAGTGCAGTCCTACGTCGAGACAGTGCGCACGCCTTTGGTTCTGCAACCAGTGATTGAGGCTCTCGGTATTGACGAGTCGCCCCAAGAGTTGTCAGAAAGCATTGTGGCAACCGCAGACTTGAACACTGTGATCATCACAATCGCTGCCGAGGATGCCTCGCCAGTTCAGGCGGCGGCAGTTGCGCAAGCTACGGCAGATAGTCTCGTTCAGTCCGTCGCAACACTGGAGCGAACCACGGACACCGGCGTGTCGCCAGTCCGTCTTTCGGTTCTAATGCCCGCTACCGCGCCGGTTGAGCCGTCCTCGCCAAACCTGGTTCTGAATCTCGCCATTGGTTCTGCTCTTGGATTCTTGGCCGCGCTCGCCTATGGGCTCTTCCGGACCCTCCTGGATACCCGGGTGCGCGGCGAATCCGACCTGCGTCGAGTCAGCGAAGCTCCGCTTCTCGGCGGCATCTCCTTCGATACGGATGCCCAGAAGAAACCACTGCTGACCCAGGCGCCGGCGCAAAGCCCTCGCGCCGAGTCCTTCCGCCAGATCCGCACCAACCTGCAATTTGCTCATGTGAGCCACAAGTCCAAGGCGGTGCTGGTCACGTCCTCGCTGCCCGGGGAGGGCAAGAGCACTACCGCTACCAACCTGGCGATCGCCATGGCACAGGCCGGTCAGTCCGTTGTCCTCGTTGATGCTGATCTTCGCCGGCCGCGAGTCGACGAATACCTAGGGCTCGAGCGGAACGCCGGACTGACCACGGCGTTGATCGGCCGCGCCGACGTGGAGGACCTCCTGCAGCCCTGGGGAACGGATGAGCTCTACATCCTCACAGCCGGTCAGATCCCGCCGAACCCCAGTGAGCTCCTCGGGTCGGACGCCATGAAGCAGTTGATCACCCGGCTGGAGCAGAAGTTCGACGCAGTCATCATCGACGCCCCTCCCCTGCTGCCGGTCACGGACGCCGCTGTCCTCGCGCAGCAGGTGGGCGGCGTGGTGCTGGTCATCGGCTCCTCGAAGGTCAAGCTCCCGGATCTGCAGAAGTCGCTCGGGAACCTCGAGATGGTGAATGCAGACCTGCTCGGCGTTGTCATGAACTTCCTGCCGACGAAGGGTCCGGACGCCTACTCCTACAGCTACTACTCGTATAATTCCCACCCCGACTCGCACCTTGAGGCTGAGGATCAGCCGACGGCTCCTGTGCCTCCGCGCTCGGGACCCAGGGAATCCTTTGAGGAAGTGCTGGGCCTGCAGCCACAATCAGTCCGCCGAGCGGCTCACGACTGATGCTGCGCAACGCTCCCGCTATGGGGAAGGAGCACAGCGTGGGACAGCCTCTCACCTGGATGAGGCGCTACCCGCGGCGCCTCGCGATCGTCGACGCCCTGGTGGTGCTCTGGGCGGTGGCCGGAGCATTCCTGATCCGATTCAGGCTGGTCGATGACGCCGGTGTGGAGTCGCTCCAAACCTATGCTGCCTTCAGCGTGGTGCTCAGCCTGGTCTGGTGGATCATGCTGGGAGCCTGGGATTCACGCAGCCCCCGTGTCCTCGGGTCAGGAGCCGAGGAATACAAGCGGGTCCTCGGCGCCTCCCTCTGGCTGTTCGGGCTGATCGCGATCCTCTCCTACGCATTCCGCTACGACACCGCACGCGGCTTCGTTGGACTGGCCCTCCCCGCCGGCGTGGCCGGGCTCCTCGTCGCACGCTGGATGGTTCGGCAGATCCTCAGTGGGGAACGCCGCCATGGAAAAAGCTCCTCCCAGATCCTCATCGTGGGCGGGGCCAGCGCCGTCGATCACCTGGTCACTTCCCTAAGAAGGAACCCGCTCGCCGGCTACAGTCCGGTGGCGGCGTACGTCACGAGCGGTAGCAGCGGTCCCCTGCCCATCAACCGGGATGTTCCGGTGGTCGGTTTCGGTTCCGATGTCGGCTCCATCATCGAAGGGATCGACGCCAGCAAGGCGGATTCCGTCGCGGTGTCCGCCGGCTCGAACCTCCACCCGGAAGTGCTGCGCCGACTCGGCTGGGCCCTCGCGGCGCGCGAGACACGCCTCATCCTGGCACCTGCCCTGACAGACATCGCGGGCCCGCGTATTCATACGCAGCCGGTGGCCGGCCTGCCGCTGGTTCATGTCTCCACGCCGAAGCTCACCGGGGGTTCGAGGGTGGCAAAGCGCTTGTTCGACATCGCCGGGAGTGCCACCCTGCTGCTGCTCCTCTCGCCCGTGCTCCTCGTCCTCGCCATCCTGGTGAAGCTCAGCAGTCCGGGGCCCGTCTTCTACACACAGGAGCGGATCGGCGTCGGTGGCTCGACCTTCCAGATGGTCAAGTTCCGCTCGATGAAGCAGGATGCCGACGCACAGCTCGCGACGCTCCTGGCGTCCCAGGGAAGTTCCGACAAGCCCCTGTTCAAGGTGAAAGACGATCCCCGCATCACGCCGGTGGGCCGGGTTCTCCGGAAGTACTCCCTCGACGAACTCCCCCAGCTGATCAATGTCCTGCGCGGCAGCATGAGCCTGGTGGGCCCACGTCCGCAGCGCGCGGGCGAGGTGGCGCTGTACGATGACGCCGCCCATCGCCGCCTCTATGTCAGCCCCGGCATGAGCGGCCTCTGGCAGGTCAGCGGCCGCTCGAACCTGACCTGGGAGGAATCCATCAAGCTGGATCTCTACTACGTGGAGAACTGGTCGCTGATGCAGGACATCGTCATCCTTCTCAAGACCTTCAGGGCCGTCTTCGCCAGCCACGGCGCCGTCTAGACCCCTCTTTCACCCGTACGCCCGAACGGCGCGCCGCATGATAGGACCGTGAGTGACACCGAGTAGCGAGCTTCCTACAGGACCAGCAGCGGAGGGCCGGTCCAGCCGTACCCGCCGAACGCCGAAGCCCCGCCGCCGGATCCTGCGGAGGGTGCTGCTCGCCGCCGGCATCGCCGTTTTCCTCCTGGCGCTGTGCGGTGGTTGGCTCGCGTTCCGCGCGGTGCAGGTCAGGCAGAACCTCGAATCCGCCATGGCACTTCTTCCCACGCTGCAGGAGCAGGTGACGGCCCGGGACCTGCCTGCGGCGAGCGACACCCTCGACGACGTCCAGCGCCACACCACCGACGCCCGTTCCGCCGGGACGGACCCGCTCTGGAAGGCCGCCACCATCCTCCCGGTGGTCGGGGTGAATTTCTCTGCCATCAGCGAGGTCACTGTCTCGGCGGACGACGTCGTCACCCGCGCCGTTGCTCCCATGCTCGACAAGGTGGAAACCCTCGACTGGGACGCCCTCACTCCCACCGACGGACGGGTAGATGTCGGACCGCTGGCCGAGATCGCGCCGGCCCTTGCCTCGGCGGCAAACACGGTGCAGCTGTCCTACGACCGGCTGGAGGGCGTCGACCGCACGCGGCTTCTGCCACAGGTGGCCGGTCCCCTCGAGCAGGCTGTCGGCCAGCTCGACGACGTCCGAGCACCCCTGAACAGCGCGTCGCGTGCCGCGCAGCTCCTGCCCTCCATGATGGGAGCCGACGGGCCGCGGAACTATCTGGTGCTGATCCAGAACAGCGCTGAGATCCGTGCCACCGGTGGCATCTCCGGCGCCCTTGCCGTCATGACCGCGGACGACGGCCGCATCGCCCTCACTGATCAGGGCAGTGCGACCGAGATGGGGAAGTTCGAGCCGCCGATCGCGGTGGACGCGGAACAGGAGCAGATCTATTCGTTCCGCATGGGGACATACATGCAGAGCGTCAACCTGACGCCCGACTTCCCCACTGCGGCGCAGACGGCGAAAACGATGTGGGAACAGCGGCACGACGGCTCCCGCATCGACGGCGTGGTCGCGCTGGACCCGGTGGTGCTCGCCAACATTCTCCGGGCTACAGGCCCAGTGGAACTGGGGACGTTCGACGACCCGGGCGTGAACGCTCTGCTCTCCAAAACCGAATTGCCCACGGCACTCGACTCCCGCAACGTGGTTCCCACGCTCCTGTCGGACGTGTATGCCCAGATCGAGGAACCCGCCCTGCAGGATGAGTACTTCGCAGCGGTGGCCGGCAAGGTCTTCGGTGCCCTTTCCGGCGGCCAGGGCGACAGCGAGCAGCTGGTGGATGCCCTCGTCACGAGTTCGGACCAGGGCCGGCTCTACCTCTGGTCCGCCGCTCCTGCCGAGCAAGAGCTCATTGCGCAAACCGGAGTAGCCGGCGCAGCAACGGGCCCTATGGCGGGCGGCGCCTCCTTCGGCGCCTACTTCAACGACGGCACGGGCGCCAAGATGGACTACTACGTGCGCAGGACGGTGCAGCTGCTGCGGGAGTGCTCGGATGACGGGTACTCCCAGTACACGGTCCGGGTGACGCTGACGAACACGGCGCCTCCTGATGCTGCCACGTCGCTGCCGGCCTACGTGACCGGGGCCGGCGCCTTCGGCGTATCTCCTGGTCGCGTACAGACCAATACCATCACCTACGGTCCCGCACAGTCACTCCTGCAGACCGCCCGCCTCGATGGCAAGGATGTGCCGCTCGGCTCTTTCGGTCATGGCAACCGGCCGGTAGGCGTCCTGACCACCGAACTGGGCCCCGGTGAGACAGCGACGATCGAGATGGACTTCACGAAGGTGGTCCAGGACAACGAGCCTGTCCTGGACGTCACCCCTACCGTGCAGGATCCCGCCGACGTCGTCCTCTCCGTCGAGTCCTCAGGACTCTGCGGCAACTAGGGCTGACGAGACCTCAGGTTAACAGTGGGTTACATCTTGCCGAGGCCCTGGATCAGCCTTCTCATACTTGGGTCTCGCTGCTACTTTGTGAGTGGAGATACTTACCGACCACGTAGTCCCGTCCTGCGATTAGAGTAATCGTGGACCCTGCTATAGGGTACGGGGAGTAGATTCAGGGCGTTTGGGGAACGAAGGCCCGGTCACTTCACCTGTTTTTCTCTCGTCTCAAAACTTTCTGGGGAGCCATCATGAACAAAACCGCCTCCGTCCTGGCCATTGCCGGGGCCCTTACTTTCCTTGGAGCAGGCGCCGCTCAGGCAGCGCCCGTGACCACTCCCGCGTACGTACCCGGACAGGGCGGGGCTGTCAGCGACGGCACCGTTACTCCAGGCGCAACCGTCACCTTCACCGGCGTCGATGGCTTCTACGGTCCGTTCGAAACAATCACCATCAGCGTCGATCGCTCCAACGGCAGGCCGGGTGGCCCCGGGTTCAGTCCCCGTGGCGCTGGTACAGCCCGCAGCGGCCTCATCGTCCTCAACGCTGTCGTCCTGACCGAGTCCGTCAAGGCGGACGCAAAGGGGAACTTCGCTTACAGCGTCAAGCTTCAGGATGAGGGCGTCTACACACTGACCGCTTCCAACGCCGCAGGCAAGTCGCTGACCCAGACCGTCGTCGTCGAATCGGCCAACACGGCAGGCGGAACCACCACCGGCACGACCGGCGGAACCACGGGTGGCACGACCGGCGGAACCTCCACGGCCACGAGCGGCCTGGCCAACACCGGTATCGACTCCGCAATGGTCCTCTGGGGCGCAGCGGGCATCGGCGCACTCGGCCTGGGTGCCGGCAGCATCGTCGTCTCACGTCGCCGCGCGGGCGCTGAAGCGTAACGAGTACTTCTCGGTAGGGCCTGGAATTCTTCTGAATTCCGGGCCCTACTTTCATTAAGCGGTTGGTGACCGAAGCAACCGCAAGTACCCTTACTCGTCTTTGTTCTTGCCGTACGCGTCTTCCGCAAAACGCCTGTGCGCCCGGTCGGACGCCGGACAAACTCATAGTGTCAGCAATAGCTGTACATACTTTGACCCGCCCCTGGGAGAGACTATGAGAAGAAAATTGTCCGCCGTCGCCCTAGCCGGCGCATTCGTTTTCGCCGGATCCAGTGCCGCATTCGCCGCCGAGACGACCGGCTACCCGTCCGTCGGTCCGGGCTGTGAAGTGGGATCAGGAACAGTGAAGCCCGGTGAGGAAATCGATGTCGATTGTTCCGGTTTTGAACCGATCGTCACAGTCAACGTCACTGTGAGCTGCGTTGCCGAGGGAGCTGCTGCTGCGTCCGCGCGCGTCGTGGTGACCACGACCACCACCACCACCTCGAAGGGCACCATGACCTGGACGGGCTCCGTCACCGAGGAAGGAACCTGCACCATCAACGCCTCCACCGGCGGTGGCTCGGGATCGGCGCGGGTGGCAGTCAAGGCTCCGCGCACGGTCACAACTGCCAGTATGAACAACCTTGCACGGACCGGCACAGACTCCTCAACCCTCCTCTGGGGTGCCGGCGGACTCGGAGCCATCGCGCTCGGAACCGCTGGCATGGTGGTATCCAGGAAGCGCACCAACGACGCGCGATAAGCTTCCCTCAGGAAGACAGAAGCCCCGGTTCCTTCCCTCGACGGGAAGGAACCGGGGCTTCTTTGTGTGTCCGGTGCGTGGAGCTGGAATGCGTTTCGTTCTGGTGGATTACTACCGGTGTATCCCTGCCGGCGGCGGATGGCTTCGAGGAGGGGTCGGCGGCGGCTGGGGACGAGTCTTGGTCTCAGGAAGACTCACGCCGCCGACCCCGGTCAAGGGCCCTGGCGGGCCGGAGCGTCTCACCAAGCACACCGTTGTGCTGTGGAGTTACGCTCCGTTCAGGCTCCGCACTCTCGGGCGGCGCCTTCCTCATCAGGATATTTGCCGCGACATGACCCAGCACGAGTAGTGGGAACCCCACTCCTGCCCCGCACTACTTATCGGCTCTCGAGCACACTACCCGCCCCGGACGAGCGAGCTACGCGGATTGGTGCGGGACTCCACCACGCTTGCCAATTCATCCCGTTTCGTGATGCCCAATTTCACGTAGATGCGGTATAGATGCCCCTCCACGGTGCGCGGCGAGACGGTCAACTGCTTCGCGATGTCACGGTTCGAAGCGCCAGATGCTGCGAGGGAAGCAATCTTCAATTCCCTGGCGGTGAGGTCCTTCAATTCATGGGCTGTGCCCGCACCAGGTGCAACAAGATACTCGAGCATTCCACGCCGGTGCCGGAGAATTCGCAGGACATTGCGCTGGGACTTCTGGTCACCCCGAGCGGTGAAGAGCCGCAGTGCCCTCGCAACCGCGTCCACCGCGATGAAGTGCTTGCCTCGCTCCTCGGCAAGATCTCCTGCCTCTATGAACAGCTGCGGATCCTCAGTCACCAGGGCGGTGGCGTAATCATGAAGGATTTTCGCCTCCGGGCCCTCGAAATCGGCCGTGACTTCCGCAAGCCGGGTGGCGTGCTGGTCTTCCCCGAGCAGGACGAGCAGTTCAAGGACGTCCTTCTCGCAGACGCTGAATTCGTGGGCCCGGGCTTCCTCGGCAAGCTGCGACAGCTCTGCCGTGTGATGTCCCGCGGGGTCCAGCCGGTCCCTCGCTGCGGCCGCATAGGCCCTGGCCGACAGATAGAAGACAACGGAACCGCGAGGCGCCAGAAGCTCGAACTCCTTCAGGAGTCGTTCATTGAGCTCGCTCAGGTCCAGTACGGCCGCAGTCCATGCGAAAAGTCCGAGTGCGTAAGGGAAGATGGCATCCTGGTCGGAAAGCCGCAGCGCCGCGATAGCGTGGCGCAGGTCGTCGTGGGCTTCCCGGAACTTTCCCAGGCGCAGGTTGAGCAGTCCCTGCAGTACTCCAAGGGTTCCGCCGCTGAAGAAATAATCCTTCCGCAACTCGTCGCTGTACGCGTCGATGGCGCGCTGCGCCCCGTCGAACTCTCCGTTGTGGATCAGCAGCGAGATGTGCCGTGATACGACAGCGTCGCGGATCTCGCCCAGGCTGAAGCGATCGTTTCGCACCAGGTCCAGAGCAGTCTCCAGATGGCCCAGCCCCTCGACACACCGGCCGGTAGCACCGAGCACCTCTCCCAGGAAGGCTTCGGCCAGGGCTGTCTCCTTCAACGGCAGCGACGCAGCGAGCACACCCCGCAGAAGATGCTCGGACTCGCTGAATCCTCCCGACAGGTTCAGGGCGAACGCCCGCAGCACTCCAACCGCCAAGGCCTGCTGCTGCGTCTGCTCAGCCTCCTCGTCCGGGTCGAGTTGGCGAAGACGCTGTTCCCAGCTCTCCGCGACATCGGCCACCGATTCCGCCCGCCCCGTCACCGCGAAATCGAGCTTCGCCGTGAGGACTGCGGCCGCCGCGAGGGAATCGGCGTCGGGAGCGAGGTCCACCAGCGCCCGTGCCGACGATGCCTCGGGGAGGGTCCTCCGCATAATGAATTGGGCACGAGCCGCTTCCACTGCTGCGGCTACAGCATTGTCCTCCGACCGGACAGCGCCGGCAAGACGCAGGGCCGCCAGTGGATCGAAGACAGCGCACGCGACCTGCGCAGCTTCCAGCAGGACGTCGTCGTCCACGTGCTCGTCGCAGTCCAGTGCCCAGTTCAGATGCCGGATCCTCGCCCGTCCAAAGGGAGGCAGCGGCGTACCCGGCGGAAGGAGCCGGGCATGCAGCTCAGCACTCCGACCGGATGGAACCAGGGAACGGAGGATCTTGGCGTAGAGCGGCGGGTTGCAGACCGCGATCGCCTGGTCCTTGGCTGAGGCACGGATGAAACCACTGCTGAGGAGGCTCCGTACGGCTAGATCCCCGGCCGTCGCGGACAGCATGACGAATGGCACCTCGCCGCCTAGTGCCACGCTGTCGAGGACGTCACGCTGCGGCCCGGGCAGGTGACGGACGCTGCTCGAGACGAGGTCGCGCAGGGATGGATCGACTTCCTCCGGTTCGTAGAGGAGGACATAGATGTCATCGCTCTTGACGAGACATTGGCTCCGCAGGGCATGCAGCACGATCGACCGCAGGAACAGCGGGTTACCGCCGGACTCCTCTGCGAAGTAATCGCTCGCTCCGCGGACGATTCCTGCCTCGAGCACGTGCCGGCAGTTCTCGGCAACGTCATCTGGAGTAAGCGGTGCAAGGTCGAAGCGTGCCAGGACGCCGTCGTCGATGAGGGACGCAAGTTCTTCCGAGTAGCCTGCGTCAGCCCGTGCGAAACCGAGGAAATGAATAGTGCCGGAGATGACGAGCTGGGCCAGCAGGTGGCTCGTCTCCCGGTCCAGCAGGTGAGCGTCATCGACGATGACCAGAGACTGAAGCCCATCCGACTTCCGCCGGAAATGCGTCATGACGGAGCGCAGCACCGCCAACGGGCTGCCGAGTCCGCCGGCTCCAACATCGTCCAGGAACGGCGCCAGTGCGCCGTACGGCACATCGGACAACCCCTCCGCCCCCTGCACGAGGAAGGACCGCGCGGTGCTGCTCCCTCGGTTCAGCAGATGAGTGGCAAGGGCGCTCTTACCCATGCCCATCTCACCGAAGACGACGGCACCATTGAGGTCCGGCCGCTCCATGATGAGGCCCAGGGCAGTGACCAGCGCGTCGCGTCCCACGAGACGCGGCTCCAGCAGATTGATCATGGCTGGGCCTGCGCTGCCGGGATAAGATCGATGAGCTCTGCGCGGCTGCAGACATTGAGCTTTGAGTAAACCTGGTACAGGTGCCCCTCCACCGTGCGTACGGACACGCAGAGGTCGTTGGCGATGTCCCGGTTACTCGCTCCGGACACCGCAGCCAAGGCGATCTCCCGTTCACGACGGGTCAGGCCCGCGAGGCGCGCCCCCGCCGTCCCCCAGTTCTCGGATTCCGGCATCACTTCCCGCACCTGCCGCTGGACGTGCCGCAGGGCGCGCTTGTCGTCGGTTTTAAGGGCGACCTGCAGCGCGTGCTGGGCGGCCTCGCGCGCGAGCTTGAGGTCGCCCATAGCGCTGGCCATCTCCATGCTGCGAATCAGGAACTCGTAGTCCTGGCTCCCAATACCTTTGGCGTAGAGCTCGCCGAGCCGAGCGAACGGGCCCTGGATCTGTGCCGCGATCGAGCTCAGCGGCTCGAGGGCGGCCTGGTTGCCGAGGCGTGCTGCCCTGAACAGGGCGAGCATCCTCATCGAATGCGTACCCTGACGCTCCGAGTCGAGCAGGGCGAGCCGCTGGAAGTCCTGGCCCGCTGCGACACGGTTCTCGGTGTGGGACGACGCTAGGAGCTGAAAGTAGCGGGCCGTCTGACGGATCTTCCAGGGAGTACTCGCCGTGGGCTCGCTGAACTGGACGTACTCGATCATGGGCCGGATGTCATGCTGCTTCGCATAGCAGTAGGAGATTCCTGCGGCCGCTGCCGGTAGGGCCCCCCAGGGGTCGCTGAGTCGGAGCTGGTCGAAAGTGGGCAGCAGGATTTCCAGTGCCTCGGCATCGCGACCCTGGTAGGCGTGGGCCAGGGCCCGGGCCACCTGCTCATAGGACCTGGGAGCAAAGCACATCTCATCGGACCGCAGCAGCGTGAGCTCACGGATGTGCCGTGCTCCGTCCACGTCCCCCGCGGTACGGTGGACTTCCCAGACCTGCGCGTAGGCAAGTTCCCTGGTGCGGGCCGAAACCCGGTTTTCCAAAATGAAGCCCGCGATGGTACGGGCCAGTTCCAGGGCATCCAGCTGCTGGACGCCCATGGACCATGCCTCGCACAGGAGTGTGTCGATCCGGACCAGCGTGTCATTGGTCATCGGCGCGGGGGACTGCCTGCGGGGCGTGAGCAGTTCTGCCGTCTGCCGGTAGCACCCCTCGAAGGACAGCATTTCTGCGCGGGCGACGAGGACCTCGTCACGCAGTGCAACTCCGGCGTGCGTGTCGGAGTTCGAGAGGACCAGCGCCACCGCTTCCGCTTTGTCCAGGATATCGGGCCTCGACCCGGTTCCTGAGCGCTGACTGAGCTCAGCCTGCATCAGCAGCAAGCGGACCGCGGCTTCGGGGCTCCTCATGACGTCGTCACCGATCAGAGATACCACCCTGGCAGCGCCGGCGTAGTCCCCTTGCGCCAGCCTGGCCCTCAGCATCTCCACCTCAACATCGGCATCGGCCCGCACCGTGCCGTCGGCCCCATCGCAGAGCTCGATCGCTTCGGAGTGCATCCCGTTGTCGTTGAGCCGGCGGGCTGCGCGTGCCACGATGCCGGCGTCCAGCGTAAGACCCGCCTTCTGTCGCCAAGCGGCGTGGTGGTGCGGGGGCAAGGCGGAGATGTCCCAGTCCGTGGCCGTCGACGCCGCTAGCTCATAGGCAGCCTGCGCCTCGACCATGCCGACCTGCATCCGCACTCCGTCCGCTACCAGCACCGAGGCCGACCGGACGGTGGTTTTCTGGTCCCTGCCGACCGTGAGCAGGCCTGCGGCCTGCAACGAGTCCACAGCTGTTCCGTCCGTCAGGCGGAGGAGGACCGACAAGGGAAGCCCGCCCGAGAGTGCTACGAGAACCGATACGGTCCTGCACGCCCCGCCGAGAGAGTCGATGTGTGCCATCGTTGCCGCGGCAGCTTCCCGGCATGGCCGGGCAATGCCCTCCTTCATCACCCAGGAGGTGGAGCCCTGGACGAGCAGCCCTTGCCGCTGGACCTCGCGCAGGCAACCTCGGAGCAGCTTGGGGTAGCCGCAGCTCAATCGGTGCGCGGTGCGGACGACCTCACCGGAAACGGGGGCTCCAAGCTCACGCTCGGTAAAAAGAGAGGACTCTTTGAGCGAGAACGGTTCCACATCCAGGCGCAGGAGGCTTCCCTTGCGCCACAGAGCCATGAAGGCTGAGTCCGCGAGATTGAAATGCCGCGTGGTGAGCAGTGCCTTGGCTACCCCGCCGGCGACCAGCTGGGCCACGATCATTGCGGAGTGCAGGTCGAGCAGTTCAACGTTGTCCACGGCCAGGATGACCAACCGGCCTTCTGCACGGATTCCCAGCAGGTCCGACAATGCCCGGAGGATCGTGACGGGGTGCGAGACCTGCTCGTCATCGAGTTCGGACAGCAGGCCGTTGAGGGCGCTGTAGGGACTGTCCACCATTGCGGCCGAACCGCGGAGCCGTACGATGAGGGCCTCGGGCTGCGCCTCGGTCAGCGCTTTCTGGAGCAGGGCAGTCTTCCCGATCCCGCTCGGACCGACGAGGACCACACCGGCCGACACCGGGGTCATAAGCGTGTCGGCAATCTGCTGCAGCTCCGTCGACCGTCCCACGAAGAAGGAGCTCGGGGGGGCGCTCATGCGAAGACCGCCGAACGGTTGGTGGAACAACTTGCTAGCAGACACGGGCGAACCAATTCGAGAGACCTCATGAAACCCTTACCTCTTCCCCACCTGATGAGATGTTCCTCAAAGACTAGGAAGGGGCTGCGTGGATAACACGAGTGTTTACTACTGATTGATCCGTAAGCTTACTCAGTTGCGAGGGCATCACCCCGCGAGACACTACTCTAAGTAAAGTAAATGACTACCTGATTAAGGCCGCCCTACCCACTCAGTACCTACTGGGCCGGGGTAGCACGTCAGCGCCCTACGCGTTCCCGTCGAAGAGGCTCGTCACCGATCCGTCGTCGAATACTTCGCGGATTGCACGCGCAATGAGAGGAGCGATAGACAGAACTGTCAGTTGCGGGAAGCGCTTTTCCGATGGTATCGGCAGGGTATTCGTCACCACAACCTCACGGGCACCCGATTCCGCGAGCCGGCGGGGCGCAGGCTCCGAGAACACGGCGTGAGTCGCCGCGATGATGACGTCCTTCGCCCCGGCGTTCTTGAGCACCTGGACAGCACCGGAGATGGTTCCACCGGTGTCGATCATGTCGTCGATTAGGACGCACGTCCGGCCCTCGATCTGGCCGACCACCTGCTTCGACACGGCCTGATTGGGCACCGTGAGGTCCCGGCTCTTGTGCACGAAGGCGAGGGGTGCACCACCGAGGCGCTCTGCCCACTGCTCGGCAACGCGCACGCGGCCCGTATCGGGCGACACCACGGTGACGTTGTCTGCATCCACTCGGGTCCGGATGTAGTCCGCCAGCAGCGGGATGGCCATGAGGTGGTCTACCGGACCGTCGAAGAATCCCTGGATCTGCGACGTGTGGAGGTCGACCGACATGAGGCGGTTGGCCCCTGCGGTCTTGTAGAGGTCCGCGACCAGGCGCGCCGAGATGGGTTCGCGGCCGCGACCCTTCTTGTCCTGACGAGCATAGGGGTAGAACGGGGAGACGACGGTGATGCGCTTGGCTGAGGCCCGTTTCAGCGAATCAACCATGATCAGCTGCTCCATGAGCCAGTTGTTCAAGGGCGCGGGGTGCGCCTGGATCACGAAGACGTCGGTCCCGCGCACACTCTCACCGGAGCGGACGTAGATTTCGCCGTTGGCGAAGTCGTAGGCAGAGACGGGCAGGAGCTCGGTCCCGAGCCAGGACGCGATCTCCTCGGCCAGTTCCGGATGGGCGCGGCCAGACGCGAGGACGAGCTTCTTTTCGCCGTGTGCCGTGATCTCGCTCATGCGTGGTCGCTCTCTTTCGTGGGGGTCGAATCTGTGTCTGCTACCTGGGAGGGTCCAGAGGCGCCGGCGGAACGAGCGGCCTCAGCCGAGGGGGAGCCGGGCCGGCGGTCAGCGGTCCAGCCCTCGATGTTGCGCTGTGGAGCGACGCTGAGTCCTAGCGCCCCGGCGGGCACGTCTTTGCGGATAACTGCTCCAGCGCCCGTGTACGCGCCGTCGCCAACGGCTACGGGCGCGACGAAGACAGTATTCGAGCTGGTGCGAACATGCGACCCGATCACGGTGCGGTGCTTGTTCTCGCCGTCGTAGTTGGCCGTGATGTTGCCGCAGCCGATGTTGGTGTAATCGCCGATCTCGGCATCACCGGCATAGCCCAGGTGCGAGAGCTTCGTGCCGCGACCGATGATCACGTTCTTCGTCTCGTAGAAAGCGCCGATCTTGCCCTCATCGCCGAGGACCGTACCGGGACGTAGGAAAGTGAAGGGGCCCACGGTCGCGCCAGCGCCGATGCGTGCCCCTGAGCCGTGCGTCCTGACCACTGAGGCGCCCTCCCCGACGACGACGTCGGTGAGGGTCGTGTCCGGTCCGACGACGGCATCGCGGTGCACCATGGTTCCCCCATGCAGCTGCGTCCCGGGGTGCAGTGTCACGTCCTCGGCGAGGGTCACCGTGCCGTCTATCCAGGTGCTCGCCGGGTCGACGACGGTGACCCCCGCCCGCATCCACCTCTCCACCGTCCGGCGGTTCAGCTCGGCCCCGAGCTGGGCGAGCTGTACGCGGTCATTCGCTCCTTCGACCTGCCACCGGTCTTCGGTGGTCATTGCCGCGACGCGTCCACCGGCCCGGCGGGCAAGGGAAAGGACATCCGTCAGGTACATCTCTCCCTGGGCGTTGTCGGTCGTCACGGCGTCGAGGCCGGCGCGGAGGTAGCCGGCGTCGAAGGCGTAGATGCCGGAGTTGATCTCGCGGATCTCCCGCTGGGCGTCGTCGGCGTCACGGTGCTCCACGATCCCGACGACGGTCCCGTCCTGGGCGCGGATGATCCGGCCGTAACCGGTGGCGTCATCGAGGAGGGCGGTCAGGACCGTGACGGCATTCGCGTCGCGCTCATGGACCCGCACCAGGTCCTGAAGCGTCACTGCCTCGAGGAGCGGGACATCACCGTAGGTGACGACGACGGTTCCATGCAGCGCGCCCTCCGCATCGAGCGCTGCGAGCGCGGCCTGGACGGCGCGCCCCGTTCCGGGAACGTCGTCCTGGTCGACGAGGAGGGCCGTCGGGTCGGCCGCCGAGACGTGGGGTGCCACGACATCGCGTTCGTGGCGGACGACGACCGCGAGCAGCTCGGGCTCCAGGCCGCGCGCGGCCCGCAGAGCATGCTCGACGAGGGACAGCCCGCCGATACGGTGCAGAATCTTCGGTGTACGTGACCTCATGCGGGTGCCCGCACCGGCAGCAAGCACGATCACTGCGGGTAGGGCTGGGGAGCCTTTGCTGGACGAGACGTTCGAATCTACGTTCTGCGGATTCACTAAGTGGCGCTCCTACCCTGTTGCATTCGGCCGCTCGGGCGACCCACCGTGCAATACTACCCGGCGGTGCGGGACGGCCCGCCACGGCGGCGCGGCGCAAGCCGTCGCGCGGCCGACATATTCCACCTACGCGAGTCTCCTCCCGAGTAGCGCCCGAAAGAGATCGCGTAGCCGCTACTCATGACTAGCCATGCAGTCTTCCGTAGCTTGAAGCTACAGAACCTCATCCCGGTCTCAAGGGTTTTTGGGGGCAGTGACGATCTAGAACTGAGGTTCGACATGCGTGTAGTCATCACCGGGGGGGCTGGGTTCCTCGGGTCTCACCTGTGCGCAGCGCTCCTGCAGCGTGGAGACAGTGTTGTCTGCGTGGACAACCTCTCGACGGGGCGGAAGGCCAATATCAGCAGGTTGGTAAGGAACAGGCACTTCACGTTCGTGAAAGCGGACGTCACTGTAAACCTCGACATCTCCGGCACTGTAGATGCCGTTGCGCATCTCGCGAGCCCCGCATCTCCCCCGGATTACCATCGCCTCCCGCTGCAGACGCTGGCCGTCGGCAGCAGGGGTACGGAAAACGCCCTGCAATTGGCCAGGCGCAAGGATTCCCGATTCCTGCTGGCATCCACGAGCGAGGTGTACGGGGACCCCCTCGAGCATCCCCAGACCGAGACCTACTTCGGCAATGTGAACTCCGTGGGGCCGCGGAGCGTCTATGACGAGGCGAAACGGTTCAGCGAGGCCCTCGCCATGGCCTACGCTCGAACCGCCGGTGTCAATGTGGGAATCGCCCGTATCTTCAACACCTTCGGGCCTCGGATGCGGGCCGACGACGGGCGTGTGGTCTCGAGCTTCATCACGCAAGCGCTCAACGGCGATCCGCTCACCATTTACGGAGACGGAAGCCAGACCCGGTCCTTCTGCTATGTGGATGACCTCGTCCGTGGACTGATGGCCATGCTCGATTCTGCGGAGCGCGGTCCGATCAACCTCGGCAACCCCGCCGAGAAGACCATGCTGGAACTCGCGGAAATGGTCAAGGCCGCCACAGGATCCAGCTCGCCCGTCGAGTTCCATCCCCTGCCACAGGACGATCCCACGCGCCGCTGCCCGGATATTTCCCGCGCCGCCCAGAAGCTGGGGTGGGCTCCGACCGTTCCTGCCGAAGAGGGAGTGCGGCGCACTGTCGCATATTTCCGCACCCAGCCACGCGAGGTAGCCGCGGCATCCGTGGCCCTTGCCGGCGCGCAGTTCGAGGGCGAGGCAGAGGAACCCCCCGCGCCCGACCACGAGTCCCTGTTCGCCTGACCGCTCGGCTTGTCCTGGTTGCGACCCTGAAGGTGCCGCTATCCTTCGGTCCATCCGTCCGTCCGTCCGAGGACAGACCGCTCCTGTCCCTCCCACCTCCGGAGATGATCACCATGACGAACACAGCACTTGTGACCGGCGGGGCCGGCTTCATCGGAAGCCACTGCTGTCGGGACCTGCTCGACAACGGCTACACCGTGGTCCTCGTCGACAGTCTCGTGAACAGTTCCCCCGCAGTGGCGGACCGTATCCGGGGCATGGGCGGAGGGGAGCTCCTCTTCCATCCTCTGGACATCAGGGACCGGGCCGAGGTCGAACGCCTGATCCGGCACCACCGTGTCGACGTCGTCGTCCACTTCGCGGCGCACAAGGCCGTGGGTGACTCCGTCGACCGCCCGCTCGAGTATTACGGAAACAACGTCGCCGGCCTGATCGCACTGCTCGAAGCAGCCCACTCGGGTGGTGTACGCCGGTTTATCTTCTCCTCGTCCTGCTCCATATACGGGGACGCCGCGGAGCAACCGATCACGGAGGACTCCGCTGCACGCCCCACGAACCCCTATGCGAAGAGCAAGTGGATGGCGGAACTGGTCCTCGAGGACCTGTGCGCCCGCTTCCCGGACTGGTCGGTTACCGCCCTGCGGTACTTCAACCCTGCCGGAGCGCATCCGAGCGGCCTGCTCGGCGAGGCACCCCTGGGCACTCCCACCAACATCTTCCCCTTCATGGCACAGCTCGCGATGGGTCAGCATCAGGAGCTGAGCGTCTTCGGGGACGACTATGAAACACCGGATGGCACGGCAGTCCGCGATTACATCCATGTGCTCGACGTCGTCGAAGGGCACCGCCTGGCACTGGAGCAGCTGCCCTCAAGCGGCTTCCGCCGGTACAACCTCGGCACCGGCCTTGGAACATCCGTCCTCGAACTCATCCGCGCTTTCGAGGATGCCTCAGGACGCGAGATCCCCTACCGCATCGTCGGGCGGCGGCCGGGCGACGTGCCCTGCCTCGTCGCGTCACCGGACCGCGCGAGTTCCGACCTCGGCTGGAAGGCACAACGGAGCCTGGCCGAGATGTGCGCCGACACCTGGCGGTTCCAGAGCACCCATCCGGGAGGGTATCCCGTCGCCCACCCGGTGGAGGCGCCATGACGGAACAGGTGGGGGCCAGGGCGCCGAAGGCCAGACGACCACGCATCGAAGCGTCCACCGACGCGGACCGGGCCGTTGTTCCACCCGTGTCGATCCGGGCCTCGGGGCCTGTCCTACCGGCCGCCCGCGTGGCCATGAGGAACACCCGGCCCGGCACGTTCGTCCCCGCGCTCTCGCGTCGGGACTCCTGGATCGTGCGGGCCTTCACAGCACTCTGGGCCGGCGCCTTCGTGTCCTTCTGGTCCTGGTGGCTGCAGCCGGACCACCGTGTGGGCTGGCTCGGCCTCGTCCTCAATTCGATCCTGCTGTTCTACTTCTCCTACCTGCCCACCTACTTCCTTGTGCTCGTGAACCGGCTGCGGCGGATCGATCCAGCCGTCGCCGTCCCGCCGCTCCGGACAGCCTTCCTCGTCACCAAAGCACCCTCCGAACCGTGGGAGGTCGCCCGGAAAACACTCGAGGCGATGCTTCACCAACAGTTCCCCCACCGGTACGACGTCTGGCTGTGCGACGAGGCGCCCACCGCGGAGGTCCGTACCTGGTGTGCTAGTCATGGGGTGAGGATCTCGACGCGCGACGGGGTGGAGGAGTACCACCGGGCCGAATGGCCGCGGCGCACCAAGTGCAAGGAAGGCAACGTCGCCTACTTCTACGACATGTGGGGCTACCGAAATTACGACGCAGTGGTCCAGCTGGACTGTGACCACGTTCCCGCTCCCGGCTACCTCGCGGAGATGATCCGGCCCTTCGCCGACCCAGCCGTCGGCTACGTGGCTGCCCCCAGCGTCAACGACTCGAACGCCGCGACGTCGTGGTCGGCACGCGGACGCCTCCACCGCGAGGCGACGTTCCACGGGCCCGTCCAGCTGGGGCATGCCGACGGGCTGGCACCGTCATGCATCGGATCGCACTACGCCGTGCGGACCCGGGCACTGCAGGAGATCGGGGGCATCGGACCGGAACTCGCCGAGGACTTCTCCACGTCATTCCTTCTGACATCTGCCGGCTGGCGCTCCGCCTTCGCAGACGGGGCCGAAGCCCATGGGGAGGGCCCTCTCACTTTCTCTGCCATGGTGACCCAGGAATTCCAGTGGGCCAGGAGCCTGATGACCCTCCTGATCGACACCGTTCCGGGTCACCTGCGCCGGCTCCCGTGGCCGCTACGGGCGCGGTTCCTGTTCGCGCTCTCCTACTACCCGCTGCTGACCCTCGCGACGATCGCGGGGCTGGCCCTTCCCATCGTCGCCGCCGTCACGGGTGAGCCCTGGGTCGACGTGGACTACCTCGAATTCCTCGTCCGCTGGATGGCCATGAACCTCTGCATGCTCGGCCTCGTGTACTTCCTGCGCAGCCGCGGGATGCTGCGCCCCGTCGTCGTGCCGCTCGTCAGCTGGGAGAACTGGATCTACGCGTTCGCCCGCTGGCCCTTCATCGCGTGGGGCGTTGGAGCGGCCATCCTGCAGAAGATCCAGCCCCGGCAGATTGTCTTCCGCGTGACCCCGAAGACGAGCCAGGGGCTCACCGGGATTCCTCGCCGGCTCATCGCGCCCTACTGCGCGGTGGCCGCTACTCTGTCCACAGGAGCGCTGGTGGGTCAGGCGACGACGAACGCGTTCGGATACGTGTTCCTCTGCCTACTCGGTGCCATCAGCTACTCGGTGGTCGCCCTCGCCGTGCCCGCCCTGCACGCGGTCGAAGCAGCTCGGGCCGGCGCTATGGGCATCCTGACGGCGGTGCGGGAAACGGCAGGAGGAGCCTTGGTCCTGGCCGGCCTGACGTCGGCGCTGACCGTCGTCGCCATCGCAGGTTTCCCCGCCTACGTTATGGAGTGGCTGTGAACGCGAATCCGACGCTCAGGGTGTGGCATTCGGCGGCTCTGCTGATCAGCATGGGGCTGATGGGCGGCGTGACGTTGCCGGCCGGCGCCCCGGAAGGACCGGTCACGAGTGAGATCGCCGTCGTCGGCGCTGACTTCTCCTCCGTCCTCGGGCAGGAAGCCAACGCGCAGGTGTTCGAGGACCAGGGACAAGCCGCGCCGTTGGAGGACATCCTCAGCGCGAACGGCGTGAACTACTCGCGGATCCGGCTCTGGGTGGATCCGGAACCAGGATCCGGTGATCTCGAATCGGCGCTGGCGATCGCCCGGAGGTCCAAGTCCGCCGGAATGTCCGTCCTCCTCGATCTCCACTATTCAGACACCTGGGCGGACCAGTTGAGTCAGACCCTTCCCGCCGCCTGGTCCGATCTCGATCAGCAGGAGCTAGTGGATACCGTGCGGACCTATACGCAGGACGTGGTGAGCGCTTTCGCGGAGCAGGGAACACCAGTGGAGATGGTGCAGGTCGGCAACGAGGTGACCAACGGGATGCTGTGGTCATGGGGCAAGACCGAACTCGACTGGGGCGAGTACTGGGACGGCTTCGCCGAACTGTACAAGGCCGGCGCAGAGGGTGCAATCGCCGCCACCCCGGACACTCCGCCCCGGATCATGATCCACTCACATGCCGGAGGGGATATCGAGGCGGCCCTCCACTTCTTCGACCGGGTCGTCGAGCACGACATGCCGTTCGACGTGATCGGTCTGACCTACTATCCGTTCTGGGGAGGCGCCCTCCCGCAGTTCGGACGCGGCCTGAACCTCCTGGCGAACCGCTATGACCGGGACATCATCGTCGTGGAGACAGGCTACCCCTGGACGCTGGATGCGCCCGCGGGCTGTTCGACCGTGATCGACGACGACGGAAAGCTGCCGGAGCGCTGGAACTACCCCGCGACGCCGGACGGACAGGCCGCCTACTTCGGGGGGCTCCGCGACGTGCTCGAGCAGGTCCCCGACGGCCACGGGCTCGGATTCTTCGTCTGGGAACCCGCCTGGCTGCCCGATGTCAGGCTCGCGGGCGTGTGCAACCGGTATGCGGGCCTGACCCTGTTCGACTGGTACGGGAAGTCCCTGCCGGCGCTGTCGCGCCTGGCGGGCTAGCAGGCGCTCGGCGCCGCATCGGTAGGTTTGTTCCGCCCATAGGATTCGAACCTATACTCCACAGCTCCAAAGGCTGGGGTGCTGCCGTTACACCAGGGCGGACCATGCGCCTGCCGCCCGGTGGGGGGAGCCGCACACGGTTACCTAGTTTGCCATGTCTGGTTCGAGGGAGCGACCCGGCGGTGGCCGGCGGAACGCCTCGCATTTCCTGCCGGGCATGAAGCGGCCCGTCCGTAACCCCAGTAGCGGACGGGCCATCACCGCTTGCGCTTATCTGAGACCCCAGCGGTGACCCCACGATACATGCCGTGCGCCTGTGTGAAGCCCAACCCACGCCGACCCCTGAGGGATGCCGATGAGCAGCGCAGCGGAATGCAAGCTTTTGCGAAGGTTGCGGAGTTTCTTGCAAGGACGACCACGGGAGGCTATTGCCCGCCCGGTGCTGCGGATAGCCTCGCTGCACTGGCCCGCGGAGCGCGGGAAGGTCTCGCCAGAAAGATACGCATGTTCCCCTCCTCCATGCTGCGCACCGTCGGTACCCGCACTGCAGCAGGCGCAGCCATCGCCGCCATCGCCGCTTCTGCTCTCGCCACGCCCGCCCTCGCGGCACCCACCGTCCTCGCCGTCCTCGCCGACGGAGCGGTCCTCGCCAACAGTGTCCAGGCGGACGGCAGCTTCACGGCCACCGTCAACGCCGCAGCGGGCTCTATCGTCAAGTTCAAGCTGGACGGGACGTACCTCGGGCAGGACACGACCGCTCCCTACTCCTGGCCCGTGACGACCGGCTTCGGACCGCATAAGCTCAACGCCCGGTGGGAAACGCCCGCCGGGCGTCAGGAAGTCACCGTGTCCTTCACCGTAGCCACCCGGCCCCCCGTCACGACGGTCGCTGCGGTCCCGCAACCCGCCCCGGCACCCGCCGGCGTCATCCAGGTCTCCACTGCAACCGCCCTGAAGTCGGCGCTCGCCACCGCGCGGCCCGGCCAGGTCATCGAACTGCGCGACGGGCGTTATCTCGGCACCTTCACGGCGTCGGCCTCCGGCACGGCATCGGCCCCGATCACACTGCGAGGGTCCCGTAATGCAGTCCTCTCGACGGGCTCGACGTCATCTGGCTACGGCCTGCACGTCACCGGCTCGAACTGGCGGATCACCGGCGTCTCGGTCGCCTCCTCGGCCAAGGGCATCGTCCTCGACGGCTCGCGGAACACGGTGATCAACGGCGTGGACGTGGGGACGATCGGCGCGGAAGCGGTGCACTTCCGGTCCGGTAGCAGCGACGGCGCCATCCTCAACTCCTTCATCCACGACACCGGCCTCCGGCAGCCCGGGTACGGCGAGGGGATCTACCTGGGCAGCGCCGCGAGCAACTGGGTCGGCGGAGTGCCGGACCGCTCGGACCGCATCTCGGTACGCGGCAACCGCATCACCAACACCGCTGCGGAGGGCATCGACGTCAAGGAAGGAACCACCGGCGGGGTGATCGCGGGCAACGTGTTCACCAATTCGGGCGCGTCGGGCGCGAATTTCGCGGACTCCTGGGTCGATGTGAAGGGCAACGGATACCGGGTGGAGGGCAACTCCGGCCTCGGCACGAAGCTCGACGCCTTCCAGGTGCACGCGGTCTCCGCGGGCTGGGGCACCGGCAACGTCTTCAGGGGCAACACCGTGCAGGGCGGCGTCCCCGGCTACGAGGTATGGGTGCAGTCGGCGTCCCTCGGGACCACGGTCGCGTGCAAGCCGAGCGGTGCCGCCCGGGGCCTGACGAACATCGCCTGCCTTTAGCGCAGGCGATGTTCGACGGCAGGGCCGGGTGGGACGTCCCTCCCGTCCCCTGCCGTACGCGCCAGCGTCTAGACCGCCGGCGTCGGCGTCTCATCCCGGACGTCGGTGGACAGCTCCACCGTCGCGGCCTGCGCGGGGCGGCCGAGTGCACGGTACTGCCAGCCCTTGGACGTGTAGTCGTTGGCGTTCAGGGCGTGACGGCCGTCGAGGATCCGGCGGTGGCTGACCATGGCACCGAGCGTGTCGGGGTCGGCGTTCCTGAATTCGGCCCATTCGGTGAGCAGTGCGACGACGTCCGCCTTATCCACGGCCTCGGCCATCGAGCCGACGTAGTTGAGGTCGGGGTAGGCGCGGTGCGCATTGGCGTTCGCCTCAGGATCATAGACCGTGACGATCGCTCCCTCGAGATAGAGCAGGCGCGCCACGTCGAGGGCGGGAGCGTCACGGACATCGTCGGAATTGGGCTTGAAGGCGGCGCCGAGCGCGGCCACACGGACGCCGGTGAGATCCCCGCCGGCGAGTTCGCGGATCAGGTCGACCGTGCGCACACGACGGCGGTTGTTGATCGAGTCGACCTCGCCGAGGAAGGTCACGGCCTGTCCGACTCCGAGCTCCTCCGCACGGTGCTTGAACGCGCGGATGTCCTTGGGGAGGCAGCCACCGCCGAATCCGAGTCCCGGCTTCAGGAAGCGTCCGCCGATCCGATCATCCATGCTGAGGGCTTTGGCCAGATGGTTGACATCGGCACCCGTGGCCTCACAGACCTCCGCCATCGCGTTGATGAAGGAGATCTTGGTGGCCAGGAAGGAGTTGGCCGCGACCTTGACCAGTTCGGAGGTCGCGAGGTCGGCGACGATCACGGGCGTATCGAGGTCGAGGATCGGCTTGAACACCTGGCGCAGCTGCTGCTCGGCCCATACTGAGCCGACGCCGAAGACGAGGCGGTCCGGGAACAGCGTGTCCTGCACGGCGAAACCCTCGCGCAGGAACTCGGGATTCCAGGCGACCTCGAGCTCGGTGCCGAGCGGGGAGATGGACTGGACCAGCGAGGTGATCCGCGCGGCGGTGCCGATGGGTACCGTCGACTTGCCGACCAGCAGGGCCTTCCGGTCGATACGCGAGGCCAGCGCTGTGAACGCGGCATCGACGTATCGGAGGTCGGCGGCCGAGGAGTCGGGCGCCTGGGGCGTCCCCACGCAGACGAAGTGGACGTCACCGAAGGACGCGGCCTCGTCGAAGTCGGTGGTGAAACGCAGGCGGCCGGATCCCAGCGCCTCGCCGAGCTTCTCCGGCAGCCCCGGTTCGAAGAAGGGCACCGTGCCGGCGGACAGCATGTCGATCTTGCGCTGGTCGACGTCGACGCCGAGGACCTCGAAGCCCAGAATCGCCATGCACACGGCGTGGGTGGCCCCGAGGTAGCCGGTGCCGATGACGGTTACACGGGGTACTGGCCGGTCGCTCTCATTTGAAGTGCTCATCGGTGGTCCTCTTTCTGGGTAGGGGGTATCGCGGATCGTCGGAAGGGAAAGTTTCGGGCCGTTCGGGCGGTGGTTGGTCAGCCGGAGGTGCAGGGTTCGTTCGACAGGCCTTCTCCGGCATCGAAGGCCGTGTTACTGCATTCGACGACGTTGTCGCGCACGGGCTTCAGCGAGTAGCCGACGCCGGGTCCGTTGACCTGGGCGACGTTGTCGCGAAAGACGTTCTCGGTGCCCCAGCCGTCCACGATCTCGTGGGTCTGGAACCCGTCCTGGGGCGAATTGGCGCCCGTGTTCCCGGCAATCACCCAGCCCCGTCCCTTGACATCCACCCAGGAGTCGGCCTCCACAATCGCGGTGCCGTCGAAGCTGTTGGCCCGCAGGACCCCGTCGGAGGTGCCCTCCTTGATGTCGACGTTCTCCGAGGTGGTGCCCGAGATCGTGTTCCCGGAGATCTCGTTGCGGTCGCTGCGGTCGGGCTCACAGTTGCTGATGTCGCACCAGTTGCTCTCGGCGGTGCCGACATAGATGCCTTCACCGAACTTGGGCTTCCGCAGGCCGGTGTTGCTGATCGTGTTCCCGGTGACCCTGTTGTCCGTGCTGAACTTCCGGAGGTGAATCGCCTCGTCGCCCGTGGTGGTGACAGTCAGGCCGGCGATCACGGTGTTGGTGCTCTGGTCCACCATGACGCCCTTCTGGCCGTTTCGCACGGTGAAACCCTGGAACACCCAGTAGGAGGAGTCCTCCAGGTGCAAGACGTACCCGTCGTCGGTGGTGCCGCCGTCGAGGATGCTGTCCGCGGTGCCGCAGAGCGTGATGGGCTCCTCGGCTGTCCCGGTCGCGGTTGCCGTGAAGTTGCCCGAGTACACGACGGCCGCGAGCCCGATGACGTCTCCCGGCTGGGCGGCGTCGAGGGCGTTCTCGAGCTCGGTCGAGGTCGCCACCCGCACCGTAGGCTCTGGGCAGTCGACCGGAGTGGCCACCGGCGCCGGCGTTTCGCCGGAATCCTCGGTCGGCTGCGACTGGGGGTCCCGCTCGCCGCCCGCGGACCCCTTGTCGTCGGTGCCGTTCAGGCCCACGACCACGATGACGGTGGCCACGACGAGCGCGAGTACTGCGAGGGCGAGGGCGGTGATCCCTCCCCGGCGCGTCACTGGGCCTTCCGGACGTCGTCGATGCGAACGATGCCGCGGCTGAGGGCCGTGAGCGGTACCCGCTCCTCGTAGGGGTTGCGGATTGTCCGCACGCGTAGGTGGCGCTTGCGGGTGAAGGCGGTGGCCACGAGCAGCGCACCGAGCAGCAGCCAGATGAAGGTCAGCGGCTGGAAGACGGAGTTCATGACACTGTGGAAGGTGGGGGCGGGATGCCAGTTCAGCAGCTCGTTCTCCTCGACCACCGCACCCGTCGAGGTCTCGTCCCAGATGGCGACGGTCCCGTAGCCGCCGACGTTGTTCCCGGCGACCCGGGTATCAGGCACGCTGCCGACGAGGGAAACTCCGTGGCCGGACAGCGACGTCATGGTGTTCCTCGTGATCGTCGCCGTCGCGTCGCGGACGTACACTCCGGTGTCCCCACCGGAGATGGTGTTCCTGCGGATGTCGGCGTGCGCTCCCGGCTCTCGGACGGCGATGCCTTGCTGGTGCTGGTCACGGATCTCGTTGTCGATGATGCTCACGCCTTCGGCTCCGTAGTTCACGACGACGCCGACCTCATTGCCCCGGATGGTGTTCCGGGTGAGGCGCAGGTTGCTGCCGCCACTGACTTCGACGCCGTAGCGCCCGTTGTCGGCAACCATGCTCTTCACGAGGCGGTTTCCTCCGTAGGTGACCACTGCCGTTCCGACGGCATTCGGTCCGTCCGCGAGCGGCTGACCGTCGAGCGAGATGCCATTGCGGCCGTTGCCGCTCGCCGTCACATCCTGGAGTTGCACCCGGGTACTCGAGCGGCCCACGGTGATGCCGTCCACCGCGTTGTCCGACGACGTCGTGCCGGTGATGGTCGCGTCGGTGACGGAGCGGTGCAGCACGAGGCCGTCCACGAGGCTGCCGCTGATCGTGGTGTCGCGGATGGCGACGTCGCGTGCGTTCGTGACGAAGAGGCCGAACGCGTTGTCACGGACGGTCAGGTTGTCGATCCCCGCTGTCACCACGCTGTAGTCCAGGTCCGTCTGATCGGCGAGGGACTTCAGGTCCGCCTCGGGGAGCAGGCGGGCACCGGCAGGAGTTCCTGGTTCGGCCGCCATGGGAGCATCCTGGAAGGTGCCGGCCGTGTCGGTGCCGGTCAGGGCGAGGCCGCCCGTGTTGCCGCTCCAGAATCCGAGGGAGGACACGGTGGCGTGCGAGAACGAAGCGTGGCCGCCGATGACGCGCACATAGGCGCGCCCGTCGGACGTGTCGGTGTCGGCGCCGGCGCCGTTCCAGCTCGTGATGGCGACGTCGGACTCCTCGGTACCGCTCACGGCAAGCGAACCACCGAGGGCGACGATCGACACGAAGGCGTCCTTGTTGCTCTGCAGGCGCACGGTGATTCCCTCTCCCCCACTGAAGGAGAGGGTGGCACCGGGCAGCACCACGATGTTCTCGGTCAGCATGAACGTCGAGGACGCCAGCTCCTTGAAGGTGTCCGGGGCGAGCTGCAGGAGGTCCGCTGTGGTGTACGGCGCGGTGCGGGCCGGGAGCACGAGGGTGTTGGTCGCTCCGGTGTGGAGGCGGTACGGGCCCTCGAGCCCGTCGACGCGCCACCGGGCCGCGGAGGCGATGGTCCTCACGTACACGAGGCGCTCTTCCTCGCCCTGGACGATACGGGCCTCGCTGCGGGGGTCCCCGGTGTACAGCTCACCCTGCACGTTGCCGTTGGCCGCGATCTCGTTGCGTCCGACGGCGTCGGCCTCGGCTTCCTTCCAGAGGTCGCCCGCGGCGATGAAACCCGCTCCCACGAGTGCGATGAAGACGAGCGCGAGGATGCTGAGGAGGATTGGTTTCCTGCCGGTCATGCGACGACCTCCCGCTCGTCCTGCCCGGTACCGTGCGCAGTGTCGGTCTTCGATTCCAGGCTCACGGCGTCCTGCCCGTCGCCACCGATCTGGTCAGCGTGCCGGGTGAGCCAGCCCTGCTTGTTCATCGTGGCGAACGCGTACAGCTTGATGGGCAGTGCCACGAGGATCACTGCGAAGGCGAGGACGGGCAGGATCATGATGTCCCGCGGGTGGCGGCGGAGGTGGGAGATCCCCCGGATCCCGCGGCCCAGAAGCAACCAGCACAGCGCCGCGGCAACCCCGAGCACCGTGAAGTCCAGCCGGTTGAAGATGAGGTAGAACATCGTCAGCCCCATGGTCACCGGGGTCAGGAGGATCTGCAGGACCGTGACCTTGGTGATGAAGGGTACGCGCCACAGCCACCCGGTGCCGATGGCCGTCAGGTAGCAGCGGTAGGAATTGCGGCTCCACCGAACACGCTGCTTGACGAACGCCCGGAAGCTGGCCGGGAACATCGAGAGGGCGCGGGCCGACGACTGGTGCACGGTCTTGTAACCCGAGGCGAGAATCAGCCAGGTGAGGCGGCCGTCGTCGCCCGAGATGCACCGCTTCCCGAGGAAGTACTCGTCCTCGAGGTGCTCGAGGACCGGCAGCACGGCGGAGCGCCGGTAGACGCCGGTGCGCCCGGAGATGCAGGGGACAGCGCCCGCGGCGCCCATGGCCGGCACGTAGTCCAAGTAGCGCAGGTTCACGAGCCAGTCGGCGATGCGGCGCCAGACACTCGTGTCCCGCTTGTAGACGGACTGGTGCGTTCCGACGGCACCGACGAGCGGATCGATGAACGGCATCTGCACGTTCCTCAGCAGCTCCGGCTGCCACCAGGTGTCCGAGTCCGTCAGGACCAGGATGTCGTATTGAGCGAGGCGGATGCCGACGCCGAGTGCGGACCGTTTGCCCACGTGGTGGAAGAGGATCGGCTTGACCGTAGGATCCTGCAGCGCCTCGATCCTCGCGTAGGCATCGAGGTCCTCCACGTCGAGGACGATGATGATCTCATCAGGCTTCTGCACCCGCCATGACTCGAGGGCACTCATGAGGATGTCGGGGTCCTCGTGGAAGGACGGGACGATGACGGACGTGGTCGCACGGTGGTCCGTCACGATGGGCCTGGCCCGGTGGGACAGGATGAACCGGTAGAGCCAAAGGCCCCACACGATGGCCCCGGCCACTGCGACCGGGAAGTAGGGGGTGATCTCGGCCCAGAACGTGCTGACGTCTGTCCAGTCGATGCTGGCGGTCCAGTCGGACCATCGGGCGACGAGTGAATCGAGCCCGACGTCGAAGGCGGAGGCAGTGGTGGCGGCGGGCAGCATCCTGTGCATGGAAGTCCTCGGGCAAGTGAGAGCGGCTGGTGGACTGCACGTCAGCGGGCATTTTGCGCCGGGCCGTGGCTTCCGCAGTCGAGCTGCGGTGCGGGCAGGCGCTTGATCACCGGAAGATCATCAGTAACCTTCTGAACCGACACTAGGACTGCTGCTGGTGGCAATGGATACTCGAAAACTGAGCGCTTCCACGTGCAATCCGGGCCGAGATCACTTGGAGCCAGGGCGGCGCTGCGGGCTCGGCTCCTCTGCGGAGGACAGGGGTCCTCAAAGCCGGTGCGCGACATCGTGGTCAGCCCTTTCCCCCCCTGACGTGGGCTTTTGATGCCGAGGAGATCAGCTCGAACGGGCCGATCGGACCTGTGATCCCTCGGGTGAGTAGTGCCCATCAGCACCTCGCGCCTGAGACGAGAGGTGGTATGCCGCGGTGGTGACCTCCACGGAGTGTTAACGAGCCGATCATGGAAGAAAATCTTCCTGAAACGCCCAGTTAACGTGCGGACTGCGGGAAGACGCGGCTACTCGTCTGTAACGGCCGTCGCCGCAGGCGCTATCGCGCGGAGAGGGCCGACCTCAGGGCGTCGCGTGAGGCGTCGCTGCTGTCGATGCGCCAGTCGGACTCCTTCCGGTAGTCGAACCAGATGAATGCCTGGACGTCGGGCTGCGCCGCGAGGTAGGCCACCAGTCCTTCCGCCCACTCCGCTTTCGATCCGCCCGATTCCGTCGAGGCCGTCTCGCCGATCAGGATGGGGATGCCCGGAGCCACCTCGCGCAGCTGGCGCAGTCCTTCCGCGAAGAGCTCTTGCGGGCTGCGCCACGCCTCGTTCTCCCGCGTGGTGCCCCAGTTGTAGGCGTCCAGCGCGACGACGTCGACGTACCCCTCGCCGGGGTAGAAGGCCTTCAGCGGCAGGGAGTCGCAGGTCGGTGCCTGGGGGCTCCAGACCCACGAGACGTTGGTCGCGCCGGCGGCGGCGAACAGGTCGTGCACGTGGCGCCACGCATCGATGTAGTCGGCAGGTGCGTTGCCGTTGGTATCGGCTCCCCAGGGATACCAGGGGTAGTTCATCTCGTGCGCGAAGCGGAGCAGCACCGGCTTGCCGTAGGCATGCAGGGCACCGGCCCACTGCTGGAGGTACGCGTCGTGGTGACCGGCCGTGATGGTGCTCAGCGCGAAACGCGTCTGGTCCGAGCCCGTCGCGGGAGCCCAGGGTTCCCACGTCACGACGGGCGTGGCGCCCCGGGCGGCGACTGCCTCCAGGCCGGCCCAGGGCACGGGCTCGGTGAAGTTCGAGTAGGCCATGATCAGGGACGGGCTCTCTCCGAGGGCGGTGGCGACCTCGTCCCACTGCTCCGGCGAACCGAACCCGCCCTCCGTCGCGATCCCGAAGGCGGGACGCTTTCCGCTGATGGCCGGAAGGCCGGCAGGCACCGGACCACTCGAGGCAGGCAGGGCACCGACCGCCGACGGCCCGCCATCCGCTTTCCCGCACGCCCCCTCCTGCCCGCCCTGCTGTCCGCCCGTCCGGCCGTCCTCCGACCCGCTCTCCTGCCCGCCCTGCTGTCCGCCCTGCTGCCCGGGCAGGAACAGGACGACGGCCAGGCAGGCGATGAGCACTGCAGCCAGGACCAGGACGGTCCTCCGTATTCCGGTGGTCCCTCCTGTCGCCGGCACGAGCCCTACTCCCCCAGGACCTCTGCGGCGTCCATCCACTGGGCCTCGAGGTCCTCGATCTCCGCCTGCAGCTCCTGCAGGCGGAGGTTGAGGCCGGCGATGTGCTCGAAGTCGGCATCCGGCTTCGCACCGGCGTCGTTCATCTGCTCCTGCAGCTTGCCCTTCTGCGCGTCGACCTTGGTGATCTGCCGTTCGATGCGGGCAAGGTCCTTGCGGGCCTGCCGCAGCTCCGCCTCGGAGGAGCTCCCCGTGGATCCACCACTGATGGCGGGCGAGGCGGCGCTCCCGGTCGCCGTCAGCGGACCTGCCGCCTTGCGCAGCTCGAGGTACTGGTCGACGCCGCCGGGCAGGTCCCGCAGCCTGCCGTCACCGAGGAGCGCCATCTGGCTGTCGGTGACGCGCTCCAGCAGGTAGCGGTCGTGGGAGACCACCACGAGGGTTCCCGGCCAGCCGTCCAGGACGTCCTCGATCGCGGACAGTGTGTCCGTGTCGAGGTCGTTGGTCGGCTCGTCGAGCATCAGCACGTTGGGCTCCCCGACGAGCAGCCGCAGCAGCTGCAGGCGCCGCCGCTCACCGCCGGAGAGCTCGCTGACCCGGGTCCACTGCTTCTCGTTCGTGAAACCGAGCTGCTCCACCAGCTGGCTGGCGGACACTTCCTTGCCGCCGACCGCGAAGACGCGCTTCTCGGATTCGATGACCTCGATGACCCGGCTGTTGCTCACGTCGTCGAGCTCGCGCACCTCCTGCGACAGCACGGCGGTCTGGACGGTCTTGCCCTTCTTCACCTTGCCAGCCGAGGGCTTCACCTCGCCGTTGAGGAGCCGCAGGAGGGTGGTCTTCCCGGATCCGTTGACCCCGACGAGCCCGAGGCGCTGGCCCGGTGCCAGCCTCAGCGTGATCTTGTTGAACAGCTGCCGGTCCTCGCCGTCGTCGAGCGTCAGGCTGACGTCCTCGAGGTCCAGGACGTCCTTGCCCAGCCGGGACATGGCCATCTTGCTGAGGGCGAGGGAGTCCCGCGGCTCGGGGACGTCCGCGATGAGCTCGTTCGCCGCTTCGATGCGGAACTTCGGCTTGGCGGTCCGGGCCGGAGCACCACGGCGCAGCCATGCGAGCTCCTTCTTGACGAGCTGCACGCGCTTGGACTCGACGACGGAGGCCATCCGGTCCCGCTCGGCGCGGGCGAGGACGTAGGCGGCATACCCGCCGTCGAAGTCGTCCACCATGGCGTCGTGGACTTCCCACGTGTGGTTGCAGATCTCGTCGAGGAACCAGCGGTCGTGGGTGACGACCAGCAGGCCGCCCTCGGTGGCACGCCAGCGCTGCTTGAGGTGGGTGGCCAGCCAGGCCACGCCTTCGACGTCGAGGTGGTTGGTGGGCTCGTCGAGCATGATGACGTCGTCGTCGCCGATGAGGAGCTTGGCGAGGGCCACGCGCCGCTTCTGCCCACCGGAGAGGGAGGACACCCTGGCGTGCCAGTCGACCTCGGAGACGAGGCCGCCCATGACGTCGCGGATCTTGGGATTCGAGGCCCACTCGTGGTCCGCCTGGTCGCCGACGATCGCCTGGCCCACCTCGAGGTCGCCGTCGAGCACGTCCGACTGGTCGAGGTAGCCCACGGAGACGTCGCGCCGCTTGGTGACGCGGCCGGAATCGGGCGTGCTCCGCTGGGCGAGCAGGCGCATGAGGGTGGACTTGCCGTCGCCGTTGCGGCCGACCATGCCGATGCGGTCGCCGTCCTCGAGGCCGAGGGACACGTTGTCCAGGATGGTGCGGGTGACGAAGGCGACGCTGAGGTTTTCCGCGCCGAGGAGGTGTGCCAAGGAGATGCTGCTTTCGGTTGGAACGGGCGTCAGCCCGCGAAGTCTGGAGTGATCCGAGCCCCGTGCGCCGGTCCGTGCACGGACGCCGCCTGCAGTCCCTCGGACTCGAGGAGGGTCTCCAGCTCGGCGGCGTGGCCGGAGCTCTGGGTCAGGAAGGCGATGGTGGGACCGGAACCGGACACGATGCCGGCCAGTGCACCGGCGGCCTTTCCCCTGTCAAGGATATCGCCCAATGCCGGCGCGAGTTCGAGCGAGGCCTGCTGGAGGTCATTGTGCAGCAGCGGAGCGAGGCCGAGCGCGTCCCCGGCACGCATGGCGCCGAGGATCGCGGGGTCGATGGAGGGCTGGGGATCGGCGACCACGCCGTCGCGCAGGCGGATCTCGTCGAGGGTGCGGTAGACCTCCGGCGTGGACAGCCCGTACTCCGAGGTCACCAGGACCCAGTGCAGGGGCGTCTTCGAGATGGCCGGCGTGAGCTGGTCGCCCACCCCCAGTCCGACGGCGGTGCCCCCGACGAGCGCGAACGGCACGTCGGCCCCCAGGTCGACGGCGATCTTCGCCAGCTCGTCCCGGGAGAAGCCGCTGCCCCAGAGGGCGTCGCAGGCGAGCAGGGCCGCGGCGGCGTCCGCCGAGCCGCCGCCCATACCGCCGGAGATGGGCACGCGCTTGGTGATGTCGAGGTGCACGCCGGTCCGGCCCGGGCTGACGTCGGCGAGGAGCTCGGCGGCACGCACCGCGAGGTTCGTCCTGTCGAGCGGGATGGAATCGGCGGGCAGGTTGAGTGTGCCCTGCCCGTTCACCGTCACACTGATGCCGCTGCCCGGGGCCTCGGTGGCGGTGACCTCCTCGTAGAGCGACACCGCGAGGAACACGCTGGCGATCCCGTGGTAGCCGTCCTCGCGGGGCGGACCGACCTTGAGTGCGACGTTGATCTTCCCGGGGGCCTTCACGCGCACCGAGCGCGCGCCGGAGCGGATGTCGACTGTTCTGCCCGAGACCATACCTACCAACCTAGCCCACCGGCTCAGATCACGCCGGGCCGATCCTCCGCTTCCGCCCGGGCCTCCGCGATGCGCGCGAAGGCGGCGATGTCGAGGACTTCGCCGCGGGCCGTGGGATCCACCCCGGCGGCGCGCAGTGCCTGCTCGGCCAGGACGGGGCTGCCGGCCCAGCCGGCGAGCGCCGCACGCAGGGTCTTCCTCCGCTGGGCGAAGGCCGCGTCGATGACTGCGAAGACCTGCTCGCGGGTCGCCGTGGTGGCGGGGGGTTCCCTGCGGGTGAAACGGACCAGCCCCGAGGCGATCTTCGGCGCCGGCCAGAACACGTTCATGCCGATCACCCCGGCCTTGGCCATGCTCGAGTACCACGCCGCCTTGACGGACGGGACGCCGTAAGTCTTCGACCCCGGCGGAGCCGCGAGCCGGTCGGCCACCTCGTCCTGGACCATGACGAGGCCGTGGCGGAGGGACGGGAACCGCTCGAGGAGGTTGAGGACCACGGGGACGGCGACGTTGTAGGGCAGGTTGGCCACGAGCGACGTGGGCTGGTGCGGCAGTTCCGTCACGCGCAGGGCGTCCTCGAGGACGACGTCGAGCGCGGCCGCGCGCCCCGGCCGCCACTGCGCGATGGTGCCGGGCAGCTTGGCGGCCAGGACGGGATCGATCTCGACGGCGACGACGCGCTCGGCGGCGTCGAGCAGGCCGAGGGTCAGGGACCCGAGTCCGGGCCCCACCTCCAGGACGGTCTCGTCCGCCCCGAGATTCGCGGCGGCGACGATCCTGCGGATGGTGTTGCCGTCGATCACGAAGTTCTGCCCGAGGGTCTTGGTGGGCCGGATGTCCACCTCGGCCGCCAGGCGCCGGATGTCTGCGGCTCCGAAGAGGGGGGCGGGCTGTCCGGCGTCAGGGGGCGTGGTCACCCGATCATCGTATCCGTCCCGCTGGTGCGCTCCGCCGCGACCGGGACGGTTGGGGGAACCAGGGAGCCGGCAGCGCCGCTGGAAGCGGCCTGGTCTCAAGAGGGCGCCTGACGCCGCCGACCCCTGGGTTGCCTTCAGGGAAGGCGGGTGACGCGTTCAGCCTTCCGGTCTCAAGGAAAGGCGTGCGTCACACAGGAAGCACGGGCCGCCCACAGCTCTGGGGGATGCGGGCAGCACTTCCTCGACCGACGATAGAGCCTTGCCCACGAGCTCCACACGAGTGGTGCACACCCGTCGTGCGGGGAGAACTACTTGGTCCGGGCCGGCGATCTACCTGGATCGCCGGGTCCGTTCGAGAATGAGGTCCGATGCCGGTAATCGCGTCCGCCGCCGGGTTCAGTCCCAGCTGCCGTAGACGGCCTCCGTGTTCGCCGTCAGCCGGGCGCAGAGGGAGTCGAGGTCCGCTCCGAGGATCCCGGCCATGGCCCGCACCGTGTAGGGGACCAGGTAGGAGGCGTTGGGGCGGCCCCGGTGGGGGTGCGGCGTCAGGAACGGCGCATCGGTCTCCGTGAGCACGAGGGCCGGGTCGGCGACCTGCAGCGCCTCCCTCAGGTTCCCGGCATTCCGGAAGGTCACGGTTCCCGCGAAGGACATGTACCAGCCGTGCTCGTTGCAGGTGCGTGCCAGGTCCGCGTCGCCCGAGAAGCAGTGCAGCACCACGCGCTCCGGGGCTCCGTCGGCAAGAAGCGTGGCCACGACGTCGTCGTGCGCCTCGCGGTCATGGATCTGCAGTGCCTTGCCCAGTCGCTTCGCGATGTCGATGTGGCTGCGGAAGGACCGGAGCTGGCCGCCCCGACCCTCCTCACCCGTGCGGAAGTAGTCGAGGCCCGTCTCCCCCAGCGCACGAATGCGCGGACCGGCGGCGAGCTGCTCGATCTCGGCGAGCGCGTCGTCGAGGGTGCCCGCCTCCTCGAGGAGCGGTGCGTCGTTGGGGTGGAGGGCCACGGCTCCGAGGAGCCTCGCGTCCTGTCCGACGACGTCGGCGGTGAAGCGTGAGGAGGCCAGGTCGGTGCCCACCTGGACGGCTCCACGAACCCCGGCGGCCTCGGCGGCATCCAGAGCCTGCCGGATCGACACCTCGACCGGCCCCTCCCGGAAGTCGAAGTGGGTGTGGTTGTCGATCACGGGGACGGGCAACGGTTCGGGCAGCGGCGGGTACCCGCCCTTCCGCCGTCGCCGCTCGTCCGGCGCGGCGTCCGCCGTGTCTGCGGTGTCCGTGCCGTCCGGCTCCCGGTAGGCCGGCGGGGTCTCCCCCGCCGCGTAGGGGTGGGGGGCATGGGTTGCGCTGTTACACATGGTTCAAGCCTAGCCAGCACGCGGAACTTATCTCGCGGGGAGCAGGTTGAGCTAGTAATCTGTTGAATCAGTCAGCCCTGCCCGTCCTGCCCCGAGCCGGACGGGCTGCGGCCGTTACCTGCGTGTCGATGAACACGGTCCTCCGGCCGACGTCTGCCGCCGCAGCCGCACATGGAAGGCGCCCATGGACGTCCAGCACAACATCGCCGAATCTCCTGCGGATTCCCGGTTGGCGGCACCGGCGGAGCCGGACGTTCCCGGCGCGACCTTCCACGACATCAGCGCCCGCATCCTCTCCACCATCGAGACGGTCATCGACGGCAAGCCGGAAGCGGCGCGCCTCGCGCTCACCGTGCTGCTGGCCCAGGGCCACCTGCTCCTCGAGGACGTACCCGGCGTCGGCAAGACCCTGCTCGCGAAGTCGCTCGCGCGCACGATCGACTGCACGGTCAACCGCATCCAGTTCACGCCCGACCTGCTGCCCTCCGACGTCACCGGGGTGTCGATCTTCAACCAGGACTCCCGGCGCTTCGAATTCCGGCCCGGCCCCGTCTTCGCGAACATCGTCATCGGCGACGAGATCAACCGGGCGTCGGCCAAGACCCAGTCCTCGCTCCTCGAGTGCATGGAGGAGCACCAGGTGACCGTGGACGGGCACACCCACCCGCTCGGTGAACCGTTCATGGTGGTCGCCACGCAGAATCCGATCGAGATGGAGGGGACCTATCCCCTGCCCGAGGCGCAGCGCGACCGTTTCATGGCCCGGATCTCCATGGGCTACCCCGATGCGGACGCGGAAGCCGCGATGCTCGAGACCCACCAGTCCGTCTCCCCGCTCGAGGCCATCCGTCCGGTGGCGAGTGTGGCGGACATCGCCGGCATGATGCGGCAGGTACGCGGGGTGTACGTCTCGCCGGCCGTGAAGGACTACACGGTGGCGATCGGACGCGCCACCCGCGAGCACCCGCGACTGCGGCTGGGCGCGAGCCCCCGGTCGCTGCTGCAGCTCCTGCGGGCCGCGAAGGCCGGAGCAGCGCTCGAGGGCCGTGATTTCGTCCTTCCCGATGACATCGCGGCCACCGCCGACGCCGTCCTCGCCCACCGGCTCCTGCTGGACCGCAAGGCCATCAGCGCCGGCGACACCGCGTCGGGCATCGTGCACGACGTCCTCTCACGGGTCCCGGTGGCCCGCGAGGCGCACCGGCGATGACGCCGGCCTCCCCCTGTCTTTCCTAGCCCACGGATTCCTGATGGCCCTCCTCGACAAGCTCCCCACGCGGATCCTGACCGTGCGCGGCTGGGGCTTCATCCTCACCGCCGTCGTGGCACTGCTGTTCGCGCAGGTCCTGGGCCGCCGCGACCTCCTGTACGTGGGCGTGCTGCTCCTGGCGCTGCCGCTGGCCTCGCTCATCGTGCTGAGGCTCGTCAAGCCCCGGTTCACGGTGGCCCGCCGCTTCCAGCCGCAGTCCATGGAGATCGGTTCGACGACGACGGTCACGCTCTCCCTCACCGCCGCGGTCACGGGAGGTGCGAGCATCTCGATGGAGGAGCGGCTTCCCGCCCGCTTCGGCCAGGCACCCCAGTTCACCTACCCCTCGCGCAGTCCCCGGAACGGTGTCTCCCTCTACGAGTACCGGATCCGCTCCACCTCGCGCGGGGTCTACGACATCGGCCCGGTCACCGCGGAGTTCACCGACCCGTTCGGGCTCGGGAAGTCGCGGCACGAGCTCGGCGGCACGGATGCCCTCGTGGTCACCCCGGCTCCCGTCGAACTGCTGGCCTCCGCGCTCTCGGGGTCCCGCGGCAACGACGGCATGGCGACCACCCACCGCCAGGCGAACCCGAGCGACGACGACGTCATGACACGTGAGTACCGGCACGGAGACTCGATGCGGCGCGTCCACTGGGCCGCGACGGCACGCCACAGTGAACTCATGGTGCGGCAGGAGGAATCCGTGACCACGCCGCAGGCCACCCTGCTGATGGACCAGCGGCACCACAGCTTCAGTACGGGCTTCAGCATGGCCTTCGGCAGCGACGGGACCGGCGGCAACGGCCTCTCCAGCTCCCCGACCTTCGAATGGGCCGTCACCGCGGTCATGTCCATCAGTGCCCACCTGCTCGAGCGCAACTATGCCCTGCGGTTCCTCGACCACCACGGCGCCCCCGCACTGCTGCACTCGCCGTCCGCGCCGTTCCCTGCCGATGAGGAGCACCACGGACCCGGTGCCGTCGCCGGGATCGCGGAGGGTCTCGCGGCCCTCGAACTCGCTCCGGAGACGGGACGCCGCAGCCAGACCGAGGAACACGGGAGCACGGTGATCCGCGCCGGCGAGGCGGCCCGGACCGCCGCACGCCGCATCCGCCGCACGACGGCCGAGACGTCCCAGACGGCGTCCCACTCAGCCTTCGGGGACGACCTGCTCGACAAGCTGGTCTCGACCCGGAACCGCGGACCCCTCATCGCCGTCCTCGGCCTCATCACCCTGGACGAGGCACGGGCACTCGCGTCGGCGTCCGACTACGGGTCGGCGTCCTACGCCATCATCTCGTCCGAGCGGCCCGCCGATTCGCAGCGGCAGCTCGACATCCTGCGGGACGCCGGCTGGCATGCGGCGGCCGCGTCCCCCGCAGCGGACCTGCCCGCGGTCTGGGCAGGGCTCGAACACGCGGTGGGCCGGGCATCCGCCTCCTCCACGACGTCCTCCACCTCGTCCAGCACTTCCTCCGGCTCGGCCCGCCCGCCGCACCGCGCCTCCACGTCCCGAGACACTTCCCACAGAGGACCGGCATGACCTCGACACTCTCCCGGCCGACCCCCGCCCCCGCGCCGGTACCCCCTACGCCGACCCCGCCGGCCCCCGCCGCCGATCCCTGGCACTGGTCCGTCACCGGCGCCTCCCTCCTCGCCGTGCTCGCCGCGGCGACGAGCCTCAACGGCGTCGTGGAACCGTGGACGTGGCTCCTGCCCGTGATCCGTACACTCGTCCCCGTGCTGCTGGCGATGGCACTGACGAGGGCTCTCCGCCTGAGCGCCCTGCTGGCCCCCGTCGCGGGTGTGCTCGCGCTCGTCGGCACCCTCACGGCCCAGTTCTTCCCGCGGCAGAGCATCCTCGGCGTCGTGCCGGGGCCGGGCACCTCACTCCAGCTCCAGCGCCTCCTCGCCCAGGCCGAGGACACGGTGGTCTCCCAGGTGGCTCCGGTGCTGCCCGGCGCCGGGATCTTCCTCATCACGTGCGCAGCCCTGGGGCTCATCGCCATCATCGTGGATCTCTTCGCGGTGACAATGCGCATGCCGGCCGCGAGCGGCCTCGGACTCCTCGCCGTCATGGTGGCGCCGGCCATCGTGAAGCCGAACGGCGTCGGGATGTTCGCCTTCCTCACCACTGTGATGGCCTACCTGCTGCTCCTCGCCGCAGCCCAGTGGCGGGAGAACCGCCTTGCATCAGGCGGCGCGCGGGCATCCTCGGGATTCGCCGGCCGGAGCATGACCATCGGCGTGGCGGCCCTCGCCGTGACCGTGATCCTGCCGCTGTTCGTCCCCGGCTTCAACTCCGGCGCCTTCCCCCAGGGAGCGCGCCTGAACGTGTGGGGCAACGCCACCGGACTGAATCCCGCCGTAACGCTCGGGAACGACCTCCGGAATCCCACGGGCTTCGGACGGATCGCCTACTCCACCAACTCGGACACCCCCCTGTACCTCCGCGCGGTCACCCTCGAGGACTTCAGCGGCAGACGGTGGGAACCCGACCAGAGGATCGGAGACCGCGAACGCGGCGTCACCGAGATCGGGGAGGAACAGGGCGCGCCCGGAAACGCACCCGAGGCACAGACCGTCTTCACCCGCATCACCACGCAGAGTTACGCGAGCCCCTGGCTCCTGGCACCCTATTCGCCGGTGGGCATCTCGAACCTTCTGGGGTCCTGGGCCTGGGACCCGGCCAATCTGTCCATCCTCGCCACGGACGGAGGCTCGACGGCGCGCCAGCGGTATCTCGTGGAGAGCCGTTCGGCGGAGCTGACGCGCGACGGGCTCGGCGCCATCCGGCCCTCGGACCCCGACGCCGTCCCGGAGATCTTCACGCAGCTGCCCGATGACACCCCGGACATCGTGCGCACCACGACCGAGGAGATCGCCGGCGGGTTCGTGAATCCCTACGACAAGGCGCTCGCGATCCAGAACTTCCTGCGCGGGCCCGACTTCACCTACTCGGTGGAAGCACCCGTGGACGGCGGGTACGACGGCAGTGGCATGGACGTGATGGCACGGTTCCTCGAGTCGAAGTCCGGGTACTGCGTGCACTACGCGGGGACCATGGCCGTCATGGCCCGCGCGGCCGGGATCCCTAGCCGCGTCGCCATCGGCTACACACCGGGTAGCCCCACGGGCAACACGGAGGAAGGTCCCGGGGGAACGGACCTGCGCGAATTCATCGTGGACTCCCGTAACGCGCACGCCTGGCCGGAGCTGTACTTCGAGGGTGTGGGGTGGGTCCGGTTCGAACCGACCCCGTCGCGCGGGGTCGTTCCCACCTATGCCCAGCAGGCGTTCGCTCCGGTGGGGCCCCGCGCCGACGACACCGATGCGCTCAACCCCGGTGGCCTCCCCGACGTGTCCGGGCAGTCAGGATCGACGGCGGAGGGGTCGGACGCCGCCGACGGTGCCGGGGCGAACGGGGCCTCCGACGAGGCACGGCCCGTCGACGGCCTGCTCGCCGTCACGGGCATCGCGCTGCTCGCACTCCTGCCGTTCCTCGCCCGCACGGCCAGGACGCGGTCGCGCCGGCGGGCCGTGGCCGGAACCGGCGCCTTCGCGGACACGGATGGTGCCGCGACTGCGGCGTGGGCCGAGACGACGGAGATCGCCGGCGACTACGGGTACCCCCTCCAGCCCACGGACACGCCGCGCACCTTCGCCGGCCGGCTCGCCCGCGACGCCACCCTGGCAGCAGAACCGGCCACGTCCCTCGCGCGGCTGAGGTCGGCCTTCGAGTACGAGGAGTACGCCGGGCATGGCGGGGGAAACCAGGCCACCGACATCTCGTCCGGGGGCATCCGGCCGTCGGTGACCGCACGGCCGACGGCGCTCCCGCGGTGGGACGACGTCGACACGCTCACCCGCGCGCTCCGCGGCGGCAGTTCCCTGCGCACCAGGATCCGGGCGCGGCTGTTCCCGCAGTCACTTCTCAACCGCTTCCGGAGCAGCGTCCGCCGCTAGCCGATCTGCTCGTCGAGGAAATCGCAGAAGTCGACGTCGAACAGCGGATGCGGCCCGGAAACTCTCACCAGCTCATCGGACAGTCCGTTCCCGCCCGGCGCCGAGTCGTTGAGGGTGTCGAACGTGTAGGCGGTGACGATGATGCCGTTCTCTCGGGCCAGCACCTCCCCCGAGGAGTCCCGGGTCACGAACCGGCCGACGTCATGGGTGACGTAGTCCACGATGCCGCCCGCCTGCGGGCGCGGCTGGAGTTCCTTGAACAGCCCGTTGCCCGTCACGGTGATGAAGTCGCCGGTGTCCGGGTTGGTGAAGGTGTCGGTGAAACTGAACTTGTTGGTCAGGCGAAAGAACTGCCCGCCCGTGGATGGAGTGGCATCGGAGATGGTGACGGTGCCCTCGAACACGCTTCTTCCGGCGTAGAAGCCACACTCGGTGAAGGTGTCCGTCCCCGAATACGGGTCCCGGGAGACGGGGGCGGCCTGGGCCGGGGCTGCGGCGGCTACGCTGCCCGCAGCGAGGGCGAGGACGGCAAGGGCTGAGGGAATTTTCATGGGACGCTTCCTGGTTGTCGGTGCCTGCAGAATGGCCGCCGAGAGGAAGTCCCGACGCCCGGCGTCCCCAGTGGATCAAGTGTGGGTCGCGACAGCGGAACTGTCGAGGAAAACACCTGATTCGGCACAAGAAGAACCCGCGGCGGGGGTGTGCATGGGGGAAGAGGACAAGGGGGAGGGGTTTTCCCTGTCGAGGAGAAAACAGCACCCCAACC